>JAWRIJ010000153.1:0-18583 GCA_040307975.1 Oscillospiraceae bacterium | reverse complement strand
TTGCCACAGGGCCGAAGCCCGCGGCATCGACCAAACAGCGCACCAGCGTCATACGATCTACGGCGGAATCATCGCCGCGAGCCTCGCGCGTCAGCGCGCCCATACGGTACGCGGCCTCGTAAGCGGCGTCGCGCTCCTCCGTTGTGGCGTTTTCCACGTCGACGCGCATTCCCTGCGTCGAAGCAAGCAACGCGACGAGCGCCCACTGCGTGAGTGTTTTGTCGGGGCCGAAGCTCTCGCCGGAGTAGCCGACGCCGCAGCCTGCGAGACGTTCGATCTCTGCCGCCGCCCAGTGACCCGCGACGTCGGTATAGGCGATGTCCGCGTCCCACTCGGGCAGCTCGACGAGCTTGCCGGTCTTGGCGTCCACGCCGGAGAAGTACTTCTCGCGCTCAAGCGCGTAGGAGAGCAGCAGCGTGCGGAAGCGTGTGTAGCCCATGTCGATGAGCTTTGCCTCGGTGGGGACGGAGCGGCTGAGCTCCTTCAGCATCGAACGGTAGGCGAGCGCAACGTCGTACGACGCCATCCACGCGTCCAGCGCGGCGTCCGAGGAGATGAGCCCCTCGTTGGCGTCAAACGTTATGTTTTCGTTGTAGGTATAGCTTACGCCCGCGACCGCGCCGGTCATGCGGTCGATCTGAAGGGTGCAGGAATTTTCGGGGAAGAAGACGCCGTTTGCCTTGCGCGCGAAGGAAAAGGCGTAGAACGGCGCGCCGTCCGCGGTGGAGTCGGTGGTATCATAGAGCGCGAATTCGCCTGCGTGCGCGGAGTAGCGGGAGAGGAACGCTTCGGCGGTTTTCTGCGCGACGTCCTTGGAGACGGCGCTTTTTTTCTCCTTATCCCAGCGCGCGGAGGAGTACAGGCTCTTCACCGCGCCTGTGCGCGCGTCCACGGTGAAGACGCGCGAGAAGGAGAAGCCGTCTTCATCCTCCGCCGACGCGTAGCGCAGCGTGCAAAGCACGGCTTCCGTTTCGCCGTCCTTGACGAGACGGTAGTTGGCGGAGGCGAGCGTGGAGCCGTCCAGCTTGTAGGCGGCCTCAGCGCGCACGAGCCTGTCGAGCTCGTCGCGGTCGAGCACGCCCTCAAGCTTCTGCACGCCCTCCAGCTCCGCCTGCGTCAATCCGCGATCGGCGGACTTCATCTCCATCTCCGCCGCTTCGGGCGCGGCGGCGCCGTTGGCGCCGTAGAAGAGCTCGTCGTCGGGCTTCACGAGCTTGCCGGTCTGCGCGTCGACATAAACGGTCTGCTGATCCTTCGGTACGTAGCGCAGCACCGCGCGGCTTTCATCGTTTTCGCCGGTGACGTAGATGAGCTCCAAGGGGAGCGTGTCGTGAAGCGCCTCCGCCGCATTTGCCTGCGTCACGGCGGGCTTTGCCGAAGGAATGCTGCCGAGGAACGTATTCGCGAGCGCGTCGCGGTGGAACGAGGTCACGACGTTGTCGCTTGCGCGCACCGTGAGGCTGTAGCTCAGCGGCGAGGGCAGGCCGTTCAAAAGAATGACGCCGGAAAAGCGCGCGTTCGCGCTGCCGAGCTGTCCCGCGGAAGCGGGATCGTCCAGCTTGACGCTTTCGGCCTTGCCGTCGAGCACGCGCGCGAGGAATGCCTCCGCAGACTTTTTCGCCGCGGCGGCGTCCGTTTTCGGAAGCGTGGGCAGACCACTGCCGCCCCGGAAGATCACGTCGTCGTCGCCGTCGCTGCGCCGGTAGCCGATGATCGCGCCGTCCTCAAGCGCCTGGACGTTCAGCGACGCGCCGTCGCCGCTCCATTGCAGGTTCCACACCGTGCCGAGCTCCTGCTCGAACACGTCGCCGCGGAACTCGGCGTATGCCTCGGTGTCGAGGCCGAGCGCGTCCTTGACCGCCTGCGTCACGCGACCCAAACGCGCGTCGGCGCTCTCCGCCGCCGCCATCGCGGGGACGCAGAGCCCGGCGGTCAGCAGCGCCGCCAAAAGGAAAGAAAGAAACCGGTTCATAAAAAATGCCTCCTCAAGTGTTATCACAAGCATAAGACGGAACAAGCGGGAGCTTTGTTCCGTCTTTTTTGCATCTTTTTGCCCGTCATTCCTGCCCGTGCTTGAGCGCGTCGATCAGCGCGGGGACGAACTGCTTCTTGCGGCTCAGGATCCCCGGGAGCACCGCCGTGCCGTCCGCCGCTTTTGCGCCGAAAGCGCGCTCGACGAGCGCCTCCGCGCCCTTGCCGGCCATCAGCAGGTCGCTCGATTCGCCGAGCACGTCGGTGAAGAGGTAAAACACGTAGTCGAGCCCCTGCTTTGTGCGTGCGGACTCAAGGTACGGCCCCACCAGCTCTTCGGCGGCGCGGAGGTTTTTCTCGTTCATGTAGCTGCCCTGGCCGACGCCGAAGTGGTAGCTGCCGCCGGTGAAGACCTTATAGTCGGTGTTGAAGATCTGCTCGGCGGTCTCGCCGCTGACGTCGCCGCCGTGTTCGAACATCTCGCCGGCGTAGGCCTCAAGCTCGACGCCCGCAAGCTCCGCGAGCGCGCGCGCTGCGCGCTCGTCGAGCGGCGTACAGGTGGGCGAGCGGAACATCAGCGTGTCGGAGAGGATGGCGGAGAGCATCAGCCCCGCCGTGGACCTGTCGATCTCCACGCCGTTTTCCTGATACATCTGATAGATGATCGTGCAGGTGCAGCCGACCGGCATGTTGCGGAAGTACACGGGATTGTCCGTCTCCAGCGCGCCGATGCGGTGGTGGTCGATGATTTCAAGCACCTCCGCCTTATCCAGACCCTCCGCCGCCTGCGACTTTTCATTGTGGTCGACGAGAATGAGCTGCTTTCTGCGCAGATTCAGCAGGTTGCGGCGGGAGAGGACGCCGAGATACTTCCCGTCGTCTCCGAGTACGGGAAAGTAACGGTGACGGACACTCGCCATGAGCTTGGTCGCTTCCTCCACGGAGCTGTTGAGGTTAAAGGTCATGAGGCCCTCTTTGAGCATATAGTAGCGGATCGGCACGGACTGCGTGATGATCTGGCTGGCGGCGTAGGTGCTCAGCGACGTGCTGACGATGAGGCAGTCGTTTTCCTCCGCGAGCATCCGGATGGTTTTGGAGACCTTGGAGTCAAGCCCCACGACGATGCAGCCCGCTTCCATCTCAATGGCGGTGAGCTGGCTTTCGCTGCGGTTGCTGACGATGACGACGTCGCCTTTCTTGATGGCGCGCTCCATCACCTCGGAGTTGCCCGCGCCGACGATGACGCGCCCCTGCACCGTTTTTCCGGCGGGGTCGCCCACGAGCACCGTGCCGCCGAGCGTTTCGACGACGTTTTCGTAGCTCGTCTCAGCCTTGGCGAGCACATAGGGGTCAAGCTCGTCCATGTTCGCGGTGGCGACGTCCTTGACCGTGACGAGGCCCTTGAGGTTCTTTTCCCCGTCGACCACACAGAGCGTGTCCAAATTCTCGTCGCGCATCTTGACCCATGCGCGGCGCAGGCTCATTTCACCGTCCACGCCCTCGGCGGCGCGGATATCCACGTCGCGCACCTGCGGGCTCACGTCGGTGTAGAGCTGCGGCTTTTCCGCGCCGAAATAGTCGAGCACAAATTCCGTTTCGCGGTTGAGCTGTCCCGCGCGGCAGGGCTTATAGTCGTTCCCGGGGTCGACGGCCTTCTTCAGCCGGCTGTAGGCGATGGCGGCGCAGACGGAATCGGTGTCGGGGTTCCGGTGTCCGATGACCTTGACCGCATGAAGATTGAGCTGGGATCCGGACGCGGCGTTGCTCATGATATCACACCTTTCAAGCGATATAAAGGCGCTGTGGCATGTATACCACTATAGCACGGCGCGGAGAAAATGTCCATTTCATTTTGTGCGTAAATCGCCACTTGCCGAACTTCGGCACGGGGAGTATAATCGACGCAGAAAAGAAAAGGAGAGAATATGATGCGCGGTGCGATTTTTGATATGGACGGCCTTTTGATCGACTCCGAGCGGATCTGGCAGGCGACGTGGTACGAGCTTGCCGGAGAGATGGGCGTGACGCTTGCTGACACGTTCCCGGGCGATATGTGCGGCACGGGCGGCGAGCAGACGCTCGCGGTCATCCGACGCTATTATCACGCGGACGATCCCGCGGCGGTGCTGCGCGAGTGTACGGAGCGCGTGCACCGCCTCCAGCGCAAGGGCGTTCCGCTGCGCCCTGGCGTGAAGACGATTTTGGACGGCCTGCGCGACGAGGGATACCGCATTGCGGTGGCGAGCAGCAGCCCGATGGACATGATCGAGCACAATCTGCGCATGAACGGCATCGAGGCGTATTTCAGCGTTTTGACCTCCGGACGCGAGGTAGAGCACTGCAAACCCGCGCCGGACATTTTCCTGCTGGCGGCGGAGCGCTTGGGGCTTCCGCCGGAGGAGTGCTACGTCTTTGAGGACAGCCTCAACGGCGTGGAGGCGGGGTGGCGCGCCGGCTGCCGCGCCGTGATGATCCCCGACCTGATGCGGCCGACGGAGGAGACGAAAAAGCGCTGCTTCGGCATCTACCCAGACCTTGCCGAGGCGTGGGAGCACATCAGGAGCGGGAACCATGCGATTTGATACCATTATCCGCGGCGCGCGCGTGATCGACGGCACGGGGAAAAGCGCCTTTTTGTCCGACGTGGGGCTGCGCGGCGGGAAAATCGCCGCCGTCGGCGCGCTCGGCGGCGCGGAGGCGGAACGGGCCGTAGACGCGGCGGGACGGTATCTTACGCCAGGCTTCATTGATATCCACCGACATGCGGACACGGCGCTTTTTCGCTCCGATTTCGGCGCGGCGGAGCTGGCGCAGGGGCTGACCACTGTCATCAATGGCAATTGTGGGCTATCGGCCGCGCCTGTTCTTGGGGTGCATGCGGATGAGACGGCGGCGTACCTCGCGCCGATCCTCGGCGAAGTGCCGGAGGAGCTGCGCTTTGCCTCGCTTGGAGACTATCTCGCCGCCGCGTCCGCCGTACCGGAGGCGCTCCACAGCGGTATGCTTGCCGGCATGGGGACGCTGCGCACCTGCGTGGCGGGCTTTACGGACGGCGATCTGGACGACGGCGCGCTGCGCGCGCTGCACCGCCTTCTGGAGCGAGCGCTCGCGGACGGGGCGCTGGGCGTGTCGCTCGGCCTGGGCTACGCGCCGGAATGCTTCTATTCGACCGAAGGGCTGTTGCGTGCGCTGGAGCCGCTGCGCGGCGAAGCGATCCCACTGACCGTACACATGCGCCAGGAGGGCGAGGGCGTTGTGGACGCGCTGCGCGAGATGCTCCACGTCGCGCGCGCGCTGCGCGTGCCGCTGGAGGTGAGCCATCTCAAGTCCATCGGGCGCGTGGGTTGGCGCAAAAATGTGCCGGAGATGCTGTGCCTCATCGCGCAGGCGCGGGAGGACGGGCTGGACGTGATGTGCGACGTTTACCCCTACACCGCCGGCTCGACGCAGCTCATCCACGTGCTGCCGCCGGAGTATCAGCGCGGCGGTACGGCGGCGCTCACAGCGGCGCTGCGCGACGGCGGCGCGCGGCGGCGGATGCGCGAGCGCATGGAGACGGGCGCGGATTTTGAGAACATCACGCATCTTGTGGGCTTTGAGAACGTCTTTGCCGTGTCGCTGCGTCGTGCGGAGCACCTCGGCTTTGAGGGAAAATCCCTCGCGGAGATAGCGGAAATAACGGGGAAGGACCCGTATGACGCGCTTTTTGACCTGCTCGCGGCGGAGGATTGCGCGCCGGCGATGATCGACTTCATCTCCGACGAAGAGGACGTGGCGGAGATCCTGCGCGCGCCGTTCTCCGGCGTCATTTCGGATGCGACCTATCCGTCGGCGGGGCTGCCGCATCCGCGCGTTTACGGCGCGTTTACGCGGCTTTTAGAGAAATATGTGCGGGAAGAGAAGCTGCTGACGCTCGAAGAGGCGGTGCACAAGGTCACGGGACAGGCGGCGGAACGGTTTTGCCTCGCGGGCAAGGGGAAGGTCGCCGAGGGCATGGACGCCGACCTTTGCCTGTTTGATTTGACAAGCGTTCACGAAACGGGGACGTTTGCCGACCCGGCGCGGCGCGCGCAGGGAATGGACATTATTTGGGTGAACGGCGCGGTCGCCCTTCAGGACGGCGAAAAAAACGCCGCCGCGGGCAGGATCCTGCGCCGCGGCGGCTGAAAAAGCGGGGATTCAGTTGTCGAGCACCGGCGCGATGCGCGCAAGCTCGCCGAGGAACGATACGATGTGCTCCGCAGCCTGATCGGCGGACAGCTTTTGCTGTTCGCCGGTTTTCATGTTCTTGCAGGTCACGACGCCCTCGCGCAGTTCATCCTCCCCGAGAATGAGAGCGAAGGGCACGCCAAGCCTGTCGGCGTAGCTCATCTTTGCCTTGAACTTCTTCGCCTCGGTGTAAAGCTGGGTGCGGATGCCGTTGCCGCGCAGCGCGGTCGCGAGCTTTGCGGCGGCGGAGAGGTCGTCCGTCATCGGCAGTATGAGCGCGTCGGCGGGGGCGGTGGGCAGATCGGGATTGAGCATCCCCTGCTCGCCGAGCACGTAGAAAAGCCGCGTCAGTCCGATCGAGATGCCGACGCCGGGCAGCGCGCGGTCGGTGTAGAAGCCCGCGAGATTGTCGTAGCGCCCGCCGGAGCAGACCGAGCCGATTTCCGGATGGTCGAGCAGCGTGGTCTCGTAGACCGTGCCCGTGTAATAGTCGAGCCCGCGCGCGATGGTGAGATCGACGGCGAAGTTCTCCTGCGGCACGCCAAAATCGGCGAGATAGCGCGTTACCGCCGCGAGCTCGTCAAACCCCTCGTCAAAGAGCGCGTTTTTCCCGCGGTAGGCGCCCAGCGCGCCGAACACCTCGTCATTCGTGCCATGAATGGCAATAAACTTGAGAATTTCAAACGCCTGCTCGCGGGAAAGCCCCACGTCCTCCGTGAGGACGGCGCGCACCTTGTCCACGCCGATCTTTTCGAGCTTGTCCACGGTGCGCATGATGTCGCCCGCCTTATCGGAAAGACCGAGCATGTTGTAGAAGCCGCTGAGGATCTTGCGGTTGTTGATGCGGATCTGGAAACGCTTGAGCCCCAGGCGTGAAAAGACGGTGTAGATGATTGCGGGGATTTCGGCGTCATTCGTGATGTCGAGCTGCCCGTCGCCGATGACGTCGATGTCCGCCTGATAGAACTCGCGGAAACGGCCGCGCTGGGCGCGCTCACCGCGGTAAACCTTACCGATTTGGTAGCGGCGGAAGGGGAACGAGAGCTCGTTATAGTGCAGCGCCACGTATTTCGCCAGCGGCACGGTCAGGTCGAAGCGCAGGCTCAGATCGGCGTCGCCCTTGGTGAAGCGGTAAATCTGCTTCTCTGTCTCGCCGCCGCCTTTGGCAAGGAGAATTTCGCTCGACTCCACAAGCGGCGTATCGAGCGGGGTAAAGCCGTAGAGCGCGTAGGATGAGCGGATGATCTCCATCACGCGCTCCATCTGCATCTGCGGCGCGGGCAGCAGCTCCATAAAGCCGGAGAGCGTACGCGGCTTCATCTTTTCCATCGTGTATATCCTCCCAAATGATCGCAAATCCAAAAATATCGCTTGATATTGTATGCATCCTAGGCGCAAAAGTCAAGCCAAAAGGAACGGACGCAATTTTCGCGGCGCCTTGTGAAGAAAGTGATTTACAAAACCGCCGCGTTCGGATACAATAATGCGGAAATCATCGTGGGCAGAGGAGGAACGGGTACATGACATACAAGACGGACGTCGAGATCGCGCAATCGTGCAAGATGCGCGCGATCCGCGAGGTCGCGGCGGAGGCTGGGATCGCGGAGGAATATCTGGAGCAGTACGGCAGGTACAAGGCGAAGGTGGACAACCGCCTGCTGCGAGACCTCGCGGAAAAGCCGGACGGCAAACTCATCCTCGTCACCGCCATGACTCCCACGCCCGCGGGCGAGGGAAAGACCACGACCTCCGTGGGGCTTGCCGATGCGCTGCGCCGGACGGGCAGGCGCGTCGCCGCCGCACTGCGCGAGCCGTCGCTCGGCCCCGTGTTCGGTATCAAGGGCGGCGCCGCCGGCGGCGGATACGCGCAGGTCGTGCCGATGGAGGACATCAACCTGCACTTTACCGGCGATTTCCATGCTATCGGCGCGGCGAACAACCTCCTCGCCGCCATGCTCGACAACCACATCCAGCAAGGCAACGCCCTCGGCGTCGACCCCAAGGCGATCACATGGAAACGCGCGGTCGACATGAACGACCGGCAGCTGCGCAATATCGTCTCCGGTCTCGGCGGGCGGCTCAACGGCGTGCCGCGCGAGGATGGGTTCGAGATCACGGTCGCCTCCGAGGTGATGGCGGCGCTGTGCCTTGCCGCCGATATCATGGATCTCAAGGCGCGCCTAGGACGTATCATCGTGGGCTATACCTATGAGGGCAGACCCGTTACGGCGCGCGACCTCAAGGCGGACGGCGCGATGGCGGTGCTTTTGAAGGACGCCGTCAAGCCCAACCTTGTTCAGACGCTGGAGGGGACGCCTGCGTTTGTCCACGGCGGCCCGTTCGCGAACATCGCCCACGGCTGCAACAGCGTCATTGCGACGCGCATGGCGCTCAAGCTCGCCGATTATGTGGTGACGGAGGCGGGCTTTGCCGCCGACCTCGGCGCGGAAAAGTTTTTTGACATCAAGTGCCGCATGGCGGGGCTTCATCCCGCGGCGGCGGTCGTCGTGGCGACGGTGCGTTCGCTCAAGTACCACGGCGGCGCGGAGAAGGACGCGCTGGAGCGGGAAGACACGGAGGCGCTCAAGCGCGGGCTTCCGAATCTCTTGCAGCATGTGAGGAATATCAGGGAGGTCTACGGCCTTCCCTGCGTGGTTGCCGTCAACGCGTTTCCGACCGACACGCGCGCGGAGCTTGACCTTGTGGAGAAGGAATGCGCCGCGCTTGGCGTACGCGCCGTGCTCAGCGAGGTTTGGGCGAAGGGCGGCGCGGGCGGCGAAGCGCTTGCGGACGAGGTCGTGCGCCTTTGCGGCGAGCCGAACGAGTTTCGCTTTGCCTATGAGTTGGATGCGTCCATCGAGGAAAAGCTGGACGCGATTTGCCGCAAGGTGTATCACGCCGACGGTGCGGCGCTCACCGCGAACGCGAAACGGCAGCTTTCGCAGCTCACGGCGCTCGGCTTCGACAAGCTTCCTGTGTGCATGGCGAAGACACAGTATTCGTTTTCGGACGATCCCGTGCTGCGCGGCGCGCCGTCGGGCTTCACCGTCACAGTGCGTAACCTCAAGGTCAGCGCCGGCGCGGGCTTTCTCGTCGCGCTCACGGGCGACATCATGACGATGCCGGGACTTCCGAAGTCCCCCGCCGCCGAGCGCATCGACGTTGACGAAAGCGGCGTCATTACAGGCTTGTTTTAATCTTTACATCAAGGGGCAATTTATGGAACTTATGGACGCCAGCATCAAGGAATTTACCGCGAGGCTCGCCTCGTCCGCGCCCACGCCGGGGGGCGGGGGCGCGAGCGCGCTTGCCGGCGCGCTGGGCGCGGCGCTCGGCGGCATGGTCGGCGCGCTGACCGTCGGCAAGGCGAAGTATGCGGATGTTGAGGACGAGATGAAAGCGCTCATGGAACGAGCGGAAAAACTGCGTGCGGCGCTTCTCTCCTGCATCGACGAGGACGCGGCAGCGTTCGCGCCGCTTGCGCGCGCCTATCGGCTCCCGAAGGACGCCGCGGGGCGCGATGAGGTCATGGAGGAGTGCCTGCGCGGCGCGGCGGCGGCGCCGCTGAAGATTTTTGATTTGTGCTGCGAGTGCATCGAGCTGCAGCGGGAGTTCGCGGACAAGGGCAGCCGCCTCGCCGTCTCCGACGCGGCGACGGGCGTGGTGATGTGCTGGGGCGCGATGTACGGCGCGGCGGTCAACGTCAAGGTCAACACGAAGCCGATGCGCGACCGCGCCTACGCGGAGAAGCTCAACGCCCACATCGACGCGGGTATGGCGAAGTACTGGCCCATCGCCGAGCGGGTGTACGAGGATGTTTACCAAAGCTTTTGCTAAAGCTCGGAGCGAGAAACGCAAAAAGGGAGAAGGGACGCTTTTATGACGGCGACGAAAACCAAACGGCTGTCCACCGACGCGATGCTTGCCGCGATGTGCGCGGTGCTGGGCTATGTTTCGCTGGACTTCGGCAATCTGAAAATTACCTTTGAGAGCGTGCCGGTGCTGATCGCGGCGCTGCTGTTCGGCGGCGCGGACGGCGCGGCGGTCGGACTGGTGGGAACGCTCATCTATCAGCTTTTGCGCTACGGCGTGTCCGCGACGACGGCGCTTTGGATCGCGCCGTATGTGCTTTGCGGCGCACTGGTCGGGCTTTACGCGAAACGGCGCGACTTTTCGCTCTCGCAAACGCAGACGCTGTTTATCGTCGTCTCTAACGAGCTGCTCATCACCGCGCTCAACACCGTCGTGCTTTACGTCGACAGCAAGATTTACGGATACTACAGCCCCGCGTTCATTTTCGGCACGCTGAGCTTGCGCGCCGCGATCTGTGTGATCAAGGCGGTTGCGTACGCCTATGCGCTCCCGCCGCTGTTGCGCGCGGTAAGGAGATAGGACATGACGAAGGAAGAAGCCATCGCATATATCGAAGGCAGCGGCTGGAGCAAGACGCGCCTCGGCCTTTCGCGTACGCGCGAGCTGCTCGGAAAGCTCGGCGACCCGCAGAAGGAACTCAAATTCATTCACGTCACGGGCAGCAACGGAAAGGGCAGCACCTGCGCCATGCTCGACGCGGTCCTGCGCCGCGCGGGCTATCGCACAGGGCTTTACACCTCGCCGTATTTGCAGGAATTCTGCGAGCGCATCCGTGTCGACGGCGAGAACATCCCGGGGGACGACCTTGCCCGTGTCACGGAGCGCGTGCGCGCCGCCGCGGAGACGATGGACGACCATCCGAGCCAGTTTGAGCTCGTGACCGCCGCGGGAATGCTGTACTTTGCCGAAAGACGCTGTGATATCGTGGTGCTGGAGGTCGGCATGGGCGGGGAGCTCGATTCCACCAACGTCATTGACTGTCCCGAGGTCGCGGTCATCACGAACATCGGCCTTGAACACACGGAGTATCTCGGCAATACGCTTGAGGAGATCGCACGCACCAAGTCCGGCATCATTAAGACGGGGTGCAGCGCGGTGTGCTACGACGGCGCAAGCGCGGTCACGGCGGTCGTGGAAGAGGTCTGCCGCGCGCGGAACGTTCCGCTGCGGCGCGTGGATATGGCAAAGCTGACGCTGCTCGACAGCAGCCTGAGCGGGCAGATCTTTCTTTGGGGCGGGGAGGAATACCGCCTTGCGCTTTTGGGACGGCATCAGCTTCACAACGTGTCCGCGGCGCTTGAGACCATCGAGGCGCTGCGCGCACGAGGCTGGGAGGTGCCGACGCGCGCCGTGCGGGAGGGGCTCGCGGGTGTGAAGTGGCCCGCGCGCTTTGAAATTTTGCGCCGCCGTCCGCTCGTCATCGTGGACGGCGGGCACAACCCGCAGTGTGCGCAGGCGTTTGCCGAGAGCTTTTCCGAGCTGCTGCCGGACAAGAAAGCGGCGTTTCTGCTCGGCGTGCTCGCGGACAAGGACTATCCGCGCATGGTGGAGAGCCTTTTGCCGCTCGCGGACGAGTTTGTCTGCCTCACGCCGCTGAGCGAGCGAGCGCTTGCGGCGGAAGCGCTCGCGGAATACCTGACGGCACGGGGCGCAAAGGCGCGGGCCTGCGCCGACGTTGCCTCGGGCGTCCGCGCCGTGCTCGACGCCGCAGGCGAGGACGGTACGGTGGCGGCGTTTGGCTCGCTGTACCTCGTCGGCGCGATCCGGAGCGAGCTGCAAAAAGAATAGGGAACGCCCCGCGGCCTTGGGGGAAACGGCCGCGGGGCGTTTTGTGTGCTGCTCGCGCACCTTGATACGGCGCGAAGAGTCGGTTCAGGCGGACAGGCGCGCAGCCGCTTCGCCGAGCATGGCGTGCTCGGACAGGGGGCGGCTGTCGAAACCGAGCACCTCGCCGCTGCGCTCGTCGACGAAGCAGTCATACTGCGTCCAATCGCCGGAGAACATGACCTCGTAAAACCCGTCGGCGCGGCGAATGGAGACGTCGCCGACCTCCTGTTCGTTGAGCTTGGCATAGGCGACGCAGGCCAGAACGGCCGAATAAGCGGAAATTTTCTTCATGGCGGTAAGCTCCTTTCAAGTTCTTATTGTCAGCCGCCGCAGCGGCGCTTTCCCTTTGATGGTCTTAGCTTACCCGACAATTCTAAGAAAAAAATTAAGAGGCGAAACTTTTTCAAAAAGTTTCGCCTCTTACGCAAGCGGAAGCGTCACCGTGAAGGTGCTGCCCTCGCCGAGGACGCTCGCCACGTCCGCCGTGCCGCCTTGGAACTCCGCCATCTCACGCACCATCGAAAGCCCGAGACCCGAGCCGCCGTCCTCGCCGCGGGATGCGTCCGCCTGCCAAAACCTCTGCCAGATTTTTTCGACGTCCTCCGGCGCGATGCCGATGCCGTCATCCGTGACGCGCAGCGCCGCCATGCCGTCCTCCGCGCGCAGCGAGAGCGTGACGCGCCCGTTGTCCCTGCCGTATTTGTAGGCGTTTTGCAGCAGATTCTGCACGATGCGCGCCGTGAGCGTGGGATTGAACCTCGCGCGGATGCCCGGCTCGATCTCCGCGGCGCGTGTGATGCCGCGCTCGACAGGCGGGATGAACTCGTCGTTCAACGCGGAGACGAATTCACTCAAATCCGCTTCGCGCGCAGGGTAGCGGTCGACGCCCTGCTGGAGCCGCGTCAGGCTCAAAAGCTGGTCGATCAGCTCCGACATGCGGCGCCCCTGCGACTCAATGACGTCGAGAGACTTCAAAAAATCTTCGCCCGTCTTGTCCTTACGCCGCGCGCGGTCGCACTGGGCGAGGATGACCGCCACGGGTGTGCGCAGCTCGTGCGCCGCGTCGGAGGCAAACTGGCGCTCAGCGTTGAAGGAGCGCTCAAGGCGTGCAAACATACGGTCAAAGGTATGGCCGAGCCGCCGCATCTCGCTCGGCCCGCGCTTTAAGTCGAGGCGCGCGGAGAGATCCTCCCCGTCGGAGATGGAGCCGGCGCGCTGCACAATGGTTTCCATCGGACGAAATGCGTTGTAGGCGATCAGCCAGCCGCCGACGACGGAGAGAATGAGGATCGCGGGCAACAGCGTCCAGGTCAGCACCATGATGGTGTGCATTAGCCCGCTGCGGTCGGCGGAGTCGATCACGCCGCGTACCCAAAGCTGTGTGACGGACATGTCCACGAACGCGTCGTAGACGAAATAGACCGCGCCGCCGACGCTTGCCTCGCGCACGACGTTCGGCTCGAACGGGAGGTCAAACTCCGCGCCCTCCGGAACCGCGCCGCGTATCAGCTTGCCGTTTGCGTTAAATACGCTGCAATAGACGCCGCGGCGGTAGAAATCGATATCGCTCCACTCAAAGCCGCCGTTGTCAAACTCCACGCGGCTCGCGTTGCGCTGCACCACCTTTACGAGGCGTCCCGCAGGATCGTCGGTCACGGACGCGCCGTTGATAACGAACACGAACACCAGCACCATCGCCGAGAGCAGCAGGATCATCAGCGTGAACCACGCCGTGAGCCGCACCTTGGCGGAGAGATTGATCTTTTTCACGCCTCAGCCCTCCCGCAGCACCCAGCCCGTGCCCCACACGGTTTGGATGAGCTTTTTGTCAAAGCCCGTATCCATCTTCTTGCGCAGGTACCCGATGTAGACGTCCACGACGTTCGTGCCGCCCTCGTACTCGTAGTTCCAAAGATTGTTTTCGATCATCTCGCGCGAGAGCACCACGCCGCGGTTGCGCAGCATGTATTCCAAAAGCGAAAACTCCTTCGCCGTCAGGTCGATGGGCTTCCCGGCGCGCGTGACGGTCTTGGCGGAAGCGTCGAGCGTCAGATCGGCGATGGTGTAAACGTTGGAGCGGTTGCCGGTATACTTGCGCGTCATCGCGCGCACAACGGCGAGCAGCTCGTCGAAATGGAAGGGCTTGACGAGGTAATAGTCGCCGCCGCTCTCCAGCCCCGCAACCTTGTCCGCGACGCTGTCGCGCGAGGTGAGAAACAGCACGGGGGTCGCGTTTCCACGCGCGCGCAGCGTACGCACGAGCGTGAGGCCGTCCATCTTCGGCATCATGATATCAAGCACGATCACGTCGTATTCCGCGCATTCCATATATTCCAGCGCTTCTACGCCGTTGTAGCAGGAGTCGACGCTGTAGCCGTCGTCGCCGAGAGCCTCGGCGATCATGGCGTTGAGGTGCTTTTCGTCCTCCACGACCAAAATGCGCATGGAACCGCCCCCCTCCATTATCAGCATATCGGAAAAAACTAAGAACAATATGAATGATAGCACATTGCGCGGGAAATGTATATTTTTTTTGTTGTGCCCGCGCGGAGTTTGTGCTATAGTACGGGAAAGCAACTGCATTTTGGAGGAAAGTAAAATGAAACGGAACCGTTACGCCGCCTCTATTTTAACGCTTGTCTGCGCGCTGTCGCTTTTGTGCGCGGGCTGCGCGCGCAGGACGGATTACCTGCCCGAGACCTCCCCCAACCAAAGCGCGGGGACGGCGGAAACGCCGCAGCAGCCCGCGACGGAGCTGGAAAAAGACGAGAAAAACAGCGAGCGTGAGGCCAATATTGCCTATCTCAGCATATTGACCGCCGAACGCGAGCATATCCTCGGCTACGACTGGCAGCGCGGAACGGTCTTTGACGAGGAGATCTATGAGGCCCGCCCCGCCGCTCCGGCCACACCCGTCGTGTTTGCCGACGTTTGGGGCGACGAAATGCCGGAGCTGATTTTCGCCGCCGCGCTTACGAACGGAGAAGAGCGTTACGCGGCGAAGCTGCGCGTTTTCACCTGGGACGAAGAGGGCGCGCGCGAGCTGTATGACGATGTAGTGGACAGTCAGGTGGGCGGCGGCTCGGGCTACCGCCTGTTCCAGACGGGTGCGGACAAGAGCCTTTGGCTTTACACCGCCGATTACGGCGAAGGGATGAGTGAAACATACATCCACTTCACGACCGAGGGGCGGATGAGACCGCAGATGACCTGCAACCACTACGCTTTTCCGGACTATTTGGATGATGACGACGGCACGGCGGAGCAGGAGGCGCTGCAGCACCATTACCTCTACAACGACGAGGTCTGCACGCGCGAAGCGTATGAGAGCGGCCTGCCCGCCGAGGGGGAGCAGGCGAAGGGGCTTCTGATGCGCAACGCAGCTTATTATGAGTACGATGCGGACATGGAGAAGCCGGCGGACGCGTTCGACTTTCCGTATGGCACGGCGATGCGCTGCGACGACGCGATCCGATTCCTGCGCGGCAAGCTGGATATCACTCTCGCCGAAGCGGACGAAGCGGCGTTCTTTGCTTCGCTGCCGAAGGGGTTCACGTTTGCCAGCGGGGCGGGCGGCTGGAGCTCGGAGCTTTTCATCAATCCGGACGGCACGTTCACCGGAGATTACCACGACAGCGACATGGGCGACGACGGGGAGGACTATCCAGACGGCACGATCTACGTTTGCTCCTTCTCCGGCCGCTTCGGCCAGGTCAGGCGCGTGGATGAGTACACGTATTCGATGCGTCTTGAGGAGCTTGACATCGACCCCACGGAGGCGGAAGAGTGGATCGAGGACGGCGTGCGCTTTGTGGCTTCCGGCCCCTACGGGCTGGAGGGCGCGGACGAGGTGATGGTTTATCTGCCCGGCTCCTGCATAAGCGACCTGCCTTACGGGTTTACCAGCTGGGTCTCGATGTTTAACGCCTGGGGCTATGACGGCGAGGATCCCGTGCTCCTGCCCTTCTACGGGCTTTACAACGTTGTGGGTGAGGAAGGCTGGTCGGGCTGGGATTGACGCTTGACGAACGGAAAACGGAAAAGGAACCGCCGCGCCGGACGCGCTCCCCTCGGTACAGGTGGCCACGGTCTATGCCGACCTGCAGGGCGGCGCGTCGTTCACGGGCTTCCGCCCCATCGACCCGGCGGGCTTCAATCAATAAACAGTGGGGGAGGATAAGGAGATGAAAACGAAACGAGCCTTTACGTTTCTTCTGGCGCTTTGCATGGCGGTAAGCCTCCTGCACGTCGGCGTCCTGGCGGAGGATGAGCCGACCGAGTGGGAGAGGCTGCAGGAGCTTCTGAGCGGCACGGAGGAAACCGTCACGCTGACGCAGAACTGCACGGCGGCCGCAGGCGACAGCTCTCTGGAGGTCCCGGTGGACCGGACCGTCACGCTGGACCTGAACGGCTTCGCCGTCAACGGCTCGGCGCTGTCGGATTTCACCCTGCGCGTCTTGGGCACGCTGACCCTCAAGAACAGCAAGGGCAGCGGCAAGCTCGTCGGCAGCGATGTCGGCGCTATCTATGTGGGTGACGGCGGCAGCCTCACCGTGACCGGCGGCGCGATCACCGCCGAAAACGCTGATGACGGCGCTATCTATGTGGATGACGGCGGCAGCTTCACCGTGACCGGCGGCGCGATCACCGCCGAAAACGCTGATGACGGCGCCGTGTCCGTGGGCTCGGGCGCCGTCTTCACCGTCTCCGGCGCGCCGGAGATCGACAGCGTGTATCTGGGAAGCGGCGCCGTCATCACCGTCGGCGGCGCGCTGACGTGGACCACGCCGCTCCCCGTCAAGACGGAAGTCACGCCCACCGACGTGGCTCACGTGCCCATCACCTCCGGCATGGCCGAGCACGGCGGCTCGACGGAGCAGTTCATATCCGCGGACCCACGTTACGACGTTGTTCTGAATGGTTTCGGCGAGGCGGAGCTGTGCCTCTCCCAGACGGCCGGGACCGACGGCACGATCATTGTCGGCACGAATCCGGTAACGCTCGGCAAAACCTATGCCTTCATCCCTGAGGACGACGGAGCGTACGTTTTCTATTCCGTCGGCGCAGTTAATACGGTGGGCGGGCTGTATCTGAACGACAAGTTGATTGCGGACGACGACAATAGCGGCGAAGGACGCAACTTCCGCATTTCCGCGTTTCTGGACGCCAAGAGCAGGTGCAAGCTCTACGTCCGCGCATATAATAACGGCGACAAAGGCAAGAACTGCACCGTCGTCGTGGAGTACAGGGCGGCGCAGACGATCTCCTTTGCCTCCGCGACACAAGAAAAGACCTACGGCGACGCAGACTTCACCGTGACCGCCACGGGCGCGGAGACGAGCGTGAGCTATCAGGTCACAGGCGGCAACGCCGCCACAGTGGACAGCGCCACGGGTGCGGTGCATATCGTCAAGGCCGGCACAGCAACCATCACGGCGACCGCCGCGGAAACGAACGACTACGCCTCCGCGACCGCAAGCTATACGCTGACGGTCGATCCCAAGACCGTGACGATCCCCACAGCGGCGACCGGCCTCAAATGGACGGGCAACGAGCAAACGGGCGTTGCCTCCAGCGAAGGCTATAGCGTAACGAACGGCGCAGCGACGGCGGTCGGCAATTACACCGCGACGGCGACGCTGGACAACACGGCCAATTATAAATGGAGCGACAATACAACGGCGGCGAAGTCCATCGCGTGGAGCATCGGCAAGGCGGGCTCTGTTGCTGCCACGGTTACTGAGAAGAACCGCACCTACGACGGAACGGACAAACCGCTTGTGACTGTTACAGGCGAAGCCACAGGCGGCACGATGCAGTACGCGGTGACTACCGAGAACACGGCTCCTGCGGATGACCTTTATACCACATCCATCCCTACAGCGACCAGCGCCGGAACCTACTATGTGTGGTACAAGGTCGCGGGCGACGCCAACCACAATGACAGCGTCGCGGCGTGCGTCACGGTGAGCATAGCCAAGGCGGCTCACGCCAACCAGACCGCCAGCGGCTCCGCGAAATTCGGCGCGAGCGGCACGGTCGATCTCTCCGCGCTGATCGCGGACGGCGGCACGGTTGGGGAGATCACCAAGGCGGACGCCGACGACGTTTTGAGCGGAGAACCCAGTGTCACGGACGGCAAGCTGAGCTTTGCGTTTAATGACACCGCAACACCGACAAAGACCGCGACCGTCACCGTAAAAGTGACCTCGCAGAACTACGAAGATTACAACATCACCATAACGCTCACCGTATTGTCGAAGGACGCCATCAATCCGACCGTGACGCTCGCGGGCTGGACGTATGGCGACGCTGCCAAGACGCCGAGCGTGAGCGGCAACACCGGCAACGGCACTGTGACCTATGCTTACAAGCTAAAGGACGCGGCGGACGATGCCTACACCGATACTGTCCCGACCAACGCGGGCGAGTACACGGTCAAGGCAACCGTCGCGGAGACGTCGGATTACGGCGCGGGCGAGGCGCTGGCGAACTTCACGATCAGCAAGGCGAACGTCACGGGCAATCCGACCTTTACCAAGATCACCGCGTCGGGCAAGACGCTCGCGGACGCGAACCTCGCCAAGGGTACGATCACGGCGGACGGAACGCTTTCGTGGAACGACGGCAGCAGCACGACAGTCGAACAGGGCAAGGCATACGGCTGGACGTTTACGCCGACAGATGCCGCAAACTACAACGT
>JAWRIJ010000152.1:0-16503 GCA_040307975.1 Oscillospiraceae bacterium | reverse complement strand
AGGCTTCGTACATTTAGACAGCCTCCCCCATCAGAAGCATCTTCTTCGCAATCTCACGCGCATCGGCCTGATAAGCGCCGCTTTGCACCTGCTCGCGCAACGCGGCAACCTGTCCGGACGACGTCGCCGTGCGGACCTCCCGCGAGATCTTGCCGCGCAGCTCCATCGCATAGTTGCTGCGCACGCTGTCGCTGGTCGAGAGCATGATGCTGTCGAACCGCCGGCTCTCGCCGCCCCTTTGCAGTTTCACCGCGCCGCCCGCCTGTGCCTGATAGGCGCGCGCCGCCTCCGTAGCGGCGATGTTGGCTCCCGAGATCTTCATTCCCGAACGCCCCCTTCTTTGTAGCATGAGCCGACACAAACGCGCTTTTTCCCACATTTGCATAGCTCTTCATCCATAATGTCGGTCTTTTGGTGGAAAAATTAATAGCTCCGATCAAAAAAATTTGACCGGAGCTGTCCCTAAATTGTATATCTCGCTCTTTACGCCTTCAAATGGCGAAGCAGCACGCCCGCGATGTCTTTGCACGGCGCCTGCTGCATAACCGCGCCGATGTCGTTCGCGACGCCGGGCATGCCGTAGACCACGCAGCTCTCCTTGTCCTGGCCGATGGTGAACGCACCCTTCTTGCGCATCTCCAAAAGGCCCTTTGCGCCGTCCGCGCCCATACCGGTCATGATGATGCCGATCATCTTCCACTGGACGTTCTCCGCCATCGAGGTAAACAGCGCGTCCACCGAGGGACGATGCCCGCTGACCTTCTCGCCGGGCAGGCAGCTCACACGGTAGCCGCTCGGCGCGCGCACGACGCGCATTTGCAGGTCTGCCGGCGCAATGAGCGCGACGCCGCGCTTGATCTCGTCGCCGTCCTGCGCCTCGCGCACCTCCATCTTGCAAAGGCGGTTGAGACGCTCGGCATACATCTTCGTGAAGCCCGTTGGCATGTGCTGCGTGATGACCATGCCGGGTATGTCCTCCGGCAGGCGCTTGAGCACCTCAAGCGTCGCTTCCGTGCCGCCCGTGGAGGCGCCGAGCCCAATGATGATGTTGCTCGAAACGCTGGCTCCCAACGGCGGCGCGGCAATCGTGGTGGGCGTATTTGCCGATGCGCGGCGCGTCTGATAATCCACCCCGACCGTACCCGTGTTCGCGTGGTGTTGCACGCGCGCCTGTGAGGCAACGTGTACCTTCTGCGTCAGCGTCATGATGAAGAGGTCGCTGCTCTGCGACTCGTCCGGCTTGCGCACAAAATCCACCGCGCCCGCGGAGAGCGCGTCGAACACGCCGAGGTTGAGGGACGAGCACAGCACCACCGGCAGCGGATGCTCCGGCAGGAACCGCTTGAGAAAATCCATGCCCGTCATCCCCGGCATTTGGACGTCCAGCGTCATCACATCGGGGTTGAGCTGCAAAACCTTGTTCTTCGCGTCCGCCGCGTTGATGGCATAGCCAATGACCTCAATGTCGGGGTCCTTGTTCAATCCGTCGATGATAAGTTTGCGCGCAAGGATGGAGTCGTCCACCACCAGTACGCGGATCTTTTTGCTGAATTTGCCTTGTGGCATTGTAGTGCCCAATGTCATTGCGCACCTCCGAGATTTTTGCTTACTTTTGGAAAATCGCCGACGTAAGACGCTTCCATTTCGTGTCCGGCGGCAGATTTTCGGACAGGCTGATAATCAGGTAACCGCCCGGCACAGTCGCGTCATACATACGGTTGATCAGCGCCGTCTTCGTGGGCTGGTCGAAGTAGATCATCACATTGCGGCAGAAAATGAGGTCAAACTTGCGCTTGAACTTGATCTCGTCCATCAGATTGAACTGACGGAAGATCACGTTGTCCTTGACCTTCTGCGCGATCTCATAGCGATTGCCCGAAGGACGGAAATAATTTTTCTTCCACGCCTCCGGCATATTGTCGGGGAGCTGGTAGACGCCCGTCTGCGCCTTGCGCAGCACGTCCACGCTCAGGTCGGTTGCGAGCATGCGCGCGTCCCAGTCCTTCCACTTGGGACCGAAATAGTCCATCATATACATGGTCACGTTGTATGGCTCCTCGCCCGAGGAGCAGGCGGCGCTCCAAATCGAGAGCACCTTGTCCGCGCCGTGTTTCTTCTCCAAATCCGGCAGGATACGCTGGACGAGGAAGTCGAAAGACTCTGTTTCGCGCTGGAAGTACGTATAGTTGGTCGTGAGCTTGCTCAAAAGCTCGTTGATGTCGTCGCCGGTACCGTGGTTGAGGAGATAATCGACGTAATCGCTGAAATCGTTGTAGCCCTTCCGCTTGATCACCGTGCCGAGCCTGCTTTGGATCAGCTGGCGCTTGGCGTGCAGGTCGATGCCGTAATTTGTCTGTATGAACGTGACCATCCTGTTAAAATCCGCATCGGATATCACCAGTTCCCTCAGATTCTTCTCGACGCTCATGACCGCCTCGGCTACCCCTTTCTCGTTCTCCGCCAAGTTCATTCGCCCATGTGGATCAGCGCCGGCGCGTCAAGCAGCATGACGGTGCTCGTACCGCCGGGAATGGTGCACATACCGTTGACCATCGGATGCTCGTTCTGCGGAGGAACGGGCAGGATAGCGGACTTGGAGATATCCACCATGCGGTCGACCGTATCGACCAAAATGCCGATCGTTACATCGTTGATGTCCAAAATGATCGCGCAGGGCTCGCCCTCGGGATAGCGCCCGAGCATCAGGCGGAAGTCGATGATGGGAACCACGGCGCCGCGCAGGTTGATAACGCCGGCAATATAGTCCGGCAGCATCGGGATGCGCGTTACGTCAACGTGCGTGAAAATCTCCACGACGACGTCGGTGCTCATGGCATAAAGGATATCGCTGGAGCGGAAGATCAGGTACTTGGACTCGTCCGCCTCACGAACATGGTCGGACAGGGCATGCTCCATATCGTCTTTCTGAAACAGCATTTCTTCTGACATGACATGATCTCCTTTCAGTTCTGAGCCGTGTAAATATTGGCGACGTCGAGGATGATGCTGATGCTGCCGTCGCCGAGAATGGTGCAGCCGGCAATGCCGGAGCTCTTGATACCGAAGTTGTTGACGTACTCAGGCAGCGGCTTGACGACCACTTGCTGCTCGCCGATGAGCTGATCGACAAACAGGCAGAACGAATTATCGCCGGACTCCACCCACAGCAGAACGCCGTCGTCAAAGCTGTCCACGCCGTCGGCAATGCTGTAGAAGCTCTTGGCGCGGACGATGGAATAGAAGTTGTCCACGATCTTGATCATCTCGCCGTGCGTCTCGTCCTGGATGATGTGCATGTCGGACGCCTTGAAAATCTGGCGGATGTTGGCGATGGGCACGGTGAAGATGCTCTCGCCGACGGACACCTCCATGCCGTCCATGATCGCCATGGTCAGAGGGATCTTCAGCGTCGTGGTCATGCCCTTGCCAAGCTCGCTCGTGATGGTCACGGTACCGCCGCAGCTCTCCACGTTGCTCTTGACGACGTCCATACCGACGCCGCGCCCGGAATACTCCGTAACCTCGGTGTTGGTGGAGAAGCCCGGCATAAGCAGGAAGTTGAGGATGTCCTTATGGCTGTAATCGACGCCCGGGGTCGCGAGGCCCTGGCGGATCGCCTTGTTCAGCACCGCGTCGTCATTGACGCCGCGGCCGTCGTCAATGATCTCGATGATGACCTCGCTGCCGGTCTGGCGCGCGGCGAGAACGATCTGGCCGACGGGATCCTTGCCCGCGGCGACGCGCTCTTCCTTGTGCTCCTCGATGCCGTGATCCATGGAGTTGCGGACGATGTGCATGATCGGGTCGGCGATGGAATCGACGATGGTCTTATCCACCTCGGTGTCCTCGCCCTCAAGGATGAGGTTCGTCTCGCGGTCGAGCTTCTTGCTCATGTCGCGCACGATGCGCTTCATCTTTTGGAACGTACCGGAAACCGGCACCATGCGCAGGCTCATCGCAACGTCCTGCAGCTGGTCGGTCAGGGAGCGGAGCTGACGCGCCGCCTTGGTGAAGTTATCAAGCTTGAGGCCCTTGAGGTCGGGGCTCGCCGTGACCTGCGCCTCGGTGATGACGATCTCGCTTACGACCGCCATGAGTGTGTCGAGCTTGGAAAGGCTCACGCTGATGAGGCTCTCCTTGGCGTGCTGCTGCTTCGCCGCGGTCTGCGCCGCCGCGCTCTGCTGGCTCGCCGCCGCCTCCGCCGGAGCGGGCGCACCGCCGCTCTGCGCGGTTTCCGTCTCAGCGGGAGCGACCGTCGCCTCCGCCGCCTGCATCTCGATGCCGGGAGCGAAATCGAAGGGTTGATACTCGCGCACCGAGCCGGTCTCGCGCACGGCGGTCTCCGCCGCGCTGCGCTCCTCGGCGGTCTTGAAGCGCAGATAGAACCCGTTGTCAACAATGAAGCCCGCCGTGTCGGGGTTGAGCTGCACATCACCTGGCAGGAAGTCGAATGAAGCTTCGTCCACGATCTCCTTGACGGAGTTGACGAGCATCATCGCGCGCAGGTTCTCCATGCCGGCGCCCTCGTCGAAAAACACCTGCAAGCCGTAGGGGAATGTGGGACTGCCGTAGGCCGCGAGCTCGCCGCCGCCCGCCGGAGCGGCCGCCGCCTCGCCCTCGGGCGCGGCTTCGCCCTCCGCCGCGGGAGCGTCCCCGTTCTCCTCGCCGGAAATTTTATTTGCAAAGGTATTAATTTTATTAAGGAATGTGTCGATATCATTGGAAAGCGGCTGATCGTTCTCGATCTTGTCGATCTCCGAGCGGAAGAAGTCGATGGACTCGAAGATCAGATCGAACAGATCGGAGCGCATGTCCTCAGGGATCGCGTCCATCGTCTTCTCGCGGATAACGAAGAACATGTCCTCGATCCGGTGCGCGATGGTCATCAGCGAATTGAATTCCATCATCGCCGACGAGCCCTTGATCGTGTGCATGATGCGGAAGATCTCGTTCACCGCGTCCTGCGAGAAGGTCTTTGCCTGCTCGCTGGAGAGGATCAGATCGTCCAGCTGTTCCAACATGGAGTGCATCTCGAACAGATAGGCCTCCATCATGTCGTTGCCCATACCCATAAAACATTCACCCCTATTTTTTGTTGTGGCCGGCCGCAAAAACGGCCTGTTTGCGGTCTCTTACAATTGTTATCGGCAGCGAGTCCCAAAAGTTAATATATATTCTACGGGTTTTTTCCGATTTTTGCAAGTCTTTTTCGAAAGGAAGGAAATTTTCATGCCGGATCTGCTCGGCGCCACCAATCCGGTGCCCTCTTACGACGCCCCATCCGTCAAGATCACGCCGCCTGCTCCGGGCGGCGACACAAACATACAAAACGTCATAGATCTCGACCGCGTCACCCGCCCCGACGGCCAGGAGGGTCAGCAGGGCTCCGGCGACGCTACCAACTCGTTCGGCACGCGCTTCGACTCCAACTTCATGACCTTCGTGCAGCGGCTGCGCGGCGCGCAGGAGCTTCCGGACGTCTTCATGACCGTCCTTCAGGGCCAGCAGGTGCAGGTCAGCTCCGGCATCCGCAGCGGCTTTGCCGCGGAAATGTCGCAATTTCTCGAATTTTTACAGATGGATGAGGGACAATTGCTGAGCTTTCTGCAAAATCAGGTGCAAAGCGGCTCGCGCTTTACGGGCGCGCTGTTTCAGATGCTCCGCAGCGCGTACGCCGGAGCGGACTCAGAGTTGACAAAAAACGACATCCTCCAGTTTGTCCGCCGCTTCGGGGACTATACCTCCACCGTTCACATTGAGGACAACCTCCTGCGCATGACCGAGGAAATGAGCGAGGCGCTGCCCGGCAAATGGTCAAGCGAGCTGACGAACGTCCTCGCGCAGCTTGAAAACGGCGTGGACGCCGGCGACCGTGAGGGCAATCTCAAGCTCCTGCGCGAGCAGGTCTTCCCGCTTGTTTCCAAATACGTCTCCCTCACCCATGACCATGGACTTGCCCGCAACCTGCTCTCGGCAATGACGCTGGATGTGGCGCGCTACGAAAACGGCGCGGAGGATGGGCTTTTGCAGGCGTTCCGTCACTTGGCGCAAAGCGAGGTGCTGCCCAAGGAGATCGCCGAACTGCCGGACAGCGAGCTGCTGCGCATGCTCAAGGAGTCGGACTTCTACAAGGCCTCCGACGCCAACGGCTTTGCCGACCGCATGGCGCGCGTCACGCACCGCGCGCTTCAGGGCGAGGACGGTGTGAGCACGCAGGAGGCGTTCCACAACATCATGAATGCCGTGCTCATCAACGAGAGCGTTTTCATGCCCCTGCAGCACATCATGCTGCCGCTGAACTGGAACGGAAAGCTGATGTTCTCCGAGATGTGGATCGATCCGGACGCCGAGCAGAGCAGCCGCGGCGGGCGCGACAAGGATAACGGGCCCGTCCAGCGCATTCTCATTAAAATGGACATCCAGTCCCTCGGCGCGTTCGACGTGCTCATCCAGAACCGGGACGAGGGCGTTTCGATGCTCGTCACCTGTCCGAAAGCGGTGGCGGAGGACGCGCCGAAGATCACGAAGTCGCTTCGCGACATTCTCGCGCGCAACGGCCTCAAGGTCGAGCAGGTGCAGGTTGCCGAGCAGCACCGGCCGCTGACCGTATCCCAGGTGTTCCCCAAGCTTGCCGAAAGGATGAGTGGCGTCAATGTCAAGGTCTGAATTCCCTCGCAAAAAGCGCGCGGTCGCGCTGCATTACGGCGCGGACGACACCGCGCCCGTCGTGGTCGCCTCCGGCATGGGCTACCTCGCCGAGAAAATCGTCGACGTGGCGCAGGCGAACGGCGTACCGGTCTATGAGGACGACTCGCTCGCGACGATCCTCACCCAGCTCAATCTCGGGCAGGAGATCCCCGCGGAGCTGTATCAGGCGATCGTCGATATCTATGTCTATTTTCTCAATTTTGACGCCTCCGCCCGTGCGGGCGGGGAGCCGGGCGTCGTGGACGCGTCCGCGAATCCGGCGGCGCAGCCGTAACGCAAAAGGAGGGGAAAATCTATGGCTCTTTTGTTTGGAAAACGGCAGGAAAAGCAGGAACAGCCCAGCGAGGCAGGCATCTATCAGCTGCTCGACAGCAATTCCCGCCTGATCGCGCGCGGTACGCACCACGAGTTTGAAAGCCCCTACCTGTTTTTCACGATTTTTGAAGGCGAGGTCCGCATGCTTGAGAGCATCGGCGTCATCCAGGTCGTCCCGCAGGACAAGAGCAAGCCCCCGCAGATGACGCGCTACGCGGGTTTCCGCAACGGCGTGGTGGCGCTTGAGCCGATGCGCCAGCTGGGCGCGGCGATGCGGAAGAACTTCCGCGTGCCCGTGACGTTCGAAAGCTTTGTCTACCCCACCTCCGCTCCGCGTTCACCGCTGCGCTCGGTGGACTTAAGCTGCGGCGGCATCGCGTTCTACTCGCCGCACGTGTTTGCGGCGGGCGAGGTGTTCGAGGTGGTCATTCCCCTCGTCTCCGAGGAGCCGCTGCTGCTGCACGCGGAGGCGCTGCGCGCCCGCAGCGAACCGGGGAAAGGCAATTTCTACGCCTGCAAGTTCGTCGACCTGATCGATGACGAGGAAACGCTTCTTCGCGAAGCGGTCTTTGCCATCCAGATCAAGTCCTACAAGGCACAAAACCGATAAAAGCGAGGATTCCTGAGATGAATGAGATCAACGCGATCAACAGCAAGCTTTCCCAAAATGTCCTGCACAGGCTCGGGGCGCTCGCCCTCGCGCTGTGTATGGCGTTTTCTCTTCTTCCGGCAATCACGCCGGACGCGGACGCCGCCTTCAGCGACGCCGCGATGGATAAGCTCCTCAACTGGGGCGTCGTCGGCGGCTATCCGGACGGCGGGCTCCATCCCGAGCGATCGCTTACGCGCGCGGAGTTCGTCGCCATGGTCAACCGTGCCTATGGCTATAAGGAGCTCGGCAACACGCCGTTTATCGACGTGCCGCCGACCGCGTGGTACAGCGACGACATCAACATAGGTTACAACGCCAAATACTTCAACGGCGTCTCGCCCCGCATGGCGGCGCCCGACAGGGAGCTCACGCGCGAGCAGTCGATGGTGCTGCTGGCGCGCAACATGCGTATGGAGCCGATCGAGGGCGAGATCACCGAGTTCAAGGACGGGCGCGAGTTCTCCGACTGGAGCCGCGGCTACGCCCGCGCCGCCAAGGAGGCAGGCATCGTCGGCGGCTATGCCGACGGCTCGTTCAAGCCTCAAAACAGCATTACCCGCGGCGAGATGGCAGTGATGCTCCAGCGCGCGCTCGGCACGCTGATCAGCAAGCCCGGCACCCACACGCTCTCCGACGTATACGGCAACGTGACCGTCAGCTCGCCGAACACGGTGCTCAAGGATTCGACCATCGCGGGCAACCTGTATATCACCGGAGGTCTCAGCCTCGGCGACGTGACGCTTGAAAACGTGCGCGTGCTCGGCAGTATCATCGTCGCCGGCGGCGGCGAGAGCCAAAGCGGCGAGAGCGTAATCCTGCGCAACGTACAGGCGGATTCCGTCGTCGTGGACAGCATCGCCCGCCAGTACGTCTCGCTCGCCGCCGAGGGCGATACCGTCATCGGCGAGGCGTTGCTGCGTTCGAACGCGTACTTGCAGGATCGCACCCGTCCGAACGGGGGATTTTTGAACATCACGCTCGACTCGCCCGATCAGGGCGCTCAATTCACGCTCTCCGGCAATCTGGAAACGGTCGTCAACAAGACGCCCGCCTCCTCGCTGAAGATCGCCATGGGCACAGTGGGCGAGCTGACCGTCGATGAGGAGGCCGCCGCTTCCAAGCTGGAGCTGGACATCAACAGCACCGCCGCAAAGCTCAATCTCGACACCGCCGCCGAGGTAACGGGCGTGGGTGACGTCGACAAGATCTTCGTCAACGCCCCCGGCTCCAAGGTCGAGATGCTGCCCGACACCATCACCATCCGTCCGGGGCTGACCGCCAACATCGCCGGACAGGATATGAATGCCCAGCAGGCGCAGGAGTCGTCGTCCGACCCGCGGCTGCTTGCGGGCTATCCCAAGGTCAAGAACATTGCCCCTGCCACCGCCACGTCGGTCTACTCCGCCAACAAGGCCGGCACGGTCTACTGGGCGGTAAGCACGACGACCAACGGCTCCATCGGCGAGGAGGATCTGATCGAGCCGACGAAGGACAACAAGCGCATCGAGCTCAACGGCAATCTCCCGCTGGAGAAGTCGGAAACGGAGTATACCGCGCCCTTTGAAAAGCTGACGCCGGACTCCAACTACTACCTCTCCACGGTGCTCGTGGATGCCCGCGGACGCCGCAGTCCCATCAAGGTCGCCTCGTTCGCGACGCCGGACAACACCGTGCCCGCTTTCGCTCAGGGCTTTCCGAACGTGATGAAGAACTACTACGACACCGTCATGACCACCGCGACCGGAAAGGACGCGGAGGGCAACCCCATCACCGTTCAGGTCGCCGCGCGCGACGACAACGGCTTCCCCAAGCGCAACTACCGCGTGCAGGTCGCCGCCATGCCCAACAAGACCTGCCAGCTCTATTACGCGCTCTATCCCAAGGGGAGCACCGCGCCCACGGCGCAGCAGTTCCGCACCGGCTCGATCGGCAAGCCCGTGCGCAGCGGCGTGGAGGACGCGACCAAGAACCGCATCAATTTCATTGAGCTGACCAATCTCGACGAGCTCACGGAATACGATATGTACCTCTGCCTCATCGACGCGGACGGCTCGCTCAGCTCGAATGTGCAGAAGCTGACGTTCAAGACCATCGACGGCAAGCCCCCGCGTTTCCAGTACGACACGCCCGCCGTGGCGCAGGAGGCGCTCAACTCTCTGCGCTTTAACGCCAACGTCAATGAGGACGCGCGCGTCTTTTGGGTCGCCAGCAAGGACAACAACTACATCAAGACCAGCGATAAGTGGAGCGAGACCGAGTGGTGGGAGCGCGCCTGCCGCCAAATCGAAAGCGGCGCCAACGGCGTCAGCAAGGGCACCGTAACCGCGCGCGCAAACACTGACGTTGCCATCAACGTCGGCGGTCTCCAGCCCGCCACGCGCTACTACGTCTATTTTGTCGCCAAGGACAGCGCCGGCAACTACTCCGAGTTCTTCCGCTACACCGTCGGCGACCCCAACGGCGAGCATCCCGAGCAGTATACGCCCGCCAACGAAGCGCCGTACGTGTACTTCCGCCGCGTAAGCACGCTGGACAACATCCCGCCCGAAGCGAAGCAGGAGTTCACGCACTACGACGCCGCGGACAATACAAAACCCTACGCCGACACGGACATCCGCATCATCTTCTCCGAGCCGGTCATGCAGTATACGACGCACCGCGACAAGGATCAGGAGCACTTTCAGGATCTCTACACGCTCTACACCGACATCGCCAAGGCGCAGGCGGAGGGCGACACGCAGAAAGTGCAGAACGCGCAGGATGCCTTCTACAACACGCTGCGCGCCACCGTCAAGCTCTACAACAACGCCGCGACCGGCAACGAGAGCGTCGTGGAGCGCAACGAAAGCTACGTGGAAAATGACCTCGCCCCTTGGGTCATCGACTACCGCAAGGCGACGGTGGAGTTCGACGTCGACACGGGCGAGATGACGCTCGTGTTCCACTCCGACCCCGACCATCCCGAGAATTCCGCGCTCAACCTCTCCAGCGGCGCGACGTACCACTTCGTGCTCGACGATTTGTGCGACACGTCCACCTCGAAAAACCGCATGGGCCGCTATCCGCTGCCCGACTTCACCACCATCTCCGCGCAGGTGCAGCTTCGCTCGATCAACGTCACGCGCGTGAGCTACGACAACGAGTATCACAACCCCAACACCTGCGCCATCTACGGCAGCGACAGGAACGAGACCATCCCCATCGACATGGCGTTCTCCATGACGCCCATCTCCACGAGCGTCGAGGACAATGTGGACTGGGATCTGCTCTTTTGGTCGGACACCTCGTGCGAGTTTGAGATCTACGAGCTCGACTCCAACAGCAACGGCACGAACGCCGTGGCGATCCGCCCGCTCAGCAACGGCGCCTTCTCGCAGGGCACGGACGGACACTACAGCGTGCCGCAGCGCGTTGAAAACGTAGAAAAGCCCGACGCCGACACCGAGGCGGACAACTACCTCGGCTACGTCGGCCAAAGCTACTTCAACAAGTTCTACGGCGTCAGGGGAACCTTCCCGAGCGTCACGGGCAAGGGCAACGGCAACGTCCTCAGCTCCAACGACGATATCAAGCCCCGCGGCATCATGGAGCGCAACACCCCGAAGTTCTACGGTATCCACTTCACCAAGATCGGTAACGTGACGGAGGAGCAGGGGCGCGACAAGATCTGGGACGCGGCGATCAGCTTCCGCATCTCCGTCGTCACGGCGGACAGCGCCACGCTGAACGACCTCTCGCAGGAGCTGCGGAACAGCACCGTCACCTCTTTTGAAGCCTCGCGCGGCGTGTCGCTGATCCACTCGCCCAAGCCCTTCACGCTGCACAAGCGCTTCGCCAATCAGGACGCGCCGAATTTCGCCACCGACTATCCGAGCTTCATCCCCAATGACGTTACGGCGGAAATGACCGTCATGCTCGACCGCCCCGGCACGCTCTACTATGCTTTGGTACCCGCGAGCCAGTGGCACACGGAGACCAACGGCAACATGTATGTGACCTACAACCCCGGCGTGACGACCTACACCGTCAACGAAACGCCCGTCGGCTGCGAGCTGCAAAAGCCCAGGACCGGAATCAGCAGCAGCGACGCGAACTACGAACGCTACTATACGGTCATCAACGGCACGCAGTATAACGTGCCCTATAACGGCAACGACCGCATCGTCCCCGCCTACGATGAGACCAGCTTCGACCCATCGAATCTTACCTCGAAGCTGGAGCTGGTCGCGCCCGCGAGCCAGCAGATCTATTCGCAGTCCCTTGCCAACACCACCGGCGTCAAGACCGGCAGTATCGCGCTCGGCTCGGGGCGTGAGTCCATCATCGTCGACGGCTTGGAGCCGGAGACGATATACCTCGCCTACTTCTCCATGCAAGGCACCGGACAGGCGTACTCCAAGCGCGCGCAGCTCTTCCAGTTCAAGACCACGCAGATCAGCCGCCCGATGCTTTCCATCCAAAACAACACCTCGTCCGCCGCCATCACGAGCACCAACATGAACGCCTCGGTGGACACGGGCCTGTTCCTGATGGACTCGCTGCCGAACACCCCGCTGCTGAGTCAAAAACTCAGCAGCGTGCTCGACCAGCGTGAAGGCCCCGAGTTCACCTCAGAGTGGGCGTCGAGGTACAACGACGGCACCGGACACAACTACGGCGACGACACCGTTTGGGAGGCGATGATCACGCCTTATCAGACAGGCGGTTCGTTCTTCGACCGTTTCGCAAGCGAGGACGTGAAAAACGCCGTCGCCTCGCTGATCCGCACGAACACGCAGGCGGGCACCCGACTCGACGGTACGCTCGGCGAGTCGCTGACGCGGGGCGTTGAAAAGTCGTTCGCCTACCCAAAGACCATGCAGGACGGTCTTCGCTACATCCTGCTCGCCGTGGCAAAGGGCAAGGACAACGCGACCGGACACTCCCTCGGCTTCGGCGCAGCGCGCCCGCTCTATAAAATCGACGCGGGCCAGCCCACCATCACGGACATCGGCGGCAGGCTGAACGTCAACTATGCCGATCCGCGCGCCGCGACCGCCGCTGGCGGATATCTCATGGACGGTTACATCACGCTGAGCTTCGACCGCCCGCTGTACCTGTACTATGAAACAAGCAGCGCAACCGGTCAGGAGCACCGCGACCCCCTGACGGGCACGATGCTTTCGGAGCACTTTGTCACGCGGGACACCAGCGTCTTCCTCCCGGTCAACACCAGCTCGACCGAGCCCGTGCGCGAGGTGCGGATCAACATTGCCAAGACCATTGCGGAGGGCGGCGGCATCTCGGAGAACGAGGAATTTATCGTCAACGGCAAGCTGTCCGGCCAGTTCAGCGGCCCGCGCGCCGAGCAGCCGCTGAGCATCGGCATCGCGTTCGACCGCGACACCAAGAAGTTCAGCGCCACGGTCAACTACGCGGACGTTTGGTTCCCGAGCAACCACGTCTCCATCGTTCTCGGTACGCTGACGATGCCGAACGCGGCCGACTTCACGCTCAACACCACCAATCTCGGTACGCTGCGCTCGGGCGAAACCGCACAGCTCATCGCCACGCTCATCCCGGAGGGCGCCAACGGCGCGGTACGCTTCACCTCTGCCGATACGTCCGTTGTGGGCGTCAGCACCGCCGGACAGGCAAGCAACGCCGTTCTCGTCACCGCCGGGTCGGTGACCGAGCGGAAAAATACGACCATCAGCGCGCAGCTCTATGTGAACAACGTGGCGGTCGGCAGCCCGAAAACCGTTTCGGTCACGGTGAATCCGAATTATGTGGGCTCCGTCACCGCGAATCCGTCCACCGGCACGCTCAGCGCCGCTTCCGGCGGCAGCATCAGAGTCAACCTCTCCGTCACCGACACGGTGGGCCTCAGCGCTACCGACAAGGCGATCTCTTCCACGTACACCCTTTCCAATGACGGAACCAACAAGTTATCCGTCCAGTTCTACAGCACGGGCGGCGACACCGGGACCATGCTCATCACCCCCAAGACCGGCTATGTCCCCACGCAGACCGAAATCATTCTGATCACTGTATCCGCCGCAAACCGCTCACTCATCCGCGACGCCGTGATCGAAATCACCCTGACTCCGTAAGGGAGGTGTCCCCATGAACAAAACCCCATATCTGCGCGCGCTCTCCCTCGCGCTGGCGCTGCTCCTGACGCTCGCGCTCGTCCCGCCGCGCGCCTTCGCGGACGACGGCAACCCCTTCGCCATGGCGAGCGTACAGGACATCCTCGTTAAGCCCGGCTCGAAGGACGGACACATCCGCTTCGGCGAGGCAAGCGACGTCAAGGAGCTCTCCTTCCGCGGCGAGGACGGCAAGGAGGTCTCCGCGGCCGTCACGTCCATCGACGACGCGCTGGAAACCGTGTGCAAGAACGCCTTTCCCACGTCGGAGAGCATTCGGAACGTGCGCTTCAACTACATCTCCTACGTCAATGTCTCCGCCGTTCAGGGCACGATCTACGACGGCTACAACACCGAAGGCGATACGGGCGAGGGCGTCGCGGGCGTGAAGAAGTACTATCACAAGGACGCTGTTTCCAACTATCGCATCGCCAACATCCGCTTCGTACCCAAGACCACCTTCAGCGGGCAGGCGATGATCGAATACTATGGCTACTACCAGTACGAGGCGAAGGACGACTCGACCAACCTTGCGGACAAGTGGGTCGTCAAGACCGGCTCCTACACCGGCAGGCTCTATATCACCGTCAGCAAGCAGGAGCCCGGCATCGCCTACTCCACCGACGGCGAGCCCGCGCAGTTTGCCGCAGACGACTTCGTGACCTACTCCACCGCCGTGACGGGGCGCACGTTCAAGTACGTCTCTTTCCGCCTGCCGAGCGAGCGCGAGGGCGTCCTGTACTACAACTACATCAGCGATTCGGTGTACGATTATCCCGTCGCGCCCGCCCAGCGTTTCTATCGCAAGGACACGCCCACGGTCGATCGCGTATACTTTGTTCCGGCGAAGGACTACGCCGGCGAGGTACACATCGAATTCACGGGTGTGGACAGCGCCGACACACCGATTTTGGGCGAGCTGACCATCCATGTCACGAACCACGGTCCCGAGCATCAGCAGCCGCGCGCCGAAGGCCCCTTCGTCTATCGCGTTGCCGCGGGCCAGCCGGTCAGCCTCGACCCAACGGCGTTCGACGATCAGGTGCAGCTTCAAATTGGCGAGGGCGAAGTCTTCAGCCACTTCAGCCTCGCATCGCTTCCGCCCGCGGACAGCGGCACGCTCTACTACGACCTCTGGACGCGCTCGGACCACGTCGTCAAGGTCGGCGTAAACTACGCCTCGCCGGGCAGCGTGCGCTTTGTGGCGAACGCGGGCTACAGCGGCATTGTCTCCGTGCCCATCGTTGTGACCGCGATGAGCGGCCGGCACTTCGACAGCATGCTCCGCTTCGTCATCACCGACGAGGGCGACCAGCCGCTGCGCTATAAGGTCGAGCCGGAACGACGCGTCAAGCTCATCATGTCGGACTTTGTCGACGCCTGTTACGACGCGACGCGCTACGATCTGAACTATGTCGTTTTTGACTCGCTGCCGCCGTCCGCCGCGGGCACGCTCTACTATCAGGAAAACACGCCCGTCACAACGAAAACCTCCGACCGCTACTACAAGTGGAAGCTCAGCGAGGTCAGCTTCCTCGCCAACGCCAGCTTCACCGGTGAGACCACGTTCAGCTTCACCGGCTATCCCACAAACTACAACAGCTACAGCGGCCGCTCGTTCCACGGCTACGTCACCATCGTGTCCACCAACACCGTCACGCAGAAGCCCGCCATCGGCGGAACAGCCACGCTGCTCGAATACGCCACATGGGGTCCCGCGGTCGCGCTGAGCTATTCGGATATCTATCGCGCCGCCGCGCCGTCCCTTCAGGGTACGCCCGCCACGCTTTCCCTCGGGCGCCCCGAATACGGCACGGGCCAACTCTGCCTTGACTTCTATTCGCTTTCCAACTATGCGCCGTTTGACGCGACAGTCAGCCATCCGCTCTCCGACGCCTCGCGCATCTCGTACCTGCCCAAAGCGGGCTTCAGCGGCGTATCCGAAATCCCGTTCACGGTGGCCGACGAGAAAAACAACAGCTACACGGGCAATATTCGCTTTGTCGTGACCCCGTCCATCTATTCGATCTACTTCACGGACATGAGCGGAGCGCCCTGGGCGGTGCAGGCGGTCGATTTCTTCCGCCAGTACGGCGCGACCAACGGAAACTCGCGCAGCGGTTTCGGGCCAAACGACAGTATGCGGCGCGGCGATTTCATCCTGCTGCTCCAGCGGCTGTTCAACTTTCCCGCCGCGGGCTCGTCCAGCTACGACGACGTTCCCGCCGACAAGTACTATGCTGCCGCCATCGCGGGCGCAAAGGCGCTCGGCGTCGTCACGAACGCCGACGCGCGCACCGCGCCCAACCCCGAGTACGTCGCGGCGCTCGCCGAAAATCCCAACGCGCGTCCGCGCGTGCGCGCAACCGTCACCGGCTTCGACCCCGAGGGCACGATCACGCGCGAAGACGCCGCGCTTTATCTCTATCGCGCGCTGCGCCGCGCCGGCAAGGTCCAGCCAGGCTCCGCCGCGGATTACGCCCGCTTTCCGGACGCCTCCAGCGTCTCGTCCTCCGCGTCCGAGGCGATGGGCGCGCTTGTGCGCGACGGCGTGTTCCAGGGTTACGTGAACAATCTTCTGCCCAAGCGCACGCTCAGCCGCGCCGAGACGATGGCGATCCTCTACCGCGCATTCACCTGATCGCGCCCCTGCGCAGCCCTATTCATTTTCTTATTGTATTGGTGAGAGGTGGGGGGGGG
>JAWRIJ010000151.1:0-8070 GCA_040307975.1 Oscillospiraceae bacterium | reverse complement strand
CCCCCCCCCGCGGAGCTGTTGGTCGAGGACGGACGGGTGTTTGCGAACATTGCGTGGAGCAGCGCGAACTATGACTATATGCTCGTGGACGGCGTGCGCTACGACGCGGAGATCGTCGACGGCGTTTCGTGCTTCGGCAGGATCCCTGTCGCGGCGTTTGACCGCCCGCTCGCGGTGACCGCGGACACGACCGCCATGAGCAAGCCGCACGAGATCGAGTATACGCTCACGTTCGATTCCTCGACGCTCAAACACGCTCAATGATGAGGGCGCGGCTTCAAACACTCGCCGTCGCGCTTCTGTGCGCGCTGCTGCTCGGGGGCTGCGCGCGCACGGAGAACGCCCCGACGGACGATACGCCCGCGCGGCCGGACACGGCGGCCTCCGCCGCGTCCGCGGAGAACGCGGCGACGCGCATGGAGCTTCACTACGCCGACCAGTTCACGGTGGATTATGACGCGCGGGGCAACGCGCTTGTGACCGTCGGCGACGAGCGGTACCTTCTCGTGCCGAAGGGCGCGGACGCGCCCGCCGAGACGGACGCGGCGGTGCTGCGCGTGCCGATGGAGCGCATCTACGTCGCCGATTCCTCGGCGATGGATCTGTTCGCGTGCATAGGGGCGCTCCCCTCGGTGCGACTGACGGGCACCAAGCAGAACGATTGGACGCTTCCCGCGGTGCGGCGCGCGATGGAGGCGGGCGAGATCGTCTACGCGGGGAAATACGCCGCGCCGGACTATGAGCTGCTGCTTGCAGAGGGCGCGGCGCTCGCCGTCGAGAACACGATGATCTACCACAGCCCCGAGACGAAGGAGCAGCTCGAAGCGCTCGGCATCCCCGTGTTCGTTTCGCGCGCGAGCTATGAGAGCCACCCGCTCGGGCGCCTTGAGTGGATCAAGCTCTACGGCCTGCTCGTCGGTAAGGAAGCGGAGGCAGAGGCGTTTTTTGACGAGCAATCGGCGCTCGCCGAGTCCGTCGCCGGAGCGGATACGGGCAAAACGGCGGCGTTCTTTTTCCTCAGCGCGAGCGGCGGCGTCAACGTGCGCCGCGCGAACGACTATATCCCGCGCATGATCGCGCTCGCGGGCGGGCGCTATGTGATCCCGGACGACGGGGACGACAGTATGCGCGCGGCGATGAACATGGAAGCGGAGGCATTTTACGCGCTCGCGCGGAACGCGGACGTGCTCTTTTACAACGCGACCATCGACGGCGGCATGGATACGCTCGCACAGCTCGTCGCCAAGGCGGACTGGCTTTCGGACTGCGAGGCGGTGCGAAACGGGAACGTGTGGTGTACGGAGGCGGACATTTTCCAGCAGTCCTCCGCCTTCGCAGGGATGATCGCGGAATTCCACCGCATTTTCAGCGGCACGGCGGAGTCCGGCGAGCCGCTTCGGTATTTTCATAAGCTCAAATGAAGGAGGCGAGAGGCATGGAGCGGAGAAGCAGACGGTATGTCGTTTCTTTTATCCTGCTGCTCGTCCTCCTTTTTGCGCTTGCGGCGGCGAACCTGAACATCGGCAGTATCCGCATGACGCCGGGCGAGGTGCTCGCGGTCCTGTGCGCGCGGGGCGAGGTCGACGCGTCGGCGCGCTTTGTCTGGACGCTGCGGCTTCCGCGTATGCTCGCGGCGTGTTTTCTCGGCGGCGCGCTCGCGGTGTCGGGCTTTCTGCTGCAAACGTTTTTTTTAAACCCCATCGCGGGGCCGTTTATCCTCGGCGTTTCCTCGGGCGCGAAGCTGACTGTCGCGCTGACGCTTATTTTCGCGCTTGAGCGAGGGCGAACGCTTGGCTCGGCGGCAATGATCGGCGCGGCGTTTTTCGGCTCGATGCTCGCCATGGGGCTTATCCTGCTGCTTTCCGCGCGCGTGCGGAGCATGTCGCTTTTGGTGGTGTGCGGCGTGATGATCGGCTACATCTGCAACGCGGTGACGGAGTTTGTTGTGACCTTCGCCGACGACGCGAACATCGTGAACCTGCACCACTGGTCGATGGGCAGCTTTTCGGGCGTCAGCGGCGCGAACGCGCGCGTGATTGCATGGACGGTGCTCGCGCTCACGGCGCTGAGCTTCCTGCTCTCAAAGCCCATGGGCGCGTATCAGCTCGGCGAGGGCTACGCGCAGAATATGGGCGTGAACATCCGGCGTTTCCGCGCGGAGCTCATTCTGCTCTCCAGCGCGCTGTCCGCGTGCGTGACGGCGTTCGCGGGGCCGGTGTCGTTCGTCGGCGTCGCGGCGCCGCACCTGATGAAGAGCCTCTTTAAAACCGCAAAGCCGATCGTGATGGTGCCGGCGTGCTTTTTGGGCGGCGCGGTGTTCTGCCTCTTTTGCGACCTGCTCGCGCGCACGCTGTTCGCGCCGACGGAACTGAGCATCAGCGCCGTGACGGCTGTGTTTGGCGCGCCGGTGGTGATCGTTATGCTGTTGCAGCAAAAGAGCGGGGTGAGCGCATGAACGAAATCATTCTGCACGCCAAAGATCTCGCGGCGGGCTACGGCGACAAGACCGTGCTGCGGGACGTGACATTTTCGGTGAAGCCCGGGGAGATCCTGACGCTCGTGGGTCCCAACGGCGCGGGGAAATCGACCCTGCTCAAGACGCTTGCGCGGCAGCTCGCGCCGCTCGCGGGAACAGTGTATCTGAACAAGGAGACGCTTGCGTCGATGGACGACAACGCGCTTGCGCGGCGGCTCGCCATATTGACGACGGAGCGCGTGCGCGCGGAAAGAATGACCTGCGCGGACGTGGTCGAAACGGGGCGCTATCCCTACACGGGACGTCTCGGCTTGCTCTCGGAGAAAGACAAGGAGATCGCCCGCGAGGCAATGGCGCTGCTGCACGTCGCGGAGCTGGCGGAGGAGGATTTCGCGCGCGTGAGCGACGGGCAGCGCCAGCGCGTGATGCTTGCCCGCGCCGTCTGCCAGGAGCCGGAGGCGCTGCTGCTCGACGAGCCGACGTCGTTTCTCGACGTGCGCTACAAGGTGGAGTTTTTGACGGCGCTCAGATCCCTCGCGCACAAGCGCGGCATCGCCGTGGTGATGAGCCTGCATGAGCTTGACTGCGCGCAGCGCGTCGCGGATGCGGTGCTGTGTGTCCGCGCGGGCGCGGTCGACCGCGTCGGGAAGCCGGAGGAGGTGCTGACGCCTGCCTATATCGAAAAACTGTACGGTATGAAAACGGGCAGCTACGGCGCTTTTTTCGGCGCGTCGGAGGATGGCGGCTTCTTCCAAAACCGCGCCTGCAAGAGCTTTCCCTGTCACAAGGGCGTGGCGTCGGAGGAGTTCAACTGCCTCTTTTGCTATTGCCCGCTCTACGCGCTCGGCGCGAAGTGCGGCGGGGACTTTCATTACACGGAAAAGGGCGTCAAGAGCTGCGTGGACTGCGCCTTTCCGCACCGGCGGGAGAGCTATGAAAAGGTGCTCGCGCGCTGGCCGGAAATCGCGGCCATGGCAAAGAGGAACGACGATGGCGTTTGAGCATTACATCCGAAGCGGCGCGCAGAAGCTGCGCTGCGGCTATACGACCGGCACCTGCGCGGCGCTCGCTGCGGCGGGGGGGACGCGGTTGCTGCTCACGGGCGAGACGCCGGAAAGCATACGGCTCGTCACGCCCAAGGGCTGGGCGGTCGAAGTATCGCCGGAGGAGTGCGCGCTCGACGGCGAGACGGCGCGCTGCGCCGTACGCAAGGACGCGGGCGACGACCCCGACGCGACAGACGGCTGTCTCGTCGTCGCGACGGTGCGTAAAACGGCGCGCGGCATTGAAATCGACGGCGGCGAGGGCGTGGGGCGTGTGACAAAGCCCGGGCTCGACCAAAGCGTCGGCGCGGCGGCGATCAACTCCGTGCCGCGGCGCATGATCGCCTCCGCGGTGGAGGCGGTCTGCGCGGAGACGGGTTACGGCGGCGGGCTTAGCGTCATCGTCTCCGTGCCGGACGGCGCGACGCTCGCGCAAAAGACGTTCAATCCCCACCTCGGCGTCGAGGGCGGTATCTCTATCCTCGGTACGTCCGGCGTCGTCGAGCCGATGAGCGAGCGCGCGCTCATCGAGACCGTCGGCGTCGAGATCCGGCAGGCGGCGGCAGGCGGCGAAAAACGGCTCATTCTCACGCCGGGGAACTACGGCGCGGACTATCTGCGCCAAAGGGGCTGGGACGCGCTCGGCGTTCCGGCCGTGAAATGCTCGAACTTCCTCGGCGACGCGCTTGACGCCGCGGCGGCGGAGGGATTTTTCGAGGTTCTGCTCGTGGGACACATCGGCAAGCTCGTCAAGCTTGCGGGCGGCGTGATGAACACACACTCCAAGCAGGCGGACTGCCGCGCGGAGCTTTTTACGGCGCACGCGGCGCTTTGCGGCGCGGATACGGCGCTTTGCCGCGCGCTGATGGACGCGCCGACGGCGGACGCCTGCCTTGCGCTGCTTGATTCGGCGGGAAAGCGCGGCGCGGTGATGGAAGGGCTGCTCGCGGCGATGCAGAAGCATTTGGATCGCCGCGCGGCGGGACGGCTGCGCGTCGGCGCGGCGGTATTTTCCAACGAATACGGCGACCTTGGCGAGACGGAGACGGCGCAAGCGCTGCTCGCGGACTGGAAGCGTGCGCCGCGCGGATAAGGAGGGGAAACGATGGTGCATTTTGTGGGCGCGGGGCCGGGGGCTCCCGACCTTATCACGCTGCGCGGCGCGGAGCTTTTGAAAACCGCGGACGTTGTGATCTACGCGGGCAGCCTCGTCAACCCCGCGCTTTTGGAGATGTGCGCCGCGGAGTGCGAGATCCACAACAGCGCGGAAATGACGCTCGACGAGGTGCTCGCCGTAATGTGCTCCGCCGAGGCGGAGGGCAGGACGACGGTGCGGCTGCACACGGGCGACCCCTCGCTCTACGGCGCGGTACGCGAGCAGTTTGACGCGCTGCGCGAGCGGGGTATCCCCTTCGACGTGACGCCGGGGGTGAGCAGCCTGTTCGGCGCGGCGGCGGCGCTGGAGACGGAATTCACGCTCCCAGGTGTGAGCCAAAGCCTCATCGTCACGCGCCTCGCGGGGCGCACGCTTGTGCCGGAGGGCGAGGCGCTGCGCGGACTTGCGCGCCACGGCGCGTCGATGGCGCTGTTCCTCTCGTCGGGGATGCTGGACAAGGTACAGGAGGAGCTGCTTGCGGGCGGTTACGCGCCGGAAACGCCCGCCGCGCTCGTCTACAAGGCGACGTGGCCGGACGAAAAAACCGTGAAGTGTACGGTGGGGACGCTCGCTCAAGCGGGCGCGGCGGAGAGCATCCGCAAAACCGCGCTCGTGCTTGTCGGCGATTTTTTGGACGCGCCGTATGAAAAGAGCAGGCTTTACGACCCGTCGTTCACGACGGAGTTCCGAAGGGGCGAGGCATGAAGAACGGCGATATCGCATACCTCGCGTTCACGGAGAGGGGACGCGCGCTCGCGGAAACGCTCCGCGCCGCGCTCGGCGGCGAGGTGAGCTGCACGCGCGACGGCGTTTCGCTCCGTGACTGGACGGCGGAGCAGTTTACAACGAAGCGCGCGCTCGTATTCGTCGGGGCGGCGGGTATCGCGGTGCGCGCCGTCGCGCCGCATCTTGTGAGCAAGGCGAGCGATCCCGCCGTGGTCGCGCTCGACGAGTGCGGACGCTTCGCCGTGCCGCTCGCGTCGGGTCACCTCGGCGGCGCGAACGGTTTGGCGCGGGAAATTGCGGAGGTGTGCGGCGCGACGCCCGCGATCACCACCGCGACGGACGTGAGCGGCGTCTTTGCCGTCGACGAGTGGGCGCGCGCGCAGGGCATGACGGTCGACGACGCGGGAAAGATCAAGCACGTGTCATCGAAGCTGCTCGCGGGGGAGGAGATCGTCGTGCGCTCGGCGTTCCCCATCGACGGCGAGCCGCCCGAGGGCGTTATCCCGACGGACGCGGAGGACGCGGACGTGTGGGTGGACGTGCGCGCGCACGACGCGCTGACGCTTATTCCCCGCGCGCTGACGCTGGGCGTTGGATGCAAACGCGGCACGGCGCGCGAGACGCTTGAAGCGCGCTTCGCGGCGCTGTGCGCGGAAAGCGGCGTTTTGCCGCGGGCGGTTGCCGCCGCCGCGACCATCGACTTAAAACGCGGCGAAGCGGGGCTGGAAGAATTCTGCGCATCGCGCGGCTGGCGGCTCTCGTTTTATACGGCGGCGGAGCTTGCGGCGGCGGAGGGCGAGTTCACCGCGTCGGAATTCGTGGCGCGGACGGCGGGCGTTGACAACGTCTGCGAGCGCGCGGCGGTGAGAGCGTCGGGCGGAGCGCTGGTTGAGAAAAAGTTCGCGGGGGAAGGCGTGGCGCTCGCCCTCGCGCGGAGCGATATTCGACTGGATTGGAGATGGCGCAATGGGTAAGCTGTACGTCGTCGGCATCGGACCGGGGGACGCGGAGGGCATGACCGTCGCGGCGCGCGCGGCGCTGGACGCATCGGACGTGCTGTGCGGTTACACGGCGTATCTCGACCTGCTCGCGCCGCTCTATCCGGGGAAAGAGACGTTTTCAACACCCATGAAGCGCGAGACGGAGCGCTGCCGCCATGCGCTGGAGATCGCGCAAAGCGGCAAGACCGTCGCGCTCGTTTGCAGCGGCGACGCGGGCGTGTACGGCATGGCGAGCCCTGCGCTGGAGCTGCTGGGGGAATATGCGGGCGTGGAGGTTGAGATCGTTGCGGGCGTGACGGCGGCGCTCTCTGGCGCGGCGGCGCTCGGCGCGCCGCTGGGGCACGATTTTTGCGTCATTTCGCTTTCCGACCTCTTAACGCCGTGGGAGGTCATCGAAAAGCGCCTGCGATGCGCCGCGGAGGGAGATTTCGCGATCGCGCTCTACAATCCGGCGTCGCAAAAGCGCGCGGATTATCTGCGCCGCGCGTGCGATATCCTGCTCGAAACGCGCGGCGGGGACGCCGTCTGCGGCGTTGCGCGCAACATCGGGCGCGACGGGCGGGAGGCGCGTCTTATGACGCTGTCCGCGCTGCGCGATATGCGGGTCGATATGTTCACGACCGTGTTCGTCGGCTCGTCCGCGACGCGGGAAATGGGCGGATATATGGTCACGCCCCGAGGGTACCGCACATGAAGATACTGATTTTCGGCGGCACGACGGAGGGACGCGAGCTTTCGCGCGAGCTTGCGGCGCGCGGCGCGGATGTGACGGTCTGCGTCGCCACGGATTACGGCGCGGAGGAGCAGGGCGAAGCGCCGGGCGTTACCGTGTTGACGGGGCGAAAGACCGCGGAGGAGATGGCGGAGCTGCTGCGCGGTTTCGCGCTGTGCGTGGACGCGACGCACCCCTATGCGACGGAGGCGACGAAGAACATCCGCCATGCCTGCGCGGCGGCGGCCGTCCCCTACCGTCGGCTTTTGCGCGGCGCGAGCGAGACGGAGGGCGCCGTCGCGGTCGCGGACGCCGCCGAGGCGGCGGCGTATCTCGCGAAAACGGAGGGTAACGTCCTGCTCACGACGGGGGCGAAGGAGCTCGCGGCGTTTGCCTCGCTCGACGCATCCCGACTCTACGCGCGCGTGCTGCCCTCGCACGAGGGGATTTCCGCCTGCGAGGCGGCGGGGATAGCGCACCGCAACATCATCGCCATGCAGGGGCCGTTTTCCGCGGAGCTGAACGCGGCGCTGATGCGACAGTACCATATCGCCTATGTCGTCACGAAGGACGGCGGCGCGGCGGGCGGCTTTCCGGAAAAGGCGGCGGCGGCGCGCGAGACGGGCGCGAAGCTCCTTGTCCTGCGTCGTCCCCAGGACGACGGCGGGAGCTTTGATGAGATCTTGAGGGAATGTGAGGCGATGTGTTCATGTTCGTGACGCTGATCGGTTTTTCGGGCGCGGCGGAGACGCTGACGGGCGAGGCGAAGGAGGCTTTGGAGCAAGCGGAACTTATCATCGGCGCGCCGCGCCTGCTCGAAAGCCTTCCCGTCGCGGAAAACCAAACGCGCGCCGCGTCGGCGCGCCCGGACGAGACGCTTACGCTGCTGCAAGGCGGCGGCGCGGAACGCGCCTGCGTTGTGTACAGCGGCGACACGGGCTTTTTTTCCGGCGCAA
>JAWRIJ010000150.1:0-23271 GCA_040307975.1 Oscillospiraceae bacterium | reverse complement strand
CTCTGCGGCGGCCGCGGCCGCCGCGGCGGGAACGGCGTTTCTCAGCCGTTTCCGCGTCGGTGAACGCTTCAAGCGGCGGCTCTACGCTGCGAGAATCATCGCCGACCAGCTTAAGCTCAAACTCGTCCAGCTCATCCGGCGCGTGATAGCGCTCGGGGCGCTCGCGCGGGATCTCGATACCGTCGCGCGAGCCCTTGCCGTTGCGCAGAACGTTCAACTCGCAGTTGTGATAGCGCTTCGGGCTCTCGGGCTGGTCGTCAAGACGGACGACCGCCTGCTCGCGCAGGATATCGACGTTTGTGATGTTGCCCGGGCCGTCGGGGGTGAGCACGAAAGAGTCCTGCTTGGGGCAGCGGCGCACCGCGTCCTCGTAGGCGTCCTGCTCGTATTTGAGGCAGCACATCAGCCGCCCGCAGGTGCCGGAGATCTTGGTCGGATTGAGGCTGAGGTTCTGCGTTTTCGCCATCTTGATGGAAACGGGGATAAAGTCGTCGAGAAATTCCGCGCAGCAGAACGGACGGCCGCAAATGCCGATGCCGCCCAGCATTTTTGCCTCGTCGCGCACGCCGATCTGGCGCAGCTCGATGCGGGCGCGGAACTCAGAGGCGAGGTCGCGCACCAGCGCGCGGAAATCCACGCGCCCGTCGCTCGTGAAGTAGAATACGATCTTGCTGCCGTCAAAATTGCTCTCCACGCGCACAAGCTTCATATCCAGCCCGTGGGCGGCGATTTTCTTTTGGCAGACGCCGAACGCATCCTTTTCCCGCTTGCGGTTGAGCTCCCACGTGCGCTTGTCGTTTTCGGTGGCGATGCGCACGAGCGGGCGCAGCGGCTGCACAACGTCGGAATCCTCCACCTCATGGTTGCCGGTGACGCAACGGGCATACTCCTGTCCCTGCGCGGTCTCGACGACGACATACTGCCCCGGCTCGACCGTCAGGCCGCGGGGGTCGAAATAATATTCCTTTGGGCCGCCGCGAAAGCGGACGCCTATAATTTCTGTCATAGTAATAACTCCTTTTCGGAGGGTTTTCAGTTCAACAGCCGCTCCAGCTCGACCCCAAATCCGCCGATCGACATTCCCACGCCGACATTGTATCCGCAGCGGCGGCGGTAGGCGTCGAGCAGTTCGACGAGCGCGGTCACGCGTCGTTTATCCAGTCTGCGCGTCAGCGCGGAAACGATCTCCGCGTTCTCCTGCTCGCACGGCGCGCCATAGAACGTGCGCAGCGCGTCGGCAAAAACGAGACGGACATTTTCAAGCAGAGCGGCGAGCTCGTCGCGCGTGATCTTTTCGTTTTCAAGCTTCACGAGGAACGACGCGCGCGCCGCGGCGTTCCCCTCCGCGATGAGGCGGCACAGCTTGAGCGTCTTTTCGCGCTCCGCCGCCTCCTCGCCGCGCTCGCCGCCGGAGAGCTTGACCTCCACGCAGCGCGAACGGACGGTTTGCAGCAGCACCGCGGAGTTCTCCGCGCAGAAGAGGAACGCGCAGTAGGGCGGCCCCTCCTCAACGGTTTTGAGCAGGATGTTCTGATCCTTCTCGTTGAGCGCGGCGCAGTCTTCAAAGATATAGACCTTGCGCTCGCCCTCGTTTGGGCGGATAAACGTATCCGAGCGCATGGCGCGCACGGTCTCGGCGGAGAGCTCCTTGTGCTCCGGGTCGCGCACGAAAATCACGTCCGGATGGATGTCCGCCGTCACCTTGCGGCAATGCGGGCAGACAAGGCACGGGCGCTCGCCGTCGGACACACACTCAAACGCCGCGGCGGCGTAGCGCGCGGCGTCCGTCCGCTTGCCCGCGCCGGAAAAAATAAGCGCGTGTGAGAGCGTGCCGCGCGCGGCGGCGGCGCGGATGCGCGCGGCGGTATTCGATTGTGCGAACGCTGTCAGATCGCCCATAACCGTTCCTTTGCTTCTTACTTGCCATGCGTCGGGTCTGCAAGGCCGCTCTTTTCCAGCACCTTCAAAAGCGGAAGGCCCAGCGCGTAGCATACGACCAGCTCACCCGCGCCGACGGTCAGCGCGTTGTACGCGAACGCCGGCAAAAATCCCGCGCCAAAGCCCGCCTCATACCACGCGATCATCGCGCCGATGAGCACGGCGTTCGCGACGACCGGCGGCATGGGCGCAAACCAACGCTTACCGCACTTGTTCGTCCAAACCGCCGCGGCAAGCGTCGCGAGCGAGCCGACGACAAGGTCGAGCGTCCCGTAGGGGCTGAGCAGATTGGACACAACGCAGCCGACGAACAGTCCCGGAATCGCCTCCGGAAACAGGAACGGCAGCACGGTCAACGCCTCGGAAAAGCGAAACTGCACAGGGCCGTAAGCGAGATTCATAAATCCCGCGAGATAGGTCAACGCGACGTAGATCGCCGCGATGACGCCCGCGCGGGTAAGATAACGAGGGGAGAATTTGGTGGTAGCGGTTTCCATGGCGATGGTGGTTCCTTTCTGTTTTGTTAACGGGGGTTGAGCAGGTACCCCGATGTTCAGTTTTTCAGTGCGGTGTCAGGAATCGTTTACACAAGCTGCGGCAGCTTGCTGACGACCTCCGCGCAGCGCGGGCACAGCCCGTCGGCGTTCGCGCTCGTCGAGTGCTTCCAGCAGCGCGGGCACTTTTCACCCTTCGCCTCCTCGACGACGACGCGCCAGCCGCTCACGGCGGTTTCCGCGCCCCGCGCGTAGAGCGCGGCGTCCTGCGAAACCTCCACGTCGGAGACGATGAACAGGTCGGGCAGGTCGGCGCGGTGCGCCGTAACGTACTCCATAACGTTCTGCGTGGACGCGGCGCCGTCGTAAACCAGCGTGACGTGCGCTTCGAGCGACTTTCCGATCTTCTTGTCCGCGCGGGCGGTCTCCAGCGCGCCGTTCACACCGTCGCGCAGCGTTTGCAGCGTGCTCCAGCACAGCGCGGTCTCCGTGGTGTCCGGAAGCATATAGTCCGCAAAGGGCTTGTTCATGTCGTTGAACAGCACGTTGCGCTTGTCGTCGCCGGATTTGTGCGGCATGGCGAGCCAGATCTCGTCGCAGGTGAACGCGAGGATCGGCGCAAAGAGCTTCGTGAGCGTGTCCAGCGTGAGGTACAGCGCCGTCTGCGCGGCGCGGCGGGAGAGGGAATCCTTGCCGTCGCAGTAGAGGCGATCCTTCACAATATCGAGGTAGAACGTGGAGAGTACGCCGACGCAGAAGTCGTTGACCGCGTGGGTGATGATGTGGAACTCGTAGTCGTTGTAGGCTTTTTCCACCTTCTCCATCAGCTCGTTCAGCTTGGAGATGAGCCAGCGGTCGAGCTCCTGCATATTCTCGGGCTTGACCGTCTGCGTGTCCGGGTCGAAGTCCACGAGGTTGTCGAGCATGAACTTGCAGGTGTTGCGGAACTTCAGATAGTTCTGCGAGAGCTGCTTGAAGATATTCTCGCCGCAGCGCACGTCCGCATGATAGTCGGCGCTCGCCGCCCAAAGGCGCAGCATGTCCGCGCCGTAGCGCTTGAAGATGTCCGCGGGGTCGACGCCGTTGCCGAGCGACTTGTGCATCGCCTTGCCCTGCTCGTCCACCGTCCAGCCATGCGTGACGCATTGCTTGAACGGCGCGCCCTTGCCCAAAGCGCCGACCGCGGTCAGCAGCGACGACTGGAACCAGCCGCGATACTGGTCGAGGCCCTCGAGGTACATATCGGCGGGCCAGAAGCCCTGATCCTTCTGCATGGAGGCGAAGTGCGTGGAGCCGGAGTCGAACCAGCCGTCGAGCGTGTCCTCCTCCTTGGTGAACGGGCCGTTTCCGCCGCAGTGCGGGCAGGCGAAGCCCGCGGGCAGGAACTCGGACGCTTCCTTTTCAAACCACGCGTTGGAGCCTTCCTTGGCAAAGAGCTTCGAGATCGCCTCGATGCTCTCGTCGGTGCAAATGGGCTTGCCGCAGTCGGGGCAGTAGACCACGGGGATCGGCAGGCCCCACTTGCGCTGGCGGGAGATGCACCAGTCGTTGCGCTCGCGGATCATGGACTTCATGCGGTCGATGCCCCAGTCGGGCACCCAGCGCACGTCGTCCGCGGCGGCGCAGGCGTCGTCCTTGAACGCCTCCACCGAGCAGAACCACTGCGGGGTCGCGCGGAAGATGATGGGGCCCTTGCAGCGCCAGCAGTGGGGATAGGAGTGGACAATGTCCTCGCTGGCGAACAGCGCGCCGGATTCCTTCATGTCCGCCAGAATGACGGGGTTGGATTCGTCGGTGGTCATGCCGGCGTACTTGCCCGCGTAGTCGGTGTGGCGGCCGCGGTCGTCGACTGGCACCACCATGTCCATGCCGTAGCGCTTGCAGGTCTCGTAGTCGTCCGCGCCGAAGCCGGGCGCGGTGTGGACGCAGCCCGTGCCGCTGTCCATCGTGACGTAGTCCGCGAGCACCAGACGCGAGGTCTTGTCGAGGAACGGGTGCTTCGCCAGCATATTCTCATAGAAGCTGCCGGGGTGCGTCTCGACGATCTCGTAGTCCTCCACGCCGCCGACGGCCATGACCTTGTTCACCAACGCCTCGGCGAAGATATACAGCTCGCCGTTCGCCTTGTTGCGCACGACGGCGTAGCTCTCCGTCGGGTGCAGGGCGATGGCGAGGTTGCCGGGCAGCGTCCAGATCGTCGTCGTCCAAATGACGAAGCTCAGCTTGCTGTGGTCGAGGTGAGAGAGCTTGCCGGAATCGTCGTGCATCGGGAACTTGACGTACACGGTGGTGACGGGGTCGTCCTGATACTCGATCTCGGCTTCCGCGAGCGCGGTCTCGTCCTTGGGGCACCAGTACACGGGCTTGAAGCCCTTGTAGATGTACTTCTTGCGGAACATCGCGCCGAAGACCTTGACCTCTTCCGCCTCAAAGCCGGGGTCCATGGTCTTGTAGGGATGCTCCCAGTCGGCGACGACGCCCATGCGCTTGAAGCCCTCGCGCTGCACGTCGATGTAGTGGTCGGCGAACTCGTGGCAGGCGGAGCGGAACTCGGGCACGCTCATGGCCTTGCGGTTCAATTTGTTCTTTTTGATGATGGCGCTCTCGATGGGCATGCCGTGGTTGTCCCAGCCGGGAATGTACGGCGTATAGTAGCCCCGCATGGCGTGGGAGCGGATGATGAAGTCCTTGAGCGCCTTGTTGAGCGCGTGGCCCATGTGCAGGTCGCCGTTGGAGAACGGCGGGCCGTCGTGCAGCGAGAAGCGGGGCTTGCCCTCGTTCTTCTTCAAAAGCTCGTGATAGAGGTCGAGCTTCTCCCAGTTTTCCAGCATCTCCGGCTCGCGCTGCGGCAGCCCCGCGCGCATGGGGAAACCGGATTTCGGCATATTGAGCGTTTCTTTGTATTCCATAACGTCTTCTCCCGAGAAAAAATTTGCATAACAACCACATATATTATTAGATTAAAGCCCGTTTGTCAAGCGTGCAAGCCCTGATAATCCGCCCAAAACAGGAAAAGCGTCCCGCCTTTTTTCGACGGGACGCTTTTCTTTATTCCAGCTTTCAAAAGAGGGGTGTCTTCATTTCAGACGCACGCCCGCTTCGCGCAGCGCCGCGCGCGTCTCGGTCATTGTGTCGCTCAGCGCGGGGTATAGGTAGAGGTTCGCGCGGTCGGAGTCGTCGTCCGGCGCGGTGGAGCCGTCGGCCTCGCCGCGCGGGGCAAGGTACGTCGCGTACAGCTCGACGTGGCAAGCGTCGGAGTCCTCCGACGCGGCGAAGATCGAGTCGTTCACACGTCCCGCCGCCACGTCGCGCAGGATCGCGTCGTAGACCGCCTGCGCCTGCGCGGGGGTGAGGTCGACCGTATCCTGGCCCAAATAACCCGTCCCGTCATATCGCGTAACGTCGACGTAGCCGCCGGTGAAGCGAAGGTCGGTAAGCGCGCGAGCCTTCATGCTATAGGGGGGAATGCCTTTCTCGTATCCGAGCGCGCGCTGAAGCGTGACCTCCTCGGCGTTGTAGAGCGCGGTCATCGCCGCGGCGGGGGAGGCGGGGTCGCCCAGCTCGGAGGCAAAGAAGCAAACGTCGCTATAGCGGCGGGACACCTCACGCCCGTTTTTGAGCGTATAGCAAACGGAGAAGTAGCCCTGCACGCTGGAAGCGATTCCATTCTTATCCGTTTCCGTGCCGACGCCCTGCCGCGAGAGGTCGAGCTGGCGGCTCTTGTCGCGCACGATCGCGCGGTGAGCCTCCTCGGCAAGGCGGATGCCCTCCTCGCTGTCGAGGATAACATGGCAGCCGGTGTTCCAGCCGTAATAGCTGTTCCAGTCCACACGCACCTGCGCGACCTCGCCCGCAGCGGGAACATAGCCCTCGTAGCCTGTGAGGTCGAGGGACATCGCCACGCCGAGCAGCACCATCGCCGCCGTGACGACCGCCGCGCCGCGCCAGCCGTCCTTAAAGACGCGGAAGCTCTTTTTCAGCAGCATCTCCGCGACAAAGTAGCCAAGCAGCCCCGCCGCCGCCATGCACGCGAGCGCAGCGGGGAGGGAATAGTCGCCGTTCATCTGATAGCGGCCGAAGAAGATCTCATAGAAGAGCTGGCCGAACGCGAGCGCCACGCAGACGGTCACACCGTACTTGAAGATCGGCTTCGCCCAAGCGACGGCGACGACCTCGCCCGTCGCCTCGCTGCGGCGAGCGCGGTAGACGAGCAGTCCCAGCGCCGCGAATATGAGCCCCGCGACGGCATAGATCAGCAGCCAGCCGAGGCCGTGCAGCGCGACGCCCGAAAAGTCCTGCGCAACGCCGCCGTCGGCGACGGTATAGCTATACCCCTCGCCAACACCGACGGCCGAAGCCAGCTTCACGATGGGCGAAAGCTCGATAAAGAACGGCGTCGCGTCATCCGCCCAGCCGTAGAGGAAGTTGCCCGCGAACACGCGCAGCAAAAACTCCACGCCCACGACAAGGATGTTGAGGATGGCATAGAACACGGGCGCGGCAAGGATCTGCCCCGTGAACATCATGCAGAACACACCGAAGAGGTAGAAGAAAAACGTCGGCAGCGCGAGCGCGAGCAGACAAAGCCAAAGCGTGCGCGCGTCAAGCGCGCCGCGTCCGGCAAGCACCGCCGCCGTGAGCAGCAGCGCGAAGATCTGCACGGCAAGCTGCGCGCAAAGCCCCGCGAGGACATGCGTGACATAGAGCGTTTCACGACGCGCGGGCAGCGCGTGCAGCCCGTTGGTCGCGCGCGGATTCGTCAGGTACGAAAACGCCGCCATCGCGAAAAAGACGCCAAAATACAGCGACACCCAGCAGCCGGAGACCGCGGCGGCGTTCAGCGTGTCCCGCTGCGCGTTGTACGCGCTGAGAAACGGGTCGTGGTTCAGCTCCACAAAGCGCGTGAGCGGCAAAATGAGCAGCCACACGAGCGCATAGCCTGCCGTCAGCGGCCAGTAGCGGCGCTGGTCGCTCCAAAAGACGGTCTTGTTAAAGAAGGATGTCCTTGACCGCATAGTCGGCGCCTCCCAACTCATAGATGAAGATTTCCTCCAGCGTCAGCGGCACCGCCTCCATGAAGAGCGGGCCGCAGGCGGCGAGCTTTTCCTCGATCTCGCGCTGTTTGCCGCGGAAGATGATGGTACGGATGCGCCCGACGGCGCTCTCATGCAGCACGGTGAGGCCATCCGGCAGCGCCGGCGCGTCCTCGCTCTTGAAGACGATTTGGATCTTCACCGTGTTGTCCTGCAATTCGCTCAGACTGCGCTCCAGGAGCACCTTTCCCTTGTTCATGATGCCGACGTGGTCGCACACGTCCTCCAGCTCGCGCAGGTTGTGCGACGAAACCAGCACCGTCGTCCCGCGCTCGGCGACATCCTGCATGATAAGCCCCCATACCTGGCGGCGCATCACAGGGTCGAGGCCGTCCACCGGCTCGTCGAGGATAAGATAGTCCGGCATGCAGCACATCGCGAGCCAAAACGCCGCCTGCTTCTGCATGCCCTTGGACATGCGGCGGATGGCCTGCGTCTCATTGAGCGCGAAAACGCCTTTGAGCTTTTCGTAGCGCTCCGTGCTGAAGCTTGGGTAAAAGCCTTTGTAATAGCGCATCATATCCCTCGGGCTGGACTGCATAAAGTAATACCAGTCGTCGGGAATGCTCGCGATGCGCGTCTTGACGGCGGGGTTCTCCCACACGCCTTCGCCGTCGACAGCAATGCTGCCGAGATCCACGCCGTACACGCCCGTGAGGCAGCGCAGAAGCGTCGTTTTTCCCGCTCCGTTCGGCCCCACGAGCCCGTAAATCGCGCCCTGCGGCACGGTAACGGACGCGCCGTCGAGCGCGCGGAAGCCGTCAAAGCTCTTGACGAGCTCTCTTGCTTCAATCATGTCGTTTCCTCCTCCCTGCAGAGCGCTTCGATCTCAGATTGCGCCATGCCCATGGCGCGCAGCTCGCGCGCCGTCTCCCGCAATTGTTCGGAAAGCTCGCGGCGGCGGGAATCGTCCTCGGCCCGCTCCGCGCGCACGGCAAAGCTGCCCTTGCCCGGCACCGACGCCGCCCAGCCCTCACCCTCCAGCTCGTTGTACGCGCGCTGGATGGTATTCGGGTTAATGGCGAGCTCGCTCGCGAGCTGGCGCACGCTCGGCAGCTTCTCGCCGTCCGCGATGGCGCCGCTGACGATCAGCTTGCGCAAGCCGTCCTTGACCTGCTCGTAGATGGGCCGCGTGTCGCGGTAATTCAAAGTGATCACACGCCCGACCTCCTAACCGCCCGAAAGCATGACCGCCGCAACGCCGACGATGATTGCCGCGACGGACAAAATAACAAGCAGCGAAAATGACACTCCCATGCGCCGCCCTCCTTTTCTGTGCCAACTGTATTAACTGTGTTAGTACGGTTAGCATAGCAGGGCAGCGTTTGTTTGTCAAGGCTTTTTTGGATTTTTTTGCTGCGGCGTGGAAAACCGCGCATCGGACAGAGCGCTTTTGTATTGACAAGCCGATTGGTTTTTGTTATTCTAATTTATATTTTCTCAAGGATGATTTCAAAAATTTTAATAGCATGTATCAGGAACAGTGAAGGAGAGATGCGCGCAATGGAAACCATTATTCAACTCAACGACACCATCAACGGCTTCGTCTGGGGGCCTGTGATGCTGGCGCTGCTGGTCGGCACGGGCTTATATCTGACCATTGCTACCGGCTTTGTGCAGTTCCGCCGCTTCGGCTACGCGATGAAAAACACCCTCGGCAAGGTCTTCCACAAAACCGAAGCGGGTCACGGCGAGATCACACCCTTTCAGGCAGTGACGACCGCGTTGGCGGCGACGGTCGGCACCGGCAATATTGCGGGCGTAACGGGCGCGATCGTGCTCGGCGGCCCGGGCGCGGTGTTTTGGATGTGGGTTTCGGCGCTTGTGGGCATGTGCACAAAGTATGCCGAGGTGCTGCTGGCGGTGAAGTATCGCGAGCGCAACGACCGCGGCGAGTGGGTCGGCGGGCCGATGTACTATATTAAAAACGGCCTCGGCAAGCGCTGGAAGTGGATGGGCTCGGTGTTCGCCGTGCTCGGCGCCATCGCGGCGTTCGGCATCGGCAATATGTCTCAGATCAACTCCATCGCGGACTCCGTCAATCAGGTGGCTCAGGCGTTTGACCCCGCGGCGGCGGCAAGCAAAGGCGTCATCTCGCTTATCACCGGCATCGTGGTCGCGGTCTTCGTCGGCATTGTCGTCATCGGCGGCGTGAAGCGCATCGGGCAGGTCACGGAAAAGCTCGTTCCGTTTATGGCGCTCATTTACATCGTCTGCGCGCTGATCGTCGTCATCGTTTACGCCAAGAACATCCCCGCCGTGTTCGCCATGATCTTCCAGGCGGCGTTCCGGCCCGACGCCGTGCTCGGCGCGGCAGCCGGCATCTCGATCCGCATGGCGATGACCAAGGGCGTCGGCCGCGGCGTGTTCTCCAACGAGGCGGGCCTCGGTTCCGCGCCCATCGCGCACGCCTCCACCTCCGAGCGCGATCCCATCAAGCAGGGGCTTTACGGTATCTTTGAAGTATTCATGGACACCATCGTTATCTGCACGCTGACGGCTCTCGTCGTCCTCTGTTCCGGCGTCGCCGAGGGTCATTGGGGCGACGGCGACCTCGCCGGCGCGAGCACGACCATTGCGGGCTTCTCCTCGGTGTTTGGGCCGAAGTTCGGCTCGTCGCTGCTGGCGGTCGGATTGCTGCTGTTCGCGACCTCCACCATTCTCGGCTGGTCGCTCTATGGCTCGCGCTGCATCGAGTATCTGTTCGGGCGCAAGGCGGTGCTTCCGTATCAAGCGCTGTTTGTGCTCGTTATCGTGCTCGGCGCGGTGACAAAGCTCAAGCTCGTCTGGGACATCTCCGACACGCTCAACGGGCTCATGGCGATCCCGAACCTGATCGGATTGCTGCTTTTGAGCCCCGTGGTGCTCAAATACACGCGCGAATATTTCAAGGCGATCAAGGAATAAGACGGAAATACGAAGCAGGGCGTCCGCGTACGGTGGACGCCCTGTTGCAAAATTGCACCGCGCCGGATAAAATCTTTTCAAGAAACCGCTGCCGCCTTGCAGCGTCCATCGTATCAACAGGAAGAGACAGTCAAATTCCATTCTTCAAGGAGGCTGACGCCATGAAGCTCACAGGTGATTTAAAGAAGAAAGTGGAGGGAGCTCCGAGCCGCGAGGCGAAGAAAGCGGCAATCGAACAGGCGGGGATGCTGCTGACCGACGACGAGCTGAACAAGGTCGCCGGAGGGGCAATCTTCGACGCAACCGGGATCGCCGGGCATGACGCCGGCCTCTCATGGGAGGTCTTAAACGAGAAGGGCGAGATTGTCGGGCATGCGGCCGACCGGGAGGAGGCTGCCTCGCTGGCAGGCCCCTTGGGCGTGAGCGGCGACGAGGTCAGCTGGGACGCCGTGAAGCGGATGCGCGGGCAGGAATGACCGTGTCAAGGGAAAAACCGCCCGCGCCGGAAATCGCGTTGACTCAATATTAATGAGAGCACCTGCTCAAAAGGCAGGTGCTCTTCTTATGGAGCAGGGTACGGGAATCGAACCCGCGTCTGAGGCTTGGGAAGCGTCCATTCTACCATTAAACTAACCCTGCGTATTCAATTCATAGAGTAACAAATAGAGTAACAATTTGCAATAGGCAGTTGTTATCGTGTCCGCAAACCCGCTATTTCATGCGGTTTTTCTTTCGCATATCACAGAAACTTGGGAAAATGCAGTAAGATTCATGATGTTAAATGATAGAATCTTATTTTGCTTACATATTTCGATAAAATTTGTTTGTAAGCGCTCTATTTTGGGTATATAATTATATTAATACTTGCAAGGGGAGGTCTTTTGTATGGCATCAATTCGTTCAATGATCGAGCCAACCTTAACTTTAGACAAAATTCGCTTTCAAAGCGAGGGACAATATTTCGATAGAAAAAGCGCTCGATTAGAACCAAGAGATTTAGCTCATATTATCTCCGCCTTCGCCAATGCTTCAGGCGGTGTCGTCGCATTGGGTGTTGAAGATGATGGGGAAATCTCTGGCGTAAATACCTCGCAAGAGAATTTATTTCGCAAGGCCGCAATAGATTTTTTGCAGTACATTCCCGAACAAAAGATAGAAATTATTGATGACGGTAATAACGTCCGAATTTTACTGATTCACATTTCTCCATCTGTCGGCGAAATAATAAAGTGCAAAAATGGAGATGCATATTTAAGAGTGGGAGATTCTTCGCGAAAACTCAGTGTTGAACAATTAATGACTTTAGAATATTCAAAAGGCGTACGTAGTTTTGAAAACCGAATCATTGATGATGCAACGTGGGAAGACCTTGATGAAACCTTGTTAGAAGAATATAGAAGTGTTCTTGGTCCGTCTGTCGGTACCGCTCAAGAATTACTTATCGCTCGCGGTCTTATAAAAATGCAAGGGAATAAACCGCAAATTACTGTGGCAGGTGTTCTTTTGTTTGGTAAAATTCCTACCAAGTTTTTGCCAACTGCAAGAATTCGTTTTTTAAGATATGAGGGAACCTCTATTGAAGTTGGCAGAAATTTTAATGTGGTCAAAGATATTACTATCGAAAAGCCTTTACATCGTCTCCTTTCTGAAGCTCAGCAAGTTCTTTCCTCACAAATGCGTGAATTCCAACAGCTCGATCGAGATGGAAAATTCAAAAAAATTCCTGAATATCCAGAGTTTGCCTGGTTAGAAGGTATTGTAAACGCGGTCACACATCGTGATTATTCCATTTCAGGAGAATATATTCGTATTTCTATGTTTAATGATAGAATTGAAATACTTAGTCCCGGAAAACTGCCTAATATTGTTACTGTAAAAAACATTCAAAATACCCGCTTTTCAAGAAATCCTCTGCTTGCTCGCGTTTTAGCGGATTTTGGATGGGTTAGGGAGTTAAATGAAGGTGTTAAGCGTATTTATACTGACATGGAATCCTTCTTCCTTGAACCTCCAATATTTAATGAACCTAACGGGAATACAGTACAGCTAACATTAAAAAATAACATTGCTATGCGCTCTATTCGCAAGTTGGAATCATTGCAATCCATTAATCCGATCACATGGTCGCAACTCAATCCTTTGGATAGAGATATTATTTATTATATTGCAAATATGGAAGAATGCTCCACCGCTATGTTGGAAAGATTAACTAAAAAATCTCGTCCAACTATCATTCGTCATTTAAAAGCTCTCTCTGTTGAAAATGGCGGTCCTATTGAGGAGCACAGTTCTTCAGCACATGATCCCACAAAGTATTATACCATTCGTTAATTTGTCATTATTTAGTCTAACATTACTCTAATATACTCTAACATTTTGATAGACTACTTCGTTCAATATATGCCTATACTGAATGAAGTAGTCTATATATTTTGTGATATGTTGTTTGCTAAAACACTTTACTCTAACATTGCTATAATATTACTTTAAACATTTATCAAAACATACTCACTTTTGGTTTTCTCTGGAGCAGGGTACGGGAGTCGAACCCGCCTTAACGGCTTGGGAAGCCGCTGTAATACCGATATACCAACCCTGCGTATTTAATTGCGAAACGTATGATACCACACTTTCCCGCGCTTTGCAAGGCGAAAAATGTATGTTTTATCCCGCGGGTTCATATTCTGTAGCAAAACCGACTCGGGGGGATGCCACATGAAACGCTTTTTCACCGCTTTTTTCCTCTGTGTGCTCACGCTTTGCGTCAACGCGCGAGCCATCGACGTCGCCGCGCCGTCCGCCGTGCTGATGGAGAAATCGACCGGCACGGTGCTCTTCGCCAAGGATGAGCATACGCCGCGCGAGCCCGCGAGCGTCACGAAGATCATGACCCTCCTGCTCACCATGGAGGCGATCGACTCCGGCGCGCTCTCCTACGACGACGTGGTGACGGGCAGCGCCCACGCAAGCTCGATGGGCGGCAGCCAGATCTGGCTCAAAGAGGGCGAGCAGATGACCGTGCGCGACCTTTTGAAGGCGGTTTGCGTCGTCTCCGGCAACGACGCCGCCGTGGCGCTCGGCGAACACATCGCGGGCAGCGAGGACGCGTTTGTGGAAAAGATGAACAAGCGGGCGCAGGAGCTGGGGATGAACGACACGCATTTCGCCAACGCCACGGGCCTGCCCGCCGCGGGGCACCTGACCTCGGCGCATGACATCGCGATCATGTCCCGCGAGCTCATTTTGAACCATCCCGACATCCGGCGCTTCACGACGCTGTGGATGGACTCGCTGCGCGGCGGGGAATCGATGCTCGTGAACACCAACAAGCTCATCCGCTTCTACGACGGCGCGACGGGACTCAAGACCGGCTCGACCGACGCGGCGGGCTACTGTTTGAGCGCGACCGCCGAGAGAAACGGCATGGAGCTCATTGCCGTTATCATGAAGGGCAAGACGAGCGACGAGCGCTTTGCCGACGCCCGCGCGCTGCTCGACCACGGGTTTGCGACCTACGCGCTCGTGACCGTGACGCCGGACGCCGCGCTCGCACCGCTGCCCGTGCGCCTCGGCGAACGTGCCGCCGTGCAGGGCGTGCTGACGAAGGAGAACACGCTCCTGCTCGAAAAATCAAAGGCAAGCTCGCTGCAAAAAGAGCTTAGCCTGCCCGAAGCGGTGGACGCGCCGGTGAGCGCGGGCGACCGCCTTGGCGAGCTGCGCGTTACGGACGCGGACGGCGGCGCGGTGGCGGTACTGCCGATCTACGCCGGGGAGAGCGTCGGGCGCGTCACGTGGGGGCAGATGTTCCGCCGCGTACTGCGCCTTGGATTGTGCGCCCCTTGACCAAAGCAAATAAAAACACTTGACAAATCGCAAAAAAGCGGTATCATTGCTTTAACCAAATAAAGTCTTGATAGAGGCGCGGCCGACAAGAGTACCCCCAAACAAGCGACGGGAGTTCGCGGGGCGAAAGGGGAGGCCGCCGAGGGGAGATGCGGGTTCCCGCCCGCGTTTTCGCCGGGCCGTCGGGGAATACCCGCCGGACTGTCGCCGCAAGGCGGAGAGCTGTCATGGCAGGACGGGGCGGTTGCGCCCTCTTCGTCAGTCATGATGGGATCATGACTGATTCTTTTTTGGTTAGAAAGGTTGGTTTTTATGTTCGGACAAACCCTCGTCTCCCTGCTGCCCGCGATCATCGCCATCGGTTTGGCGCTGATCACCAAGGAGGTCTATTCCTCGCTCTTTATCGGCATCCTCTGCGGCGGCCTCATCTACTCCGGCTTCAGCTTCACCGGCACGATGGAGCATGTGTTCGTCGACGGCATGGTCGGCTCGCTCGCCGACGCGTGGAACGTCGGCATCCTCGTGTTCCTCGTCATCCTCGGCACGATGGTCATGCTGATGAACCGCGCGGGCGGCAGCGCGGCGTTTGGCCGCTGGTCGGTCGAGCATGTGAAGACCAAGGTCGGCGCGCAGCTCGCGACCATCGTGCTGGGCGTCCTCATCTTCATCGACGACTACTTCAACTGCCTGACCGTCGGCTCGGTCATGAGCCCGCTCGCCGACCGCCACGGCATCTCGCGCGCGAAGCTCGCCTACCTCATCGACGCGACCGCCGCGCCCGTGTGCATCATCGCGCCCATCTCCTCGTGGGCGGCGGCGGTCACGGGCTTTGTGGACGGCGTGAACGGTCTTGACCTCTTCATCCGCGCCATTCCGTACAACTTCTACGCGTTCACCACGCTCGCGATGATGGTCACGCTCTCCGTCGGCAAGTTCGACTTCGGCGCGATGCGCCTGGCGGAGCTGGCCGAGCGCGCGGAGGAGAAGCCCCGTCCCGCCGCGAGCATCACCGGCGCGGAGGATCAGCCCACCCCGCCGGTGAGCGGCAAGGGCAAGGTCATGCATTTGCTCATCCCCATCGTGCTGCTCATTGTCTGCTGCGTCGTCGGCATGATCTATACCGGCGGATTCTTTGACGGTGAGAGCTTCGTAGACGCGTTCGCGAATTCGGACGCCTCCGTGGGTCTTATGTACGGTTCGTCCGTCGCGCTCATCCTCACCATCATCTTTTACATCGCGACGCGCGTTCTGTCGTTCCGCGAGTGCATGAACGCGCTGCCCGAGGGCTTCAAGAGCATGGTGCCCGCCATCCTGATCCTCACCTTCGCGTGGACGCTCAAGGCGATGACCGACTCCCTCGGCGCGAAGGACAACGTCGCGGCGCTGGTCGATTCCGCCGCGCAGAACAGCGCGCTCATGAGCATCCTGCCCGCGATCGTGTTTATCGTCGGCGGCTTCCTCGCCTTCGCGACCGGCACGAGCTGGGGTACGTTTGGCATCCTCATTCCCATCGTCGTTAAGGTATTCGGCTCGAACATGGATAACGAGCTCATGATCATCGCCATCTCCGCCTGCATGGCGGGCGCGGTGCTCGGCGACCACTGCTCCCCGATCTCGGATACGACCATCATGGCTTCCGCGGGCGCGCAGTGCGACCACGTCCAGCACGTCTCGACGCAGCTTCCCTACGCGCTGACCGCCGCGACCGTCTCGCTCGTGAGCTATATCGTCGCGGGCTTTGTGCGTTCGTGGTACGTGTGCCTGCCGCTCTCCATCGTGCTGATGGTCGTGACCCTGCTCGTCATCCGCTCCCGTGAGGGCGCGGAAGCGTAAGAGAAGAAACGGGGTAGCCCGCGTAAAAAGTGAAGCGCCTTACCCAAACCGGGTAGGGCGCTTCTCTATCTCCGGCGCATCTACGTCGATGCCATGCGCGTTTCCTTCCGCTGGCGCTGCGCTTTTGCTTGTCGCGGCGCTGCGCCTCGTTCGATGCGGCGCCTACGTGGGCGGATGTTGCACCGTTTCGGGCGGTTCGCCGCCGTTCTCCGACGTTTTGATGTAAAGCTCCTCCGCCTCGCGCTCCGCGCGAATCAGAATCTTTTTCGCCATGCCGTAGTTTTGCGCGTTGATCGCGCCAATCGCGTTCTCCGCCGCGTCCACCATCTTATGATACAGCTTCGCGTAATCAACCATGCTTCATCACCTCAATTTGATTTTACTATCATTCAATAGTAAAATCAACAGGAACGTTTGGTAGTAGATATACTTGCCTCGGTGATGTTATGAAGTATCGGCTGAGGCTTCGTGATTCGCGCGAAGATCATGACCTGAATCAAACGCAAGTCGCGGAATATCTTGGGATCAACCAGCGGACATATAGCAATTACGAGACCGAAAAGCGCAGTATGCCGATGGAACACTATCGAAAGCTCGCGCTTTTGTACGAAACAAGCGTCGATTATCTGCTCGGCTTGACCGACGAACCGCATCCGTATCCAAGAAAGAAATGACCTAAGCGCAAGCGAAATCGAAGCGCCGAGCCATGTGATGACGGGACGCCCGCGCCGCGATACGCAATAGTGAAAAAACGACCGGTGAACGCGTCAGCGTCCACCGGCGTTTTTCTTCTTTGGCGGGCGACGCCGTTTCTTCTTTTCAAGAAAAAGAAGAAATGGGGTCGCATTCGTTTTTCTTAAAAGCTCACAGCTTTGCAAAGAACGCTTCAATCTCCTCCCGCGTGCACCCCGCGCTGCCCTGCGCGAAGAACGGCTTGCCGCCGCCGCGCCCGTGCAGCGCCGCGTTGAGAGCCTTCACCAGCTCGCGAAGATCCCCGTCCTTTTGACCGAGCGCGTATTTCCACGCGCCGTCCGCGCCCGCGAACACCGCGCAGCGTCCGCCGCAGGTATTCATCACCGCGTCGCAGAGCTTGCGGACGCTCTCGGGGGACATATCCTCCTCAAAGAGCACCACGTCGCCCTCGCCCGTAAGCCGCGCGGCGACCTGCGCGAACACCTGCGCTTCCAAACGCGACGCGCGCAGCTTGAGCCTTCCCAGTTCCTCCTCCATGCGCGCCATCGCCGCCGCGCTTTCCGTCGGCTTGGCGGAGAGCGACTGCGCGACGCGCAGGTTCTGCTCCCACGTCACGGATAAATAGCGGTACGCCCGCGCGCCGCAAAGAAGCTCGATGCGCACGCCGTCGCGGAACTTTTGACACGAGAGGAACTTGACGATCCCCACCTGCCCGCTGCGCGCGACGTGCGTGCCGCAGCAGGCACAGCAGTCCGCGCCGGGGAAGGCGACGATGCGCACGTCGCCGTCGAGCGGCTTTTTGCTGCGGTAGTCGATGGCGTCCAGCTCCGCGCCGCGGTGAAATTGAATGTCGATTTCGTGATCTTCGTAAATGTACTCGTTCGCGCGGCGCTCGATGTCCATCAGCGCGTCCCACTCGATCTCCGCGTTGAAGTCGATGGTCACAATATCCGCCCCCATGTGGAAGCCAACGTTGTCACAGTGATATTGCGCGCAAATGAGCCCCGAGCAGATATGCTCGCCCGAGTGCTGCTGCATGTGGTCGAAGCGCCGCGCCCAGTCGATCGCGCCGCGCACCGTCTCGCCCGGCTCAAACGCGCCGTCGCACAGGTGGGTGATGACGCCGTTCTTCTCATGCACGTCGAGGACATGCACCATCCCCAGCGTACCGTGGTCGGCGGGCTGCCCGCCGCCCTCGGGATAAAACGCCGTCGCGTCGAGTACGACGGCGTAGCCGCCTTTTGCCTCCTCGCAGGAGAGGACGCGCGCGGTGAATTCGCGCAAAAACGGGTCGTCGTAGTAAAGCTTTTTCGTCTCGGTCATCTCTTCAGCCTCCGTTGTCCGTATCATATGGCATCACGAAGCGCGCCGCCTTCGCGCGCAGCACGCGCAGGCACGCCGTGTCGACGATCTTCTCGTCGAGCGTGCCGTCCGCAACCGCGTCCAGTACCTCGGCAATCTCCGTCTCAAAATCCGTCGTCACCAGCATGTCGTTGCCCGCCTTGAGCGCCAACACCGCGACGCGCCCGTCCGCGGCGTACGCCTTCACCGCGTCCATCGCGAGGTCGTCCGTGAGCACAACGCCGTCAAAGCCCATGCGCTCGCGCAGGAGCTGATGCACGGCGGGGGAGAGGGACGCGGGATACGCGTCGTCCATGCAATCAACGATGTTGTGGCTCACCAGCACAAAGGGCGCGACCTTTGCGCCCGCGCGGATACCCGCGGCGAACGGCAGAAGGTCGGACTGCTCGAAGGTCGTGAACGGGCGGCTGTCGACGGCGACGCCCGTATGCGTGTCGACGTTGTTTCCGTAGCCGGGGAAGTGCTTCAAAACGCTCCCCATCCCCGCGTCGCCCATCGCAAGCACCACGCGGAGCACGTACTCCGCCGTGTGCCGCGCGTCCATGCCGAGCGTGCGGGCGTAGATGAAGTCGTTCGGGTCGGTGGACACGTCGCACACGGGCGCGAAGTTCACGTTGATGCCCAGCTCGCGCAGACGAAAGCTCTTTTGCATCGCGTCGTTCAAAATCGCGCCGATGCCGCCAGAAGCGTACAGCTCCTGCGGCGAGCGCGACTTTTCGGGAAACAGGTTGGGGTTTCGGCTCGCGCGCGTGACCGTGCCGCCCTCCTCATCCGAGCCGATGAACAGCGGGATGCCCGTGTCGTACCGCGCGGCGGTCTGGAAACTGTCCATCTTCGCGCTGAACTGCTCCGCCGTCAGCCAATGGTCGGCGGAATCCTTGTAGTCCCGCGTGAAGAGCAGCACGCCGCCGAGGTGGTACTGCGCAATCTTCTCCGCCGCGCCGGCCTCCGGACAGCGCGCAAAAAAGAGCTGCCCGACCTTCTCCTCCAGCGTCATGCCGTCGAGCAGGGCTTGCAGCCGCTCCTCGCGCTTTGCCGCCGCCTGCTCCGCCTCGCGCGCCGCCTGCTCCTCTGGCGAGAGGCCCCCGTCCTCCGGCTGCGTTTCGCCGCTCTGCGTGCCGGGCGGATGCTCGGGCAGGTAGCGCGACTCCTTCGGCTCCGTCTCCTGCGCCGCCTCCTGCGCGGGCGGCTCCGGCTCCGCGGATATGGGCGTATCGTTTTGACGCCCGCCGCAGCCGGCGAGCGTCAAAAGTAAGCATAATAGAATTGCGATGCGGCGCGTCATTCGTCCTCCTTCGCCGTGACGGCGATGTGCAGCTCGCCCAGCTGCTTGGGCGTGACCTCGCTCGGCGCGCCCATCATCACGTCCTGCGCGTTCTTGTTCATCGGGAAGGGGATGATCTCGCGGATGGAATCCTCGCCCGCGAGCAGCATGACCATGCGATCCACGCCCGGGGCGATGCCCGCGTGGGGCGGCGCGCCGTAGCAGAACGCGTTGTACATGGCGGGGAACTTCGCCTTCACGTCGTCCTCGCCGAGGCGCACCAGCTCGAACGCCTTGACCATGATCTCGGGGTCGTGGTTGCGCACCGCGCCGGAGGAAAGCTCCACGCCGTTGCACACGAGGTCGTACTGATCCGCCATGATGGTGAGCGGGTCGATCTCGCCGCGCTCGGCTTTGAGCAGCACGTCCAGCCCACCCTTGGGCATGGAGAACGGGTTGTGGCAGAATTCCAGCTCGCCGCTCTCGTCGCCGATCTCGTACATCGGGAAATCGGTGATCCAGCAGAACTCGTAGCGCTCGCGGTCCATGTGGCCCTCGCACGCCGCGCCGAACTGCTTGATCTCCACGCCGACCATCTTGGTCGCGAGCTCGCCCGCGGCGAGCACGACCAGCGTGTTGGGCGCGAGGGAGAGCATGTCCTTTGCCTTGTCCGCGTCCACGAACTTCGCAACGCCGCCCGCGATCGCGCCGGACTCGTCGGTCTTGAACCAGTAGCCCTTCGCGCCGGACTGCACGGAGCAGTCTTCGAGCAGCTTTTCGATCTGCTTGCGCGTGAGCGCGCAGTCCGAGATGGCGACCGCCTTGACGGTCTGGCCCTTGAACGGCTCAAACTCGGTGCCCGCGAACAGCTCGGTGACATTCTTCGCGGTCAGGTCGATGCGAAGATCCGGCTTGTCCGTGCCGTAGGTCTCCAGCGCGTCGAGATACGCGATGCGGCGGAACGGCGGCTTCGAGGCGATATCGTACTTGCCGAACTTCGCGAAGATCGGGGGCAGCACGTCCTCGCAAATGGCGAACACGTCCTCCTGCGTGGCGAACGCCATCTCCATGTCGAGCTGGTAGAACTCGCCGGGGGAGCGGTCGCCGCGCGCGTCCTCGTCGCGGAAGCAGGGCGCGATCTGAAAATAGCGGTCAAAGCCGCTCGTCATGAGCAGCTGCTTGAACTGCTGCGGCGCCTGCGGCAGGGCGTAGAACTTGCCGGGGTGCTTGCGCGCGGGCACCAGATAATCGCGCGCGCCCTCGGGGGAGGAGGCGGTCAAAATCGGCGTAGTGATCTCGAGGAAGTCGTGGGCGAGCATGGCGGAACGCAGCGCGGCGATGACGTTGCAGCGCAGGATGATGTTCGCCTTGACCGCGGGGTTGCGCAGGTCGAGATAGCGGTACTTGAGCCGCGCGGACTCGTCCGCCTCGCGGGAATGATTGATCTCAAAGGGCAGCTCGTTGTAACGGCAGCGGCCGAGCAGCTCGATTTTTTCCGGCACGATCTCGATGTCGCCGGTGGGGAGCTTGGGGTTTTTGCTCGCGCGCTCGCGTACGACGCCCTCGACGGAGATGGTGGACTCCTTGTTGTAGCCCTTGATCTGCGCGAGCAGCCCGGCGTCCTCGACGACGAGCTGCGTCGTACCGTAGAAGTCGCGGAGCACGACGAAGGCGAGGCTTCCGCCGACCTCGCGGACGTTTTCCATCCAGCCGACGAGCTTGACGCGCTCGCCGACATTCTCCATGCGGAGCTGGTTGCAATTATGGGTACGGGACTGCATCATGGTGGTTGTCTTCTTTCTTTTGAGTTTTACGCCATGAAAGGCTTGGTTTTAGGATTGACGATATCGCGCCAGTCGAGATCACCGCGGCCGAGCGCGAGCACCAGCGCCTCCGCCGTGCCGGAGTTGGTCGCAAATGGGATGCGGTTTTGGTCGCAGAGCTTTGCGATATACGAAATGCTCTCGTCATATTCGGGGCTGTTCGGGTCGTGGAAATAGAGCACGAGGTCGATCTCGTTGTACGCGATGCGCGCGCCGATCTGCTCGTCGCCGCCCTGCGCGCCGTTCATGAAGAGATGGATATTGAGTCCCGTCTCCTCGGAGATGACCTTGCCGGTCGTATTCGTCGCGCACAGCGTGTGGCGGGAGAGGATGCCTGCGTAGGCGGTGCAGAACTGTACCATGAGCTCCTTGCGGTTGTCATGTGCGATCAAGGCAATATTCATAACTTTCCTTTCTGCCAAAGCGGCGTCTTCTTTCTATCGCTCGGGAAAGCCGGACTCTTATCCGGCGCTCTCCCGCTTCTTCACATCTTCATCAGGGGAACCTTTTCCCCGCACAAGCGCCGCGCGATATTGCGCGTCGCGCGCCGCGCGCCGGAGTAATAGCCAAAACCGTCCACCTTGCCGCGTCCAAGCAGGGCGGGCAAGTCCTCGTCCTCCGGCACGACGCCGAGCAGGGGAAGCCCCGCCGCGTCCATGGCGTCGTCGATGTTCGCGCGCAGGGATTTAAGAAGTCTTCGGCGCAATCGGTTCACGACCAGGTGCAGCTTTCCCGACGGGAACCCATGCAGCTCCATGACCGTGCGCTGCGCGTCGCGCAGGCAGCTCGGCTCCGTAGTCGAAACGACGATGGCGCGGTCGGCATACTGCGTGGCGAGACGGAACGATTCGCCGAGACCCGCGCCCGCGTCAATGAGGCAGAAGTCGAACGCCTCGCGCACCTCGCCCAAAAGCTCGCGCAGCCCGTCGGGGGCGCCGAGAGCCGCCTCCGTCGTCACCGGCGCGGTAAGCAAATACAGCCGTTTGAACTTCGGGTGCGGCACAGCCGCGTCCTCCAGGGAAACGCGATGCGCCGCCACGTCGGAAAAGTCCATCAGCGCGCGGTCGGTCAGGCCCAGCGCGATGTCGAGGTCGCGCAGGCCCACGTCGCAATCCAGCAGCAGCGTGCGCTTGCCAAGCTCGGCGAGCGCCGCGCCGGTGAGCGCGGTAAATGAGGTTTTGCCCGTGCCGCCCTTGCCGGACACGACGGCGATGATCTGACCCACTGGTTTTCTCCTTTTACAGCGGTTTCTTCTTGATCTGCCCGAACGCCCTTGGGTATTTCTCCGGCGTGGGTTTTACCTTGTCGACGACGATCGCGCGATGCGTTACATCGCTCGTCGGGACGGCGTAATCCACAACGCGCGAGACCTTGCCGCCGAGCGTCTCGATCGCGCGCGCCGCGCCGTGAAGCTCTTCGTCGCTTTGCGCGCCCTTCATCGCAAGGAACTGACCGCCGACGCGCACGAGCGGCAGGCACAGCTCGCAGAGCACCGGCAAAGCCGCCACCGCGCGCGAGGTCGCGAGGTCGAACGTCTCGCGATGCGACGCGGCATAGTCCTCGGCGCGCGCGCAGACGCACTCCACGCCGGAAAGCCCGAGCTTGTCGCAGCTCTCGCGCAGAAAGTCCACGCGTTTTCCCATCGAATCGAGCAGCGTCACGGACGCGTCGGGGCAGAGGATGCGCAGCGGAACGCCGGGAAAACCCGCGCCCGTGCCCACATCGACGACGCGCTTGCCGCCAAACGGCGCGATATTCAGCAGCGCCGCGCTGTCAAGCAGATGGAGCCGCGCAAAATCCGCTTCGTCCGTGATGGCGGTAAGGTTCATCACGCGGTTCTTCTCCAGCACGAGGCGGGCAAACGCTTCAAGCTCCTCCGCCTTCGTTTCGTCAAGCTTCAGCTCCGCGAGGCCCTGACGCACAATCGCCTGCATCGGCGCTTATTTCTTCTGCTCCTTGAGCAGGTCGCGGATCTCGGTGAGGAGCTTTTCCTCTGCGCTCGGCTCCGCGGGAGCCGCCGC
>JAWRIJ010000149.1:0-5422 GCA_040307975.1 Oscillospiraceae bacterium | reverse complement strand
GGGGGGTGGCTTTTCGGTTTAAAAACCGTGTCACATTTCGACCGTGATGTTGTCGGTGCCGTGTTCCTCGAACTCGCCGAGGTACTCGTCCATGCGCTCGCACAGCTCGTCATAGTTCTCCGGCGTGGGAGATTCGCTGTCCATGTCGCGCAGCGCCAGCTCCTGCGCCAGTATTTCAAAGAACATCGTGTCCTCGTACGCCATGATCGCCTCATGAATGCCGCCGTCCGCGAACGCGCGCGAGGGGATCAGCTCGCCTTTGTAGGATTCTACCAGCGACACCATGCCCTGGTCGAGACAATGGGAAAACACCGCCGTCTCCACCTCGTCATAATCGCGGATGCGGTCGTCGCCGCGGGTCGAGTTGATGACCCAGTTTCCGATATATACGAGGTCGAGCAGACGGCGGAATTGCTTGTCTGTCAGCTTCAAATCCATAATAAACGCCTCCTCATGGGGTAGATGCCTGCATCCGTGCGTTTCCGGATGCCGCCGAAGCATCGGTAATGATTGCTTGCAATCATTATAGCAGAATTTTTCAAAAAAGCTATAGGAAAAAAGGGGAAAGCGTAGTATAATTTTCGCCATGAAACAAAATGCGGACATCACGGTGCAGAGCCGTGAAACAACTTACACCGTGCGCGGCGCCATGGAGCGGCTCGCGGACGGCGTGCGCGTTACCTATCAAGAACCCGCGGCGCTTCAAATGGGCGGCGTGATGACCACGCTCGCCGTGTACGACGGCTTCGCCGAGCTGACGCGGGAGGGCGCGGTGCGCTGCGCGTTCCGCTTTGAGACGGGACGCCCCCACGCTTCAGTATATGAAACGCCGCACGGAAGCTTTCCGGCGGAGGTTGAGACCCACGCGCTGCGCGCGAAGCTGGGCGGGCACGGCGGACTGGTCGAGATCCGTTACCGGCTGACCATCGGCGGCGCGCCGGATGAGCATCGGCTCAAGATGCTGGTGCGGACAAAGGAGGAAGAAACGTGAGCAATGGAAAAGTCGCGCTCGTCACGGGCGCTTCACGCGGCATTGGACGCGCCGTCGCCGCGCGTTTGGCGCGCGAGGGCTATGCCGTGGGCGTCAATTACCGTGAGCGGCAGGACAAGGCGGATGAGCTGGTCGCGGAGCTGGCCTCGGAGGGCTGCCGCGCGCTCGCCGTGCAGGCAGACGTCGCCGTGAAAGCGGAGGTGGACGCCATGGTGGAGCGCGTTACGGACGCGTTCGGACCGGTGACGCTGCTCGTGAGCAACGCGGGCGTCGCGGGGCAGGCGCTCTTTCAGGATGTGACAGACGAGTTGTGGGAGCGCTACTTCGCGGTGAACCTGAACGGCGCGCGCCACTGCATCCAGGCGGTGCTGCCGCATATGCTGCACGAGAAATCGGGCTGCATCGTGACGGTCTCATCCATTTGGGGACTGCACGGCGCGAGCTGCGAGGTGACATACGCCTGCACCAAGCACGCGCTCATCGGGCTGACGCGCTCGCTCGCGATGGAGCTTGCGCCGTCGGGCATCCGCGTCAACTGCGTCGCGCCGGGGGTCGTCGACACCGACATGGTGCAGGTGCTGGGACAGGAGACGCTCCGCGACCTCGCGCGGCAGACTCCGCTCGGACGGCTCGGGAGGCCCGAGGATATCGCCGCCGCGGTGGCGTTCCTTGCCTCCGAGGGGGCGGGGTTCATCACGGGGCAGGTGCTGACCGCGGACGGCGGGTTTTTACCTTAAAAAAGCGCGGCGTAAGCCGCGCTTTTTTATTTTCCCGTCGAGCCGAAGCCGCCCGCGCCGCGCGCGGTTTCGGGGAGCGCGTCCGTTTCCTCGAACTCCATCGGGAGGAAGGGCAGCAGCACCAGTTGTGCGATGCGGTCGCCGTGGCGGACGACGCGTTCCGTTTCGCTGTCGTTGTGCAGCGCGACGATGTATTCGCCGCGGTAGTCGCTGTCGCACACGCCGACGCAGTTCGCGGGGCGCAGCCCTTCCTTCGCCGCGAGGCCGCTGCGGGCAAACACCGCGCCGAACGTCCCCTCCGGCGGCGCGAACGAAAGCCCCGTGCCGATCCTGACCGTCGCGTGCGGAGCGACGCGCACCTCGGCGTCGAGACAGGCGTAAAGGTCGTACCCCGCCGCGAACGAAGAGCCGCGCGTCGGCAGAACCGCGCGGCTGGAAAGCTTTTTCACCTGCACCTGTGCCATAGAAGTAAACCTCCGGTAGTTTACAGCAGCCGAGGCACGGGCGCGGAGCGCCGCTGAACCGTCGGCTTTTGATTTGATATGCCGCTTCTGCGGCAGGACAAGAATTGACCGCACAGCGGTCAATTCTTGTCCCAAAGGACGATTTCGCCTTTTTTTCGCGTCTCGTTCATGTCAATGAGCCGCTGGTTGGACGAGCCGCGGAAACGCAGCGAGATATCGTGCAGTTTTTCGACGAACGGCCCGTCCACGAGTACGTCGAGAAGCGAAAGCAGCTCGTCCGTCGCCTCGCAGCGCGGATGGGAGCCGTCGGTCAGCAGCATTTCATAGGTGAAGCCGGTGAACGCCCAAACCGTCTTGCGCGGATAGGCGGCGCGTACGCTGCGCACAAACGGCAGCAGGGCGCGCTGGTTCTCCGGCTCGAAGGGGTCGCCGCCAAGCAGAGTGAGGCCGTTTATATAGCTGGGGGCGAGCATGGAAAGGAGCTTTGCCTCCGTCTCGGCCGTGAAGGGCCGGCCGTAGCAGAAATCCCACGTCTGCGGCTGAAAGCAGCCCTTGCAGTGATTGGTACAGCCAGAAACGAACAGCGATATGCGCACGCCCTCGCCGTTGGCGATATCGCAGTCCTTGATTTCTCCGTAATACATAGACGTTGCCTTTCAAGCGGGTATCGCGGGCGGAGGTTTGCCGTCCGCGCAGATGCTAGGCCAGTTGAACGATCAACATAGTCAACCCGTACAGCACGGGCTGGTGCATGATATAGATGAGCAGGCTCTGCCGTCCGACGGCGGGGAGAAACGGCACCTTCGTTTCGTAGAACCACTTCGGGAGCCGCCCCTCGCGGACGTATTTTCCCGCCCATGTACCGAGCAGGAACACGAACATCCACGGCAGCAGCGGAAAATAGTCGGCGGACTCGAATTCCGGCGTCACAAGCCCGAACATCCACAGATGCGGCGTTTGGGTCAAAACGCCGTTTGCGAACCGCCCCGTGAGCAAAATGCCGGCAAGACAGAACGCCGGCGTGTGCCACGGGAATTTTTCGTTCACGCGCCGCCAACCCTTCTGCGTCAGCCCGTAGAGCAGCATACAGGCTCCGAGAAAGTGGAGGATGCCGAAAACGATGGGCATGTCCATAAAATATGTCACAAGCGTGATGACGAGCGCGACGCCGAGCGTTTTGACGCCGCGCGCGACGTTCGAGTGCGAGAAATTGGAGCTGACGCCGGAGATGAGGATAAAAAGCCCTGCAAAGAAGTATTGCAGCGGGTCGAACACGACGTTGTGGAAGATCCACCGCGGCGCGCCCGCGAAAACCACGAGGTCGTAGAAAAAGTGGTAAAAGACCATCAGAATGAGCGACAGCCCGCGCGCGGCGTCCATCAGCTCAATGCGTTGTTTTTGTTGTTCCATATGATTTCTTTTGGATAAAAAAGAGGGGGCGCAGCCCCTCTTTTTATAGATGTAATACCCTCTCCTTGATCTCCTGCGTGCGCCCCTGATTCCAAAACTGAGTGCCGATATAGCCGCAGGTACGTCGCGCGACGTTCATCTTGTCCTGATCGGTGTTGCCGCAGCGCGGGCACTTCCAAATAAGCTTGCCGCCCTCGTCGACAATGTCGATCTCGCCGTCCCAGCCGCAGACCTGGCAATAGTCGCTCTTGGTGTTGAGCTCGGCGTAGATGATGTTGTCGTAGATAAACTTCATCACCTGCAAGACCGCTTCGAGGTTGTTCTGCATGTTCGGCACCTCGACGTAGCTGATCGCGCCGCCGGGGGAGAGGTGCTGGAACTCCGCTTCAAAGCGGAGCTTGTCGAAGGCGCTGATCTTCTCGGTAACGTGAACGTGATAGCTGTTGGTGATGTAGCCTTTGTCCGTGATGCCCTCAATGACGCCGAAGCGTTTTTGCAGGCACTTGGCGAACTTGTAGGTCGTGGACTCGAGCGGCGTTCCGTAGATGGAGAAGTCGATATTCTCCTTTTCCTTCCAGCGTTTGCACGCGTCGTTCATATACTGCATGACCTGAAGGGCAAACGGCTTCGCGGCGGGATCGGTGTGACTCTTGCCGGTCATATACTTGACGCACTCGTAAAGCCCCGCATAGCCGAGCGAGATGGTGGAATAACCGTTGTAGAGCAGCTTGTCGATCGGCTCGCCCTTATTAAGCCGCGCGCACGCGCCGTACTGCCAAAGAATGGGCGCGGCGTCGGAGAGCGTGCCCTTGAGCCGCTCATGGCGGCACATCAGCGCGCGGTAGCACAAATCGAGGCGCTCGTCGAATATCTGCCAAAACTTTTCGATGTTGCCGCCGGAGGAAAGCGCGATGTCCGGCAGGTTGAGCGTGACGACGCCCTGATTGAAGCGCCCGTAATAGCGGTGCTTGCCGGGCTCGTAGTTTTTCGCGTTCGCGATGTTGCCCACGCCCGCGTCGGTGAAGCGGTCAGGGGTCAGGAAGCTGCGGCAGCCCATGCAGGGATAGACGTCGCCCTTGAGCTCCAGCATTTTCTTCTCGCTGATGTAATCGGGCACCATGCGCCGCGCCGTGCATTTTGCGGCGAGCTTCGTGAGATAATAGTAGGGCGAATCCTCGTGGATGTTGTCCTCCTCCAGCACATAAATGAGCTTGGGGAACGCGGGGGTGACCCACACGCCCTGTTCGTTTTTCACGCCCTCGTAGCGCTGCTCAAGCGTCTCCTCAATGATGAGCGCAAGGTCTTTCTTTTCCTGTTCGTTGCGCGCCTCGCCGAGATACATGAACACCGTGATAAACGGGGCTTGCCCGTTGGTGGTCAGAAGCGTCACGACCTGGTACTGGATGGTCTGCACGCCGCGGCGGATCTCCTCGCGCAATCTCTTTTCGGTGATCTCGGCGATCTTCTCCTCACCGGGCATGAAGCCAAGCTCGGAAAGCTCGGACATGACCGACTTGCGCAGCTTTTGGCGGCTTACGTCCACGAACGGCGCCAAATGCGTGAGCGAAATGCTCTGTCCGCCATACTGGTTGGAGGCGACCTGCGCCACGATCTGCGTCGCGATGTTGCAGGCGGTGGCGAAGGAGTGGGGCTTTTCAATGAGCGTCCCCGTGATGACCGTGCCGTTTTGGAGCATATCCTCGAGATTGACGAGGTCGCAGTTGTGCATGTGCTGGGCATAATAATCGGTGTCGTGGAAGTGGATGATACCGTCTTCATGCGCCTTGACAATGTCGGCGGGCAGCAGCAGGCGCGCCGCG
>JAWRIJ010000148.1:0-12378 GCA_040307975.1 Oscillospiraceae bacterium | reverse complement strand
AACCGGCGGCCGACGTGTTCTCTTCGTTTTTGCCGACCGGCTTTGAGCCGCATCCCGCCAGCGCCAAGAGCAGCGCAAGGGAAAGCGCAACGGCAGCGGTTCTTTTCAGAGGGCTTTTTCTTCTCATTCAAATCACCCTTTTACTGTTTCGCTATGCCCACGGATCGTCCGCTTTTGGCACGCGAATATCCCCGAGACACTGTACTTCATTCAAAAACCATTGGCCTGTCGATGGCTTCTTCCGCAGCTTGATCGGCCTAGGCGCGTCGGCGCCGCCGCTTTGCACATACACCGTCGCCCAATTTTCCGTCTCAAAGGAATAGGGATTGGAACTGACGGTGATGCGATAGGGCGTCGCGGGCGCATAGCCGTTATCCGGCGTCGCTCCGTCAAAGAAGGAGCGGCACTTATAAGGCTTGCCCGCCAAACGATCGCGCAAAAACTGTTTTTCCAGATTGGAAAGGTCTTCCGGCCCTTTCAGATAATCCAGCATCTCATGCGCCGCGGCTTCGTCCTGTTCAAACCGGCAAAGCGCGGCGATGACCAGCGCAGCCGTTTTATATGGCGAATCAAGCGTCGCCTCCGGCAGCAGTTTCAGCTCGGCAAGATTTGCCGGAAGCGCCGCAAAGGTAAAGGCTTCTGATTGATTATGCCCCTGCTTTTTCAGCGAATCAAATAATCCCATTGAGGTTCTCCTTTCACGGTTTTCACAGGCTGTATTTTCAGTTCAAATGCCCGCTCAATAGAACCAAAGCGTCTCATCGTCGAGATACAGCGCCAGCCAAATGTGAGTCTCTTCACTCACGGTCGGCAGCGCTCCGCCCTGATCAACATAAAGGCCGAAGGATGCCCTGCCGCCATCGTCGAAGGAAATCGCGCAGGAATATGCGCTGTCCACCTCGTAGCGGAAAGGACGCCCTTTTTCATTGTCCGTCCAAAAGCATCCGCGGCCGTCCTCCTCAAATGTAAGGAATCTCACATCGTCGCTTGTTTCAAAGCTCACTTCACCGGAATTCTCGTTGACAATTTCATACAGGATATAATACTCATCCGCCGTCAAAACCTGCGCGTCAAATGAAGCGACTTTAAGGCGCGTCGTGTCCAGCGCGGCCCGCTCAAAGACGTTTCCCTCACTATTGGAATCATTAAAGGGCGCAACAGCATCTGACCAGCCGCAGTCCCCGGTAACGGTCACGTCGCTTCCAAAGTCTTTCATTTCCTCTTTGAGGCGAAGGCTTTCCCACCGGCCAAAGGTGCAGCTCTCAAAACGCACGCTGCTCCCGCTTTCGGGGTAATTGTGAGAGGGAAGAAAGCTGTCCCCGCTGTTTCCGGTGAACGCGCAGCCGTCAAAAAGGACAGCGGCGCTATTTAGGCTCAGCATATCAAAACCGCCGTTGTCTCTCAGGGTACACCCCTCAAGAACCGCGTCGCCGCAGGAGGTCAAATCAATGATGCCGTAGCTGCAATCACGAATGATGCAGTTTTTGAGCGCAAGGCCGCTCGTGTTGTCCGCCGTCACGCCGTAGGTGCCGCAGCCGTAGAGATCAAGGTCGTCCAGCTCGACATTCCGGCAATCATCGAACTCCAGCACCGCGCCTTGGCAGTTGCCTTGCTCTATTGTGTGTCCGAAGGTAACGTTCTCGATCTTAACATCGGAACAGCCATTGAAACAGAGCACATCGGAATAGCGAGGCTCGGCTACAATTTCAATTTTGCCGCTCTTTTCGCCGCTGATCGTCAGGCCCTCAACCTCATATATCTCAGCCTGCCAACCGTCAGTGAAGCCTTTTTTAACATAATCCGATATGTGGTCGGAAGCCTCATGAAGATATTCCGTAAGATTGTAGACGCCCGGCGCGAGCTCAATGACCGCGCCGGGAGCAATGGCTTCGAGAAATTCTCCCGCCGTGCTGACATGGATCGCTTCATCCTCCGTCGAGGATCCTTCCGGCGCGGCGATGTCCTCCGGCAGGATCGGTGCGGGAGAGGCGGGCGTCTGTGCCGGCGTCTGTGCCGGCGTCGCGGCAGGCGCGCCTTTTCCGGAAGCCCCGCCGCACCCGGCAAGAGCCATAAGCAGTAAAAGCGCCAGCGCAAGGGCGCGGATGTTCGCCTTCATATCCATATTTCTCAATCCTTCCCCCCTCGCTCCGCGCGTTTTTTGCGTCGCTGCTCACGGTTGTCCGCCTCGGAGGCAAACAGCTCCACCACGGCGTCGGTCATGGCGGTATCCCATGCTTTACCGACCGGTTTGCTTTCAGCCATCCAAGGACAGTAATCGGCGTAATCCTCATCGAGCACTACGTTGTAGGGAGGGCCGCAGCGGTCATTCACATGCGAGTATAACCGCCGTCCCGTTTGTATCAATTCCTCCGCCTGACTGCCGTTCATGCTTTTCGTCAGCCGGTTGTAAACCTCGGCGGAAATTTCGTAGAGATTCCACGATCCCCCAGACACGACCTCCGCGCCATAGACGCCCTTTTCTTCGTTATAAGCAGCCTTCCAGCTCGCGCCTTTTTTGAATTGCATTCTCTTCTCCTCCAGCCCGCATCCTGCGCCGCCTTATGCGAGCCCCGCAGGGGATGCTGTCTCACACCTGCGGGGCTGGATCACCTTATTTCGCAAAGACGGTAAGATCGACCTGGGAAACGCCCGCGTCGTCTGCGTCGGCGGTGAAGTACATGGAGAGCGTGCCCTCATATGCCATCTCAGGCACCTCGATATGCCATTCACAGTAGTCGCCGCTGTCCGACGCCGGCTCGCCGAGCAGCGCCTTGACCTCGCTTCTCGCCATGCCGAAGGAGACGCCGAAAATGGAAACGCCCTGATCCGCCGGCTCGTCCGCGTAGGTCGTCATGGTGATTTCCTCCGCCTCCGCGTCGGTGATGCTGACCGCGTTGTCCCCGCCGTTGTAATAGGCCGGAATGAGCAGATAATCCTCGTTTTCATCCAAATAGAGGTTTGCCGAGAAGAAGTCCCCCGCTCCCAGCTCGATCGCGTTGCGGGACTCATCGGCGGGAACGCCGGCAGCCTCCAGCGCTTTCAGGTTGTAGGGCATCGGCACCGAGGTGCCGTTGACCACGACGGCGACGTCCGCCTTTCCGACGGTCAGCGTACCGTCCGCGGCAGGCTGGATCTGTCCCGGCGCGGTCGCAACGGGAGCGGGCGCGGCGGGCGCGGCCGCCGCGGGCGCGCTGTCTGTGACCGCGGGCGCAGTTATCGCGGGCGTGGCCGTCGCAGGCGCGGTGGATGCAGGCGCGTTCTGGGAACTCGTTGTTCCCGTGTCGGACTTTCCGCCGCAGGCGGCGAGGATCAGCAGCATCATCGCTGCAAGCGTCAAAGCAAGGACTTTTTTCATCTTGGTCTCCTCCATTTTAAATGTGGCTGCCGGCATAATGCCGCCCACCCAAACCTCATTTTATGGATTCCAAAGAAAATTTCCCCCGCCAATCGGATAGTCCTTGAAAATTTTTCAAAAAAACCGCTCGCAGAGCGCCGCGGGCGATAAAGCTTGCAAACCGCTTCTATTTGATAGCGATCCCGAGACTCCGCGCGACAGCGGCAAGCTCCGTACGCGTATGCATCCCCGTCTTTTCCAGCATATTCTGCACATGATACTTGACGGTGCTCGCGGCTATGCCGAGCCGCGAGCCGATCTCGGCGTTGCTGTCCCCTGAGATCAGTTCGCGCAGGATGTCCAGCTCCCGCTCGGAAAAGTCGTGGTTGCTCGCGCAGCCGATCTGAACGGCGGGCGTCTCGTCCGGATAGATGTGTTCGCCCGCCATCGTGCGCTCCATCACGGCAAGGATCGGCTCTTTCTGCGCTTCCTTGTACCAGAAGCTGTCCACGCCGATCTCTCTCGCGCGCGCGAGCCACGACGCCTCCGGCATGCTGGTCACAATGATGATCTTCACCTCGGGATACTCGCGCTTGACCGCCTCCGACGCGTCCAAACCGCTGCTGCCAAGCTCCGTCATCACGTCCATCAATATGAGGTCGATCCCCCCGTGGCGGCAAAAGTCGATCGCAAGCTCCGCGTTGGAGATGGACGCGACGTGCGTGTAACGGGGATCGGAGCGCACGAAAATCTCAAAGAGCTGGCGCGGCATCTCCTGATCTTCCACGATCAATACTCTGTATGGCATTTTTCGCTCCCCCCCTTCGGAATCGAAACGATAAGCCGAAACGCCCCGCCCGTTTCGATCCGCATCTCGCCGCCAGCCGTTTCGATCCGCTCGCGCAGCGCGGCAAGTCCGCCGGTTTCCGCGAAGGTCGGTTCTGAGCCGTTCCAGTCATTGGCAAATATAATGCGAAGTTCCCGTTCGCTTTCCTCGGCCTGAATAGCGAGATACTCCGCTTTCGCGTGCTTTGCCGCGTTTGCCATCGCCTCGCGCGCAGCAAGCAGGAAAAGCGAAAGCACGGCAGGGTCGTCGCTCTCCGGCACGCCGTTCCAGTTGAGGCGGATTCCAATGACGGATGCGAGCGCGTTCAGGTCGGAAACAACATTGCTGCTCTTGCGCGTATCCGCTTCCTTGCAGAGCAGGAGCGCCTGATTCTGCCACAGCCGCAAAATTTGACGCCGCTGCGGCTCGGTCCCGTCTTCCTCCGCCGCCTTTTGCGTGGCAAGGATCATGCGGTTCATCCCGTCGTGGATATTGATCTTCGCCTGCAGCGTCTCCTGACGGCGCACGGTGTCGGCGATGGTCTTGCCGTACGCCTTCATGTCGGCGCTGAGCCGCCGCGCACGTTCGTTACCGGCGCGGAGCTGCTCGCTTTTGTTGTAGAGCTCCGTGATGTCGTCGGCGATCAGCTCGTGCATCGGCTCGCCTTCATAGGTCAGGATGCGATGCCGAAACGAGACCGCCGTACCGTCCGACAGCGCGCAGACCGTTTGCTCCCGCGCTTTATCATAGAATGTAGCGCCATTGTACAGCGGCTGTCCCGAAAGGGAGAGGCATATGGCATTCATGCGGTGGTTGGCGAGAATGCAGCGCCCGTCCTCCAAAAAATAGCACACGCCCGCCGGGAGGCCGTCCATGCTCTCTTTGATAGAATCCGCAGTGATATGCGTTCTTCGCCATCGCATGACATTCCGGAACAGCAGAACGCACACGAGGAAAAGCAGCGCAAGCGCGGCTGTGAAAAACATGTACGGCCAGCGCAGGACGCTTTCCGCGGTCTCGCTGGCATACCCGTGAAGCCGCCGCTCCGTGCCTTCCCGACAGATCTGCAAAATGAAATAGGCGCAAAGCAAACAGCACGCGGAAATCACGCAGCGGAAATATCTCTTCTGCCGCCAAAGCAGCAATCCGTTTGAAATGTTGAACAGGCAGGCCAAAAGCGCCCAAAAGCAGATAAGGTTCTGCGTCAACGTTGGAAGTTGGGCAAAAGGCGTCATTCCGCGCCACCCGCCTTTCCAAGATCAAGGCTTACACAGGAAACGCCGCGTTCTACGGAAAGCTCCGCGCCGCAGCCTTCGGGAACGGAAAGCCCCGCGCCCTCGATCGCCAGCTTCATCGTCATTCCCCGGATCGACGCCCGTACGGCGCGCATGGTTGGAGCCGCCTGCTCCAAAAATGTCTCAAAGAGCGCGTATGCGGCAAGAAGTTTATTCGCCGGGAGCAGCATCTCCTCTTTCAGAACGCTCTCCGCGGAAATCCCCATGCCGCGCGCGTAACGAAGCGACTCCGATATCGCAAGATGCAGCTCGCCCGTCGCAAGCTCGGCTTGCTCAGAGGCAAGGAGCGAAAGGTTTGCGTAGCGTTTGATATACGCCGCGAGCAGGCAAACCGTCTTTGCGCATTGGGAAAAGCTTGCGGGGTTGCGTTCCGCCGAAACGCAAAGCGCAGCGATCTTTTGAGACTGCGGCAAAACCTTCGCCGCGATCTCGTCGTATACCTTCGTCTTTGCGTCGATCTGCGCCCGCTCCTCCTTCAGCTCGTTTTCCAATCGGACAAGCTCCACCTCTTCGGCAAGGCGTTCGCCCGCCTCCCAAAGCTCCTCGTTGATGCGGTTGAGTTCCGCGATATCGTCCTGCCAATAGACATAGCCGCCATAGACCGGCCTGCGGTGCAGCCGTGTGTTCCTGTTCAGGGAGACCGGCGGTTCCGATGTGAGCTGCTCCAGCGAAAGCTGCGCGGCGTTCGCGCTTTGATAGATCACACGGTAATCGCTGTCCGCGATTTGCGCCGCGAGCGAGGACGCTTCAAACAGCTTTCCGTAGCCCTCGTTGGATTGTATGAGCCCGATATATATGAGGCTCATCCACAAGCCTCCGACGGTAAAGCACACCGCTTCCGGAAACTCTCCGAACAGCCCGCCGTTGATGCGGGGCCACAGATCCAGCGTATATAAACTCATGTAGATCGCGCCAAAAGCCGTTGGGAGCAAAGGTACCCAAATCAGCCGTCGGCTGGTGGAGACACGGCAGTAGGAAAAGAGGATGCAGACCGTCCCCAAAAGCAGCAGAGCAGTCCAAACATATACGGCAATGAACAGCGGCCCGTACGAATAATCCGAATCCCAAAGCGCAAAATCGGGATGGAAGCGAAACACGAGCTGATGCGCGTCATTGGTGAGCACAAATGCAAGCAGAATGCCGGTCAACACCAACGGCAAGAGAATCTGCGCCGTCGCTTTTGTGGTTTTCTCCTTTCCCTGCCGCGCCACAGAGATGGCTGAAAGCAGGGAAAGCATCGGGATCAGAAGGATGGGAGCATAGTAACAATACCAAATATGACGCGCGATCGGTTCCGTTTCCTCAAAAGCGATGTACTTCGCGCCGCGCAAAACGATCCAAAGCGTGATAAGTCCGGCAATGCCGACAAGATGCCTGCGTATGGTACGGTCAATGATGTGCTCGGCAAAGTACATCAGAAGCTTTAAGGATAAGGTCATCAGCACAAGCGTCGAAACCCCGTGCAGCCAAAACACTTCGGGGGCAAAAGCGCTGACAGAGGCGGCAAAAATATACAGCAGGGCAAGCTGAAAAAGCATCAGGAGCGGTTTCTTTGCCGTTGTCATCGCCGCAGCTCCTCCCCGTTAAATTCTAAAAGCCAATGTAATCATCTCATAAACGAGGCGAAAGTCAAGGGCTTTTTGCAATGCTAAAGCTCAGTGATCGGGAGGGAAAAGCTGCATGTTCTGCTTGCGCAGCGCCTTCGGCGCATCAATCACCCGCGTTTGTTGCGCCCCCAAAAGATGTTGTAGCGATCCGGCTTCCATTCCGGCTTGATATCCTTCACCGCTTCGGCGGCCGTGATGACCGCGTCGCCGTTATCAATGTCAATGAGCGTATAGCGGTCGTTGCCCATGCCGAGTTCCTTCATATAGCTGAGCTGACGCAGGCCATGGCGGGTCTCAACGCGCTCGACCAGCGCCTTTCCGCCTCCGTCGGGCAGGCTATAGATCAGATCCACGCAGGCGGTATCCACCGCCAAAATATCCAGCGAGGCAACCAGCCCGACGTCCGGCGTCACCACCGGCTCGGCCCCGGGACCCTCGCAGTCACAGGAAACAGACATGTTGCGCATCGTGTTGATGTAGCACACGTGCGGCGCAAAGTAATCTATCGTGGCCTTGGTGCTCTCGGAGATACGCTCCATCAGCTCCTCCTCCGCAATGCTCCACATGTTGTCCGAGTCCTTGGCCGTATGGATCTCAGCCTTGCCGATGCGCCCGTCCGCGCAGCCGATGCCAATGTTCTTATTGCTGCCGCCGAAGCCGCCCATCGTGTGCCCCTTGAAATGCGTCAGCACAAGGAGAGAGTCGTAGTTGAGCATGCTCTTTCCGACGTGCATCTCGTCAAACCACTTGCCGCCCTTGACCGGCAGCGCGGCCACGCCCTCGCTGTCGGTGATATCCACTGGACAGAAAGTCCAGCCGTTGATCTCCAGCGTCTTCCGATGCTCCTCGGTCGTGTAGCGGCTTCCTTCGTAATAGGTGTTGGTCTCAATGATCGTCGCGTCCCGCAGACGCGAGGCCAGGAGTTCTTTCACCCAAGGACGGGGGATAATGTTTGGCCCCTCGGCTTCGCCGGTGTGCAGCTTGACAGCCACCTTGCCGCAGAGCACCGAGCTTACCCTGTCGTAGATCTTTTTCAGGCCTTCTTCGGACAGGTCGCGGGTGAAGAACACCACGGAGCTTTCGCCCGTGCGCTCTTCAAACGGAATGTACTTGTTGCCGTTCTTTCCGGGTACAGGGTTGATCGCGCTCATCTTTGTTTCCTCCTTTAATTTGTTTTCAATTAAAATCGCTTATCCGCAAGCCTCTCCTCACTGGGATGCTTTCACATCGCGCAGCTTCCACGCCGGAACGCCGCCGACAACGGTATTTGCCGCCGCGCGAGGATTATCGGAGCAGGCTCTCGATCTCCGCCTTCCCCGCGGTCACGCGCAGGAGCTTCCCCTCGCCCAGCGCCGCGCCCTTCGCGGAGGCTTTGAGATAGGTCTCCGGGCTTCCGATACCGCTGCCGCCCGACGTGGCAAAGGGGATCACCTTTTTGTTCGTCAGGTCATAGCTCTCCAGAAAGCTGTTGATGATGTGCGGCGCGACGCCCCACCAGATGGGATAGCCAATCACAATGGTGTCATAGTCCGCCATGTTCTCCACCTTGCGCGCGATGGCGACCCGACTGGTTTTGTCGTTCATCTCGACGCTGCTGCGGCTGCGGGGATCGTTCCAGTTGAGATCGGCGGAGGTGTAAGGCTCCGTCGGCTCAATGGCAAACAGATCGCCGCCGAGGGTGTCGGCGACGCTCTTTGCCAGCCGCGCCGTCGTGCCGCTTGCGCTGAAATAGGCCACTAAAATCTTGCTCATGTTTTTGTCCTCCAATTCGTAATGATCAAATGCTTTTCAGCAGTTCTTCGAGCATGCTGTAGGTCAGCTCATAAACGCTCCGATGCAGGATCCGCGTCCCGGCCTTTTCCATCGCCGCCTTCTGCTTATCCGTCACGAAGGTATAGGGATAAATGCCGAACATAAACGGGAAAAAGCGGCAGATAAAGTCCTTCCTGCTCTTGATCGTCGAAGCCGGAAAGAACTTTTCCAAGCCCTTTTCCAACGTATCCATCGACGTGCCGTAAGCCGCCTTGAAGTCGATCAGCCGCTCCAAACGGCTGTTCTCTTCCATATCGTACATATTCATGGACAGGAGCTTGAGCAGCAGCGTCCGCTTCTCCACGGTTTTTGCCACCGCGTCCGCAAACGCGGAGGCGTCCATACGCTCGTTCCCGTCGATCACATTCTCCAGATCCGCCGTCCAGTGCTCATATTCCAGCTGGAACAGCGCGAGGAATATCTCCTCCTTTGTCTCAAAGTAGTTGTAGATCGACGGGCGGGAAAACGAGGTATAATCCGCAATATCGCCCATGGAAATGTCACGGAAGCTCTTTACCTGATAGAGCGAGAGGCAGGCGGACATGATCTCGTCCCGCCGCGCGGCTTTCTGTTCCGGTGATCCTTTTGACATGATATCCTCTCCTGTTTTGTCTGCGCCGAATGAGAGTTCCAGAATAAATTGACAACCTGTCAGTAATGCCAATGTAGCACACCGCTGACAGATTGTCAACATCTTCTCAGGTCAATTTATCCCGCCAAGTCAGTTCATCGCTCCTGCTGCAACGGATTTTGCAAACTCTGCCGCCGCCGCCAGATCGTCCGCGTTTGGCCTGCCCTTGTGCATTCCCTTGAACTCACCCTTGCAGTGGAATTCGCGTTCGTCCATGGGGACGCCAACCTTGTCCGCCTCGGCCTTGACCTTTTTGTAGGTGGAATTCAGCATCGCCGCCGAGCCAAAATTCACAATGCGGCCGACCTTGCTTTTGTCAAGCCCCCGAATAAACGCCCGTACCTCGGGGTCAATGCTGAATGCGTAATAAGAGTTGCCGAGGAACAGGACGTCCACCGGCTCCTCAATGGGCGCCTCCAACGGAAGCGCCTCCGCGCCGACCGCTTTCGCCACGGCTTCCGCAAGCCGCTTGGTGTTCCCGGTCTTTGTGTAATACCTCACCGCGATGTTCATTTTAAGTTCCTCTCCTTCGTTGTATTTTTTTGAGACGCAGGATCGCCGCGGCTGTCAGGACGATCCCCGCCCCCGCAATGATCGCCTTCATCGGTGGAGTTTTCCCCGCATCCTCCTGAAGCAGCGCCAGCACCGTATCGCCGTGCCGTTTTTCATCCGCTTTGACGCTCTGCACCTCCGGATATTTCCCGACAAGCGGCGCATAGGCGTTCTCCGCGTTGTATTCGCCCCTTGCGATCAGCGGGTACAACCGCTTCCTTCCAATAACCTTATACAGCAGAGGCAGCAAAACCGCCTTGGTTTTCTTCGGCGTGAGGATCTGCCGCGTAAGTCCTTTGAATACCGCCGCGTGACGCCCTTCCTCGGCGGCAAGGGTCCGGAAGGTCTCCGCGTCTCCGTCATCCCGTACGGTATCCGCGAGCGCATTGTACATCAGCACGGCGTCCAGCTCCCCCTGCTGCGATTTCAGCAGGATTTTTCTGTCAGATTTCGTCACCGTCATAATCAAACCTCCGCGTGTTCCGCTCCACATGTATGCTCTTCATTGCTTCGTGATGATCGCGCGCTATACAATACCTTTTCATTACATTTTATTCAATTTTATTGTATCAAATGTAATTGCCGTTGTCAAGAGCAACTTTCAAAGAAGCGCTTCGCTTCCTCCAGATCGTCGACGTACAGGGTGACGCGCCAAAACCCGCGTTTTGCCGCGCGCAACTAGCTATTGCAATTTTTCATCCCGTCCATTAAAATATTTTTGAAATTTTTACTGCCACATTGAAAAAAGCATCGTATCAACAGACAGAAAATATTGCCCAGCATGAGAATCGATCGGTTTTGGAATGAAATCTGATGCGGCGCGCGATATACTGTCTGCACAGACGCCATAACACACAAAAAGGGAGGATGGAACCATGCCGAAGCTGACTGCGGAGCAATTGCTCGACCAGATGAAGGAAAAGCAGGCGGAACGAGGGGAAAACAACGATCACGGTTATCAGTTGAAGGAGGGCGTTGCAACGCTTTCGTCGTTCTTTAGAAGAGTGGGCGTCAAGTTCCTCGCCACAAACCCCGAGCTGGAAGAAATATGCACGAATTTCGGCAACGCCCTGCAGGAGCTCTCATTCGCGATGGATCCCTACGGCGTCCTGGCGGACGAGAAGAAAGCCAAGGAAAGCCTGGAAAAGCTGACGGGGTTGTGGGAGTTTTTGGGCAATGAGAGCGATAAGCCGGGGCTGAACAACTACGAACGGCTTACCCTGCAGTTACCCGAAATGGCCGAGTCCCTGAACGACGGCCTTGATGCGCTCCACGAGCTTACCGGCGTCGAGCTGCCCCGCAAGGATCCCTATCTGAAGGCGATAGAGGACGAGCGGGATCATCTCCAATATCAGCTGTATGGAAAAAACGGCTACATGGAATATGCGAACCCGAAAAATGACTATGACGTCGAATTCCAAATAGAGGGCGCCAAAAACGCCCGAAAATATATGACAGAGAGCCTTGCCAAAATGTTAGCGCTCGACGAGCTTGGCAAATCCAAGGAGCATGGCAAGGATCGGCAGGTCGATCAGAAGGCGCTGGATGCGGCTATGAAAAAGATCAAGGAGGACAGCGCCTTCAAGCTGGTCTGCCACTCGAAGCTGGAGGTCACGGAGCGATGCTGCGGGGACCTCAAGTATGCCAAGAGAAGGCTGGTGGACGCCCGGAAGACAATAGACAAGAAGGCCAAGGAGACCAAGCCGCTGGTGGAGGCGCTGAAGCGCAGCACGAGCAAGTCTTTCACCGGTAGGCTCAAAAGCTGGTTCGTCGGCAACAGCGAGGAGTACAACCACGCGCTGCGGGATATGGATGCGTTCGCCAACGGCACGGGCGACGTTACGAAAGCGATGGAATCGGTGAAGAGATATCTGGATCTCCGCAGGGATAAGGTGCGCGACCACCAGTACGGCCGCGACCGCTTTGACACCTGCATGAGATTTCTTGCGATGAACATGACGTTGGATAACTTTGTGGGATACTGCAAGCTCGTCGACATTGACCGCAGGACCCGGGACATCTTCTACAAAGGCACGACCGATCCCAAGGATTATTTGGCGCCGGAGAAAAGGCGGGCTTTGGAGGAAAAAGAGCGGCAGGAGGAGCCGCAGGAGGAGCTGCAGGAGGAGGAGCCGCAGGAGGAGCTGCAGGAAAAGGAGCCGCAGAAGGAGCCGCAGAAGGAGCCGCAGGAGAAGCTTCCCTCGCTGTAAAAAAGCCGAAGAAGTGGTATTACTTCGACATGGTCGAGGCGAGCAACGAGCACGGCTTCACGAAGAGCAACGGCGCGGAGTCGTGGACGGTAAAGTAACCCAAGGCAAGCA
>JAWRIJ010000147.1:0-6638 GCA_040307975.1 Oscillospiraceae bacterium | reverse complement strand
ATTCCGTGGAGGGGCTGGAGATCCCCGTTCCCGCGGAATACGCCGAATTGCTCGTCGTCGAGACCGAATTGGAGCCGTGGGACGAACACAGCGAGCCGCTCATTGCGTTCGCGGAGAAGGAGTCTGTCGAGGCGGGCGAGCGCCTGCACTCCGGTGAAGACTGGGGCGATGGCGAGTTGTGTACGATCATGCGCCTCGACCGCATCGGGTTCGAGGGCTGGGTGTCCGGCGAAAGCGTCGGCACGCATCTTTTCGCCCGCGACGGTGAGGATATCTATTACCTGATGGCGCAGCCGACCGACGTGCGCCTCATCCGCGACACGCAGGAGGCGTATTCCGCCGAGGAAACCACAAAGCAATGGGCGATGCTCAACGAATGGGCGTCGCCGGAACGGCTCGGCGCGGATGTGATCGCGCGCAACGGCCTGAGCGCGTACGACGCGAACGAGTTGTTTACCGCGGATTATCTCTACGGCGGCGAGCACGTGGAGCTTGCCTGCCGCTTCCCCGGCGAGCCGATGGACATGGCGATCCTCTCGCTCTCCCAGCCCGTGAAGAAGGGCGAGGGCGGTGTATGGTGCGTCGAGCGCGTGCGCTATGTCTACAGCGCCTACGACTGGACGGACGCCTATCGTGTTTTTCCCGCCGCGTTCGGCATCGACCAGACCGCCGCGGATTATTATGCGCGGCTGCAAAAGGCGTGCGACGCCGGCGAACACCCGGAATTGCTCACGCCGCGCGGCGCGGCGCTCGATTACGCCAAGCGCGTGACGTGGATCTTCGGCGAGGACGTGTCTGCTTCGGATTTTGAGATCGTCGAAGCGGTGGGCTGAGAATTGAACGAAAGGAAAAACGCGCCCGCGGGAACGGGCGCGTTTTTTGTGTCCTTTTGCGTCTTGCGCTTTTGGGGGAAATCGGTCATAATAGAGGCGAATTTGATACGAGGAGGGGGTCCCCATGCAGCTTCTTATTGACCGCATCCGCAAGGAGGGCAAGGTTTTGCCCGGCGACATCATCAAGGTGGACGGCTTTTTGAACCATCGCGTCGACACCGCGCTGATGTCCCAGCTTGCGGACGAATTCGCGAAGTATTTCCCCATCGACAAGATCACCATGGTTCTTACCGCGGAGGCAAGCGGCATCGCGCTGGCTACGATCTGCGCCCAAAAATACGGTGTTCCTCTGCTGTTCGCCAAGAAAGCGAAGAGCGACAACATCGAGGGCGGATTGTATCAGAGCGATGTCTTTTCTTATACCTACAAGAAAAAGGTCACCTACATCATCTCGCAGGAGTGGCTGCACGCGAACGACCATGTGCTCATCATCGACGACTTTATGGCCAAGGGCAACGCCATGCAGGGCCTGATCGACCTCGTCAGCGCCGCGGGCGCGACGCTTGAGGGCATCGGCGTCGCGGTCGAAAAGGGCTTCCAGCAGGGCGGCGACCGTTTCCGCGCCATGGGCGTTCCGTACAAGGCGCTCGCGGTCATCGACCGCGTCGATGGCGGCGAGCTGGTCTTTCGCGAGGAGTGAGCAATGAAAAAAGTTCTTGTTTTGGATTTCGGCGGGCAGTACAATCTGCTCGTCGCGCGCCGTGTGCGCGAGTGCGGCGTCTACTGCGAGATCAAGCCTTACCGCGTGACGCTGGACGAGATCCGCGCCTTTGATCCCGCCGCGATTATCTTCACCGGCGGCCCCGCGACCGTGTTCGAGCCGAACGCCCCTCAGCTTGATCCCGCCGTGTTCGAGCTGGGCGTGCCCATCCTCGGCATCTGCTACGGCCAGCAGCTCATGATCCATCAGCTCGGCGGCGCGTGCCGCAGGGCGGACGTGCGCGAGTACGGCAAGGTGGAACTGACGCATGACGGCGCAAGCGAGCTGTTCCACGGCGTTGAGAAGACGAGCGTCTGCTGGATGAGCCACGGCGTCGAGGTCGAGCGCCTCGGCCCGGGTTTTCGCGCCGTCGCGACGACCGCGGGCTGTGCGTTCGCCGCGATCGAGGATACGAAGCGCGGGCTCTACGGCGTGCAGTTTCATCCTGAGGTGCTCCACACCGTCCACGGCACCGAGATCATCCAAAACTTCCTCTACCGCATCTGCGGGCTTTCCCCCGAGTGGTCGATGGCGTCGTACGTCACCGAGGCGGTGGAGGAGTGCCGCGCGAAGATCGGCTTTGGGCGCGTGCTGCTCGCGCTCTCCGGCGGCGTGGACAGCGCCGTCGCCGCCGCGCTTCTCTATAAGGCGGTGGGCGACCAGCTCACCTGCATCTTCGTCGACCACGGGCTTCTGCGCAAGAACGAGGGCGACGAGGTGGAATCCGCCATGCGCGACGCGCTCGGCATGAAGATCGTGCGCGTGGACGCATCCGACCGCTTCCTCACGAAGCTCGCGGGCGTTGCCGAGCCGGAGCGCAAGCGCAAGATCATCGGGGAGGAGTTCATCCGCGTGTTCGAGGCGGAGGCGAAGAAGATCGGCAAGGTCGATTTCCTCGCGCAGGGCACGATCTACCCCGACGTGGTGGAGTCCGGCGTCGGCGGCGAGAGCGTGGTCATCAAGAGCCACCACAACGTCGGCGGGCTTCCCGACCACGTCGATTTCCGGGAGATCATCGAGCCGCTGCGGCGGCTTTTCAAGGACGAGGTGCGCGCCCTCGGCGTTGAGCTGGGCCTGCCCGAGAAGCTCGTCTGGCGCCAGCCGTTCCCCGGCCCGGGGCTTGCTATCCGCGTCATCGGCGAGGTGACGCGCGAAAAGCTGGAGATCGTGCGCGACGCGGACGCCATCTTCCGCGAGGAGGTCGCGAAGGCGGGGCTTGAGCGCGGCGTGAACCAGTATTTTGCGGCGCTCACGAATCTGCGCTCGGTCGGCGTGATGGGCGACGAGCGCACCTACGACTACGCGATCGCCCTGCGCGCGGTGGAGACGCAGGACTTTATGACCGCCGACTTTTCGCGCCTGCCGTGGGAGCTTTTGGACACGGTCTCGCGCCGCATCGTCGGCGAGGTGAAGCACGTCAACCGCGTGCTCTACGACGTGACGAGCAAGCCCCCCGCGACGGTGGAGCTGGAATAATCCACGCATCGCTGGGAGGCCGCTGAAATAAAGCATTTGTGCCTCTCCGATGCCCTGCGTGGCAACGATTTGGCAACAGCTTTCCATTATTCATCTGATAATCGCTATCTGATTTTTGTGATCGGATAGCGATTATTTTATTCTTTTTCGGCCTGTTTCGCCTTTTCCGCCTCGCGCAGCCTGTCCATTGCCGCTTTGTCGCGTTCCGCCTCGACTGCGGGGTAGGTGTAGCGCCAGTGGTCGTACTCTTCCTTTGTAATCTCGCCCCGCTCCAGCTTCTCAGCTTCTTTTTGCCAGTCACGCAACCTTTCGGCGATACGGTCAAAGGCACCGAACTTGTCCCGCCCCAAACGCAGACAGGGTTCGCCGTCGATGCTGCTGATTTTCAGCATCCGCTTGTCCTCCAAGACGAACAGGGTGTGCATAAGAAGGTAATCGTTGTCTGTGTCGGGGACAGTAAGGGCTTCCGGGGCTACATCCAGATAATAGGCGAGCTTCTCGATCATATCCGCCTTTGGCGTCCGCTTGCCGGATTCGTATTGCGCCATGCGGATGTCTGCCGTAGCTGCCGAAAAGCCCACCAACTGTCCGAGATGCTTCTGCGTCATGCCTCGTTGCGTGCGAAAGAAACGGATTCGTTCACCCATCGCCATAACAAACATCTCCCTAAAGTGATATCACAAGCATAGCAGATATGTTTAGGTTCGTCAAGATAACTTAAATAAATTTGTTTAGTATGACAATGGCAATTTCGTTGACTTAACGCAATATGTTTAGTATAATGCCAGTTAAGCTAAACAAATATGTTTAGCTACGGAATCATAACAGAAGGAGGCGACATCCGACATGAACGAAAACAGCTTTATGCGCGTGGAGGACGTGGCGCAGGAGCTTGGCATTTCCAAGTCCTATGCGTACAAGGTCGTCCAGAGGCTCAACACCGAGCTGAAGGAGAAGGGCTACCTGACCATATCAGGCCGGGTAAACCGAAAGTTCTTCACAGAAAAATTCTGCTACGGCAGGGAAGAAAGGAGCGGTTGACCGTGGCGGTCTACAAGGAAGGAAAAACCAATACCTGGCGTGTAATCTACCGATACACGGACTGGACAGGCGAGCGAAAGCAAACGCAGAAGCGCGGCTTCCAGACCAAGCGCGAGGCGCAGGCGTGGGAGCACGAGCAGCTCAGCAAGCTCGGCTCCGATCTGGATATGACCTTCAAGAGCTTCGCGGAGCGGTACACCGAGGATATGCAGCCCAAGCTGAAAGCAAACACCTGGGCGACCAAGGAGCACATCATCCGCACCAAGCTCGTGCCGTATTTCGGCAAGCTGAAAATGAATGCCATTACGCCGACGCAGATCATCGCATGGCAGAACGAGCTGATCAAGGCTCGGGACGAGGCGGGAAATCCCTATTCGCCGACCTATCTGCGTTCGGTCAACAGCCAGCTCAGCGCCATCTTCAACCACGCGGTACGCTATTACAATTTAAGAGAGAATCCGTGCCGAAAGGTGAGCAGTATGGGAAAGAAGAAAGGGCGCGAAATGCTTTTCTGGACGAAAGAGGAGTATTTGAAGTTTGCCGACGCCATGATGGACAAGCCGCTTTCCTACTACGCTTTTGAGATGCTTTATTGGTGCGGCATCCGCGAGGGCGAGCTGCTGGCGCTCACGCCGGCGGACTTCGATTTGGAAAAGGGAACGGTGTCCATCACTAAGACCTACAACCGCATCGGCGGGCAGGACGTGATCACCGATCCCAAGACGGAAAAGAGCAATCGTGTCATCACGATGCCGCAATTCCTCTGTGACGAAATGCGGGATTATCTGAAAAAGCTCTATAGCGCCGCACCCAGCGAGCGCATCTTCCCGGTCAGCAAGCACTATCTCAAGCGCGAGATGGCGCGCGGCTGCAAGGAAACCGGCGTCAAGCAGATCAGAATACACGACATCCGGCACAGCCATGTGTCATTGCTGATCGACATGGGATTCAGCGCCACGGCAATCGCCGACCGCGTTGGGCATGAGAGCGTAGACATCACCTATCATTACGCGCACCTGTTTCCGTCCAGGCAGGCGGAGATGGCGGACAAGCTGAACATGGAAAGGGGAGTTGAATATGTCGGCAAAGAACAGGGACGAGCACAACCGCTGGCGTAACGTGACCGTCGCGTTCCGGGTGTCGCCGGAGGAGGATAAGCTGATCGAGACCGCCGTGCGGCTCTCGGGGGTGACCAAGCAGGATTACATCACGCGGCGTCTGACCAACCGCGCGGTGGTGGTGCAGGGCAATCCGCGGGTCTACAAGGCGCTGCGGAACCAGCTCGCCGCCGTGCTGGACGAGCTGCGGCGCATCGAAGCCGGGGCAGGCGTGGACGCCGACCTGCTGGACGTGATCGGCATGATCGCTGAAATCATGAAAGGAATGAAGGAGGATTCACCATGAACGACACAAAAGAAATGACTGCCCTGATCGCATCTGTTGGCGCAGACGCGGGGCAGCCACTCACTGAAAGCAATATCAGTATAACGGCTTTCCGCCCCGATTGCAAGAACAATTTGCGGATGAAATTGATCAGCATGGACGAGGTTCCCGTCGAGGAAGTCCAATGGCTCTGGTATCCGTATATCCCCTACGGAAAGCTCACCATCATTCATGGCGACCCCGGCGAGGGGAAGACCACACTGATCCTTCGGCTGGCGGCGCTTCTGTCGCGGGGAGAATCGCTCCCCTGCGATGATAGGGCGCAGACGCCGATCAAGATCATTTACCAGACGGCGGAGGACGGGCTTGGCGATACCATCAAGCCCCGTCTTCTGGCGGGCGAGGCGGATTGCTCGCAGATCAAGGTGATCGACGAATCGGAAGCTACCCTCACGCTGCTGGACGAGCGAGTGGAGCAAGCGATCGCGGAAACGGGAGCCCGCGTGATGATTCTTGACCCGGTGCAGGCATACGTCGGCGCCGGCGTCGATATGAACCGGGCAAACGAGGTGCGGACGGTGCTGGCGCAGCTTGGACGGATCGCGGAAAAGTACAAGTGCGCCATGATCTTGGTCGGGCATCTGAACAAAGCGCAGGGCACCAAGAGCCAGTACCGCGGCCTCGGCTCCATCGACTTCCAGGCAGCGGCAAGGAGCGTTTTGGTCGTCGGCAGAGTAAAGGACAGGCCGGAGGTGCGGGTGATGGCACATGAGAAATCCTCTCTCGCCCCGGAGGGTAAGCCAGTTGCCTTTGAGCTGAGCGCCGACAATGGCTTTCGGTGGATCGGACATTACGACATCAGCATCGACGATCTGCTCTCCGGCATCAGTCGGGAGAAGAAATCCGATCTCGCCGAGCGGTTGATTCTCGACTGCCTTGCCGACGGGCGATATCCGCAGCAAGCTCTGATGGACAAGGCAAAGCGCGCCGGTATCTCCAAGCGCGTGATGGATGAAGCAAAGAAACGTTTGAACGTGCAATCGGTCAAAGACGGCAACCAATGGTTCTGGCAGATGCCGAGCGAACTGCCGCTGTAAGGTTGCAACATTGCAGGGATGCCGGATTTCTGCATCCTTGCAATGTTC
>JAWRIJ010000146.1:0-5099 GCA_040307975.1 Oscillospiraceae bacterium | reverse complement strand
TCATTTTTTTAGGAGAGATATCATGCTGGTACCTGTTTTGCTGTTTGCCGCGGGTCTCGTGTGCCTCATCAAGGGCGGCGACTGGTTTGTTGACGGCGCGACGGGCATTGCGCGACGTTTTCACCTGCCGGAGCTGCTCATCGGCGCGACCGTCGTTTCCATCGGTACGACGCTGCCGGAGGTCATGGTCTCCACTACCTCCGCCCTCGGCGGACACGGCGAGATCGCCTACGGCAACGCCATTGGCTCGGTGATCTGCAACACGGCGCTCATTGCGGCGCTCACGCCCGCCATCCGCCCCTGTGCGGTGGATAAGGCGGCGCTCAAAACGCCGGTGGCGTTCTTCTTCGGCGCGGCGGTGTTCTATGCCGCCGTCGCCTACGCAAGCGGCTATTTCAGCCGTCCCGTCGGCTTTGCGCTGCTTGCGCTGTTCGTGGTCTATATGGTCGTTACCGTGAAGCAGATGAAGGGAAGCCCCGCTGCCGCGGAGGAGGACGGAAAAGAGGAGCTGCCGCTTTGGAAGGAGCTCGCGCTGCTTATCGTCGGCGCGGCGTTCATCGCGGTCGGCGCGCGTCTGCTCGTGGACAACGGTTCGCTCATCGCCAAGGCGCTCGGCGTGCCGGAGAGCGTCATCGCGCTTACGTTCGTCGCGCTGGGCACGTCGCTTCCCGAGCTCGTGACGGCTATCACCTCGCTCGCCAAGGGGCACAGCGCGCTCTCGCTCGGCAACGTCATTGGGGCGAACCTCTTTAATCTCGTGCTGGTCTCGGGCGCGTCGGTCGCGCTCTCGCCCTTCTCCATTCCGCAGGAAGCGACGATCGCGGGGCATAACGCCTCGCTCGTGATGGACTTTCCCGTGATGTTCGCGGTCATGCTTCTGCTGACCGTTCCGGCGCTCTTGCGCGGCAAGCTCGCGCGCTGGCAGGGCGTGACGCTGCTTGGTATCTACGCGATGTTCTGCGCGGTGCAGTTTATGATGTGACTTTCGCCACATCATAAACTGCGTGGATCGCCATTTTGCTCGCCGCGTGTGCGGCAACCGCAAAATATGGCTGCCCTGCCGCAACGGCGCTGTGCGCCTGTGGCAGGATGACCACAAAAAAACCCGCGGCCTCTTGGCCGCGGGTTTTTGCCGTATTTCTGTTACTCGCCTTCCTGCATCGCCTTGGCGGCGGCAATCGCCTTCTCCTGCGCGTCGGCGGGGCACTGCTCGTAGCGCACGAAATGCATCACGAAGCTGCCGCGGGACTGGGTCATGGAGCGCAGGTCGATCGCGTAGCTCATCAGCTCCGCCTCGGGGCATTCGGCGGAGATGACCTGCTCGCCGTCGCCGGTCGGGTCCATGCCCATGACGCGGCCGCGGCGCTTGTTGAGGTCGCCGAGGATGTCGCCCATATACTGGTCGGGCACCGTGACCTTCAGCTCGCACACCGGCTCAAGGAGCACAGGGTTCGCCTCGGGCATCGCGGCCTTGTAGGCGAGGTTCGCGGCGGTCTTGAACGCGATTTCGGAAGAGTCGACGGGATGGTACGAGCCGTCGTAGAGCACCGCCTTGAGGTTCACGACCGGATAGCCGGCGAGGGGGCCGTGCAGGCACGCCTCGCGCAGGCCCTTCTCGACCGCGGGGAAGAAGTTCTTGGGCACGCTGCCGCCGAAGACCTCCTCGGCGAAGACCATCTCTTCGCTCTCCTCGTTCGGCTCGAAGCGGACCCACACGTCGCCGAACTGACCGCTGCCGCCGGTCTGCTTCTTGTGCCGGCCCTGCTTCTGCACGGTCTTGCGGATGCGCTCGCGATACGCGACGCGCGGGGTGTCAAGCTCGGTCTCGACGCCGAAGCGGGTCTTGAGCTTGCTCACGAGCACGTCGATCTGGATGTCGCCCGTGCCGGAGACGACGATCTGGTGCGTCTCGGCGTTGTTGTTGACGGAGAACGTCGGGTCTTCCTCGTTGAGGCGGTTGAGGCCTGTGCCGAGCTTATCCTCCTGTCCGCGCGTCTTGGGCGCGATGGCGCGGGAGTAGCACGGCTCGGGGAACGGGATGCCGGGCAGGACGACGATGTTCTTCGCGTCGCAGAGCGTATCGCCGGTCTTGACGCGATCCATCTTTGCGATGGCGCCGATGTCGCCGCAGCCGATCTCCTTGGTTTCCTCGTTCTTCTGGCCCTTGATGATATACAGGCGGCCGAGCTTCTCGGTGTTGCCCGTGGCGGTGTCATAGAGGGACATGTCGCTCGTGACCTTGCCGCGCACGACCTTGATGAGGCTGTATTTGCCGTACTGGTCGGAGATGGTCTTGAAGACGATCGCCGCGGTCGCGCCGCTCTCGTCGTACTTGACCTCGACGTCCTCGCCGCCCTCGGTCTTCGCCTGCTCGGCGGGCATATCGGTCGCGATGGGCACGAGGTCGAGCACGCACTCAAGCAGCATTTCGACGCCGAGGCCGGTCGCCGCGCTGCCGCAGAGAACCGGCGCGACGCTGCCGTCGTGTACGCCGAGCTTGAGGCCGCGCGCGATCTCGTCATTGGAAAGCTCGCCCGCGTCGAAGAACTTCTCCATCAGCTCCTCGTCCGCGCCGGCGGCGGCTTCCATCAGCTCGGCGCGCAGGGTGTCCACCTCGTCCTTGACGTCGGCGGGCACGGCGCAGGCGGACGCCTTGCCGCCCTTTGCCTCGTACGCCTTGTTGTGCAGAAGATCCACGATCGCGGTCACATGGCCCGCGCCGTCCATCACGGGAGCGACGATGGGGGCGACGGCGCTGCCAAACTTGCCCTTGAGCGCGTCAAAGCAGGTCTGATAGTTGCTGTTGTCCTCGTCGGTACGGTTGATGAAGATCATGCGCGGCTTCTTGCCGAGCATCTTCCACGCGCGCTCGGCGCCGACGGAAAGACCGTCCTTCGCGCCGCAAACGAGCACCGCGCACTCGGCGGCGCGGATGCCGGAGAGCGCCTCGCCGGCAAAGTCAAAATTGCCGGGCGCGTCGAGAATGTTGATCTTGACGCTCTTATACGTGGCGGGAGCGGTGGCGAGCGAAATGGAAATGCCGCGCTTTTTCTCCTCCGCGTCGTAATCCAGCTGGGCGTTCGCGCCGGTCATGGCGAGCATCGCCTCGGCGAGCCTAGTCTTGCCGCTGCCGCCGTGGCCGAGCAGCACAATGTTGCGTACGTCTTTTGCACTCATAGGGTTCGTTCTCCTTTACTGCGAAAGCTTCGCTTTCACATAATTTTGATCGCCATTTCGCTCGCCGCTGAAGCGGCAGCCGCGAAATATGGCCGGGTAAATCCATGATATGGCATTTACCGGCCTTCCCCATGATCAGGGGGAAAATCGCTCAACGCATGAGATTATATAACAAAAATCTCAGCAATACAACAACAAATTTAGTGAAGTTGATGAATTCTTTCCTGCAAAATCACAGCAGCATCTCGATGCCGTTCTCTTCAATGGAGATATCGACCTTCGCCGCGCCGGGGACGAACTCGCCGTCGAGCGTCCACGGGAGGTTTTCCTCCGTTTCGGCGGTGACGTGCCTGACGTGGCGGAAGATGAGTCCCTGCGGGTCGCTGAAGTCCTGATACATCAGTGCGCGGGTGAGCGCCTGAAGCTGCAAGGGGGTCTTCGGCACGCGCACGAGCAGCAGCTCGAACTCCCCGTCGTCGAAGCTCACGTCCTCGGGCGAGAGCTTCATCATGCCGGCGATGGAGGTGGAGTTGCTCACCGCGCCGAAGAGATAGCCGTCGGAGTCGTCGAACGTTTCGCCGTCCGCCGTCAGGCGCACACGGTAGGGGCGCAGAGAATCAAGGTCGCCCACGCCGCCGAGGATGTAGGCAAAATGTCCGAAGACGTTCTTCACATCCTGCGGTACGCTGTAGCTCGTCTTGGTGAACGCGCCGAAGGACGCGACGTAGATGAAATGCCGCTCGTTGAAGCGCCCCACATCCAGCGGGCGCGGCTTAAAGCGCATCGCGCTCTGCGCGGCGACGGCGGGCTCGGACGAGATGTTCAGACTCGCGGCGAAATCGTTTGTGCTGCCCCCCGGCAGATAACTGACCTGCGGGCGCGACTCCGCCGGAATGCGCATCAGGCCGTTGATCGTTTCGTTGAGCGTACCGTCCCCGCCGTGGCAGACGATCAGGTCGTAGTCCCTGCCGAGCGTTTCGGCGAGGCGCGTCGCATCCCCGCGGCGCCGCGTGTTGCGGATGGTGATGAGATAGCCCGCCTCAGAATAGACGACCGCCGCGTCGAACAGCGGACCGCGCGACTTGGTGCGCCCCGCGCGCGGGTTGACGATGAACAAAAGCTTTCTGGACATGACAAGACACCTCTTTGATGTGATGACTATGCGGCTTGAGGGCATCTTACCACAAAAAAACAGCTATTGCAATTCTTAGTAAAAAGTAGTATGGTATAAACAATTATATGTTTGTTAAAAAATCGTCAATGTGACTGAAATCCTGCAAGGAAGGAGACGGCCGATGGAGCAGAAGAAAAACTACCTCCACTGGGGATTGACGGTGTTTTTAACGGTGTGCGCCGTGATGGTGTTTTACGACACGGTGTTTCGCAACGGCGTGCTGCTGAAGCTGTTGCGGATGCTTTCAAAGGCGCTTGCGCCCGCGCTTTACGGCGTGGTGATGGCGTATCTGCTCACGCCGGTCGTAAACTTTTTCGACCGGTGCATCGGCGGAAAGATACCGGAGAAGACGCGAACGAGCGGTCTTGTGCGCGCGCTGAGCATCTTTCTGACGTGGGCGGTCGTGTTCTTCCTGTTCTACGTCTTTTTCAGCATCCTCATTCCGCAGCTTTACCAAAGCGTGGTCATGCTCGTCGGGAACATGCAGAGCTATTACAACACGGTCTACGCATGGGTCGTGCAGACGCTCGACCGCAACCCGCGCCTTGCCGCCGCCGCCTCCACCGCCATCAACGAGTACTGGGACGAGATGCGCAAGTGGTTCACGGGCACCTTCCTGCCGCAGGCGCAGCAGACCATCGGCCTGCTGACGAGCGGCGTGGTGAGCGTGCTGGTGTTTTTCAAGAACTTCTTTCTCGGCGTGATCATCTCGGTTTATCTGCTCGCGCTCAAAGAGCGCTTTGCCGCC
>JAWRIJ010000145.1:0-23380 GCA_040307975.1 Oscillospiraceae bacterium | reverse complement strand
AGCACCTGCGCCAGGCTTGCTGCAAGACTTTGGGATATCGACAGCGGTACCATCCGTGTCGGTGGCGTGAACATAGCAGATATCGACCCGGAAACGCTGCTTACCGATTACTCCATGGTCTTTCAGGATGTGGTGCTGTTTGACGATACCGTAATGGAAAACATCCGTCTGGGCAAGCACGGCGCTTCAGATGAAGAGGTTCTCTCAGCCGCCAGAGCAGCCAACTGTGACGAATTCGTGGAGAAGCTTCCGCAAGGCTATGAAACACCCATCGGAGAAAACGGAGCAAAGCTTTCCGGAGGAGAACGTCAGCGGATTTCCATTGCCCGTGCACTTTTAAAGAATGCACCGATCGTACTTCTGGATGAAGCGACGGCTTCTCTTGACGTAGAGAACGAGACTAAGGTGCAAGGCGCGCTGTCTCGGCTGCTTTCAGGAAAAACGGTGCTGGTTATCGCCCACCGTATGCGAACTGTGGAAGCGGCGGATAAGATCGTTGTTCTTTCGGATGGCAGGGTGACCGAAGAAGGAAGTCCGGCAGAACTCTTTGCAAAAGAAAACAGCCTTTTCAGACGCATGACGCAGCTGCAGAATGCAAGCGCAGGCTGGAGCATCTGATCTTATGAAAAGAGCAACTCCGGCACATTAACCGACAAATTGGCACAATTTCATTTTTGAGAAGCGTTTCTTCGGAGGCGCTTCTTTTTTGTGTCTTCCCGAAAAAAGGGGGATGCAGAACGCATCCCCCTAAAACATAGGCGTAATAGCAGCCTCAATCATCGCAAATGCAGAAGACAGCATACAGCGGAACAGATTTGATATTGTTTTCAAATCCGAAATTCTTCTCGGAGATGCGAATGGAGTATGCCGGCTTAAACAGCCCGATATACTTATTCAGGCTGACTGCAGTGACATGCTCGCCGCGTTTCACTTCCACCGGGATGAGTTTCCCCTTCAGAGAGATCACAAAGTCAACTTCCTTGGTGCCCTTGTCATTCCTCCAGAAATAGGACTTAAAACCGGCTCTGACAAGCTGTGTATTTACGTAGTTTTCTGTCATGCCGCCTTTGAAATCCGCAAGCTCTTCCTCCATGAAGAAGATGTCTTCGGTCCGGATATCTTTTTGGGCGGCAAGTAGTCCCATATCAGAAAGGTAGATTTTGAAATCGTCGATATCCTTATAGTTTTCCAACGGCTTTATAATCTGCTCTGCACGGTAAATACGGGACAGAAGGCCTGCTGAGACCAGCCATTCAATGGCGTTTTCATACTCGGCAGCCCTGGCCCCTTTTTTGATGATCTTGTACTGGAAACGGGTGTTTTTCTTGGAAAGCTGCACGGCGATCGTTCCATAGGTCAGCCTGGTCTTTTTGATCTCGTTTGCGCTTTCCTGATACTTGCTCATGCCATCCAGATAATCCATTTGGATCGTTTCCAGAACATGACGGACCTGAGTATAGTCCTGTGTATCGATAAAGCGGGCGACAACTTCCGGCATGCCGCCCACAGCAAGGTACTGTCTATAGAGCTTAAGGGCAGCGTCATGAAGTGCCTGAGGCATTGGATTGTTGCCGTCAAAGCAGCCATGGATCCGCTCTACAAGATCCTTCTCACCCAAGGCCCGAAAGCCCAGTAAAATCAAGGATTTCCGAAGCCAATTTTGCTTGAGTACGGTCTCAAGGCCGCCCGCCGCGCGCCTCAGTTCAGCAAGCGCTGATCCATACGGCAAGCTTTATCATTACGCAAGCGTCCGCGAAAGCGGGCGCTTGTTTTTTTGCGCTTGCCTCGTTTCGGACGCCTCGCTCCGATGCGAAAAGCCCTCCGGCACACCGGAGGGCTTTGACGGATGCAATATGCGCTTACGCGTTGAGCGCGGCGATGATATTCGGCAGCTCGGCGTCGACCACGTCGTTTCCAAGCTGGCAGGTGCCGGCGTTGTGATGACCGCCGCCGCCATACTTGAGGCACAACTCGCCGATGTCGACGTGCGAGCCCTTGTTGACGATGGACTTGCCGATCATTACGGCGGTGTTCTGCTTCTTGAAGCCCCACGCGACGTGGACGGAGATCTGCGCCTCGGGATAGAGCGCATAGACCATGAAGCGGTTGCCCGCGTGGATGATCTCCTCGTTGCGCAGGTCGAGCACGACGACCTTGCCTTGCACCTTCGCGATGCGGCGCAGCTGCGCTTTGAATTGTTCCGCCTGATCGAAGTAGAGATCCACGCGCTCCTTGACGTCGGGCAGCTCCAAAATCTCGTCGATGGTGTGGTTGAGGCAGTAGTCGATCAGCTCCATCATCAAATCGTAGTTGGAGATGCGGAAGTTGCGGAAACGCCCGAGGCCCGTGCGCGCGTCCATCAGATAGTGCAGCAGCACCCAGCCGGAGGGCTCCAAAATTTCGTCGAGCGAGAAATCGGCGCTGTCGCCCTTGTCGACGGCGGCCATCAGCTCGTCGGAGATGCGCGGCATCTTCGCGCTGCCGCCGAAGTAATTGTACACCACGCGCGCCGCGCTGCGGGCAGTGGGGTCAATGATGAGCTTGCCGTTGGTCTCGGTCGCCCTGAGGCGGTCGACCTCGGACTCGTGATGGTCAAACGCCATGCCGACGCGGGGGTCGTAGGGCAGGTTGGTGGTGATGTCCTCCTTGGAAAGCTCAACTTTACCGTCCTGTACATCCTTGGGGTGGACGAACTTGATCTCGTCGATCATCCCCAGCTCCTTGAGCATCATGGCGCAGGCGAGACCGTCAAAATCGCTGCGGGTCACAAGACGCGTGTACTTCTGTTCCATGTTGTTCCCTCCGTTTGGCTTCCGAAATATGATGATATCAAATTATAGCATAGGAAACGGCAAGATTTCAACACCAACCTCGCAAAATAATTTGCCCGCGCCACTTGTGTTTGGCGCGCGTTTCCTCTATAATAACATACACAATACGTGTGCAATGGAGGCTCAGATGGCACAAAGCGAGCGACAGGCGATCGAGGCGCTGCTTGAGCGGCACGGGTTTCACTTCTCTAAGTCGAAGGGACAGAATTTCCTTATCGACCGCGACGTGCCCCGTGCGATCGCGGAGGCGTCCGGCGCGGACGAGACGAACGGCGTGCTGGAGATCGGCCCCGGCGTCGGCGCGCTGTCGAGCGAGCTGTGCCGCCGTGCGGGAAAGGTCGTCGCCGTCGAACTGGATACGGCGCTGCCGCCGATTTTACAGGAGACGATGGCGGCGTTCGATAATTTCTCCCTCGTTTCGGGCGACGTGCTGAAGCTCGACCTTCCCGCGCTCGTGCGTGAGCGCTTTGCGGGGCTGACGCCCATCGTGTGCGCGAATCTGCCCTATAACATTACGACGCCGACGCTCACGGCGTTTATTGAGGCGAAGTGCTTTGATCGTCTGACTGTGCTTATCCAGCGCGAGGTGGCGCAGCGCATCTGCGCGAAGCCGGGAACGGCGGCGTATGGCGCGTTTTCCGTGTTCGTACAGTATTATACCGAGCCGGAGCTCTGCTTTGAGGTGCCGCCGGAGAAATTCCTGCCCGCGCCGAAGGTCACCTCCGCGGTGCTGCGCGCCGCCGTGCGCAAGGCGCCGCCGGTCGAGATTTCGGATGAGGCGTTTTTCTTCCGCGTGGTGTACGCGGCGTTCGCGCTGCGGCGCAAGACGCTGGTGAACAGCCTGACGACTTCTTTCGGCGCGCTTGGTAAGGAAAAGCTTACGGAACTTGTCGTCTCCTGCGGCCTTCCGGAAAACGTGCGCGGAGAGCGGCTTGGCCTTGCGGAATTTGCGCGGCTTGCCGCGGCGCTGTCGGAGGCGGGGGCGTAAGATGTTTTGGTGGCTGTTGCCCGTCCTTTTGCTTTCTGCGGTCGCGTTTTTCGGCTTTTTCATGCTGCGCGCCATCTGCGGCCGCACGGAAAAGGCGGAGGGCTGGGAGGACAAGCGCGTTGCCGAAAGCGGCGACGCGGTGTGGCAGAGGGCGTGGGACGCGGGACGCGCGTTTTTGGAGCGCTGCGAGACTGAGGACGTCGAGGTGCAGAGCGAGGACGGTTTCGTGCTCCACGGCCTGCTCGTGCCGCACATTGCGCCGCGCGCGACGGTGATCCTGTTCCACGGCTGGCATTCGTCGTGGGAGATGGATTTTCTCTGTGCGCTGCCGTTCCTGCACGGCATGCGGTTGCAGTGCCTCTTTGTGGATGAGCGCGCGCAGGGTGACTCCGAGGGACGGTTTATTACCTTCGGCGTCCGCGAGCGCGGGGACGTGCGCGTGTGGGCGGACTATGTTTCGAACCGCTTCGGGGCGGGGCACCCGATTTTTTTGCAGGGGCTTTCCATGGGCGCGAGCGTGGTGGAGATGGCGTCGTCATTCCGCTTTGGCGGCAATGTGCGCGGAATCGTCGCGGATGGCGGCTTTACCTCGCCGTATGAGGCGGTCTCCGCCGTTTGGCGGGAGAAAACGCCCCTGCCCGCGCATCTGTCCGTTTGGCTGCTCAACGCCTTCACGCGCCTGTTCGCGGACTTCTCGCTCAAAGAATGCGACGCGGCGGCGGAGCTTGCCAAAACGACGTATCCCGTCCTGTTTTTCCACGGCGCGGCGGATGCGCTCATACCCGCCCATATGACCAAGCGGGCGTATGAAGCGTGCAGAAGCGAAAAGACCCTGTGCATGGTCGAGAGCGCGGGCCACTGCATGTGCTATCTCACCGACCGAACGCGCGTGGAGACGGCGTATCGGCAGTTTATTGAAGACCATCTGAAAGAGGAAAAATGAGGAGGACGTTCCGATGAAATTGCTCAATCGTATTCTGACGCTGGCTCTGACCGCCGTTATGGCGCTGTCCCTCGCTGCTTCGGCGCTTGCCGTGTCCGAGGATGTGCGGATGAAGTTCAACTACAACTACGAGATCGACCCGCTGGGCATCTATCCGCACGAGGACAAGGGCTTTGCCAGCGAAACGATCGCCGAGATTGCCGAGGAGTTCGGGACCGAGGGTGAAAAGTATTTCTACGAGCTGGCGCGCTTCGGCATCCTCACCATTTCGGTTCGCAGCGCAAACTGGATCGACGTCTACGCGGGTCCGTATTATCCGAACGGCGACGGCAATTTTAAGCCCGCCGCGGAAAAGAAGTTCGTGAGAAGCTATACGGACGTTGCGCCGGAGGCGTGGTATTACGACGCGGTGATGGAGATGACGAAGGGCGGCCTTGTGATCGGCACCGACACGGGCGAGTTCCGACCGGATGCGAAGGTCACGGTCGCGGAGTTTGCCGAGATACTGTGCCGTATCTATAATCTGCCCGTCGAGGTGTTCGGCGGACCGTGGTACGCGCCGAGCATCGACGCGGTCATCGTCGCGGGCCTCGATTTCAGCTCTTGCAACTATGTGCAGGCGGAGCAAGAGCTCACACGCGGCGAAGCCATTGAGGCGATGACCGTCATGGTTCGCGCGCTTGGCCGCGAGCCGCAGCGCAAGCTGACATGGGCGAACGTGCAGGACGCCGACGATTGCCGTGACATTCCGGAGAAGCACGGCTGGGACGCGCAGGCGCTGCTCGACGCGCTCAACTACGGCGTCATCGACGGCGTGAACGCGGCGCATCGCGTGAACGCGGCGGATTCGCTGACGCGGGCGGAGCTCTGCAAGGTCATGCAGAACATCGGCGTAACGAGCGTAAAAAGTGTGGATTCCTATAAGGCGAACGAACTAATCCGGCAGTACAACGGCCGCTGAGGGACGAAGCGAAAACGCTTAAAGAGCACGGCGCGCGGGCGGCGAAGCATAATCAAAAGCAGAGCGTACGCTCTGCTTTTGACATTATTGCGCGCGGCGGCGCTTGCGGCGCACGCGATTGAGATGACGCTCAAAATCGCCGCTGCGCAGCAGCTCCGCGAGGACGTACTGCTCAAAGAGCGGCACGGTGCAGGAGTAGAAGCCGACGGTTTGCTCAAAGCGCCCCTGAAGCGCGGGCGGCAGCACCATGTACCCCACGCGCATCGACGGCGCGACGGTTTTGGTGAAGGTGTTGAGATAGATCACGGAGCGCTCCGGCTCCAGCGAGAAAACCGTGTCCTCCGCCTTGGAAGAGAGGGTAAATTCGCTGTCGAAATCGTCCTCAACGACGTATCCGTCCCGCTCGCGTGCCCAGCGGATGTACTCGGCGCGCTTGCCCGCGCTCGCCGTGACGCCGCTGGGGAAGCTGTGGAATGGCGTCACGTGCAGGACGCTTGCGTTCGTGTGCGCCAGCTCGTCGGTGCGCACGCCGTCCGCGCCGAGGCGCAGCGACTCGCATGCGACGCCGTTCGCCTGATAAACGCGGCGGATTTTCTCATAAGAGGGGTCCTCCACGCCGTAGACCCGCTCGCGCCCCAAAAGCTGCACGATGAGACCGTAGAGGTATTCCGCGCCAGAGCCGATGACGATCTGCGAGGGCTTGACACGGATGCCGCGCGAGCGGGCGAGATAGTCGGCGAGCGCCTGGCGCAGCTCCGCGCAGCCGTTGTTCGGGGATTTGACAAGCAGTCCCTCGCCATATTCGGACAGCACGCGGCGCATCGTGCGCGCGAGCACGGAGAACGGGAACCCGCCCTCCACGGCGCGCGGCGGGTTTGCGCCGCGAAAACGCCGCCCCTCCGCGCCCGCGCCGGGAAAACAGTCGCCGGCGCGATAAGCGGCGAAGTGCCCGCTGCGCTCGCGCGCCTCCGCGTAGCCCTCGTCGCACAAGATGGCGTAGGCGTGCTCGACCGTAACGAGGCTTACGCCTGCGTCGTCGGCGAGCTGGCGCTTTGACGGGAGACGGCTGCCGAACGGGTACGCGCCCGAGACGATGTCGCCGCGCAGCCGCAGATATAGCTGGAGGTACGCGCTTTGCGCGCCCTCGTTCCTGACGGTTTCGTTCTTGCTTTGCATGTTCATCTGGACTGTTCGGTTCCTTCTTATTTGGATGTTTGAATACGACCAGGTAGAGTATAACACGGGGAGGATCTCCTGTAAAGCTATTTTTTACAGAATGTTAACAGTTTTTCGCACAGTTTCCTTTGACATGTAAGCTAAAGATAACTATAATATCAATTTAGCTCAATAGATTTCGCATCGAGCGGAAAGGGTGGATACAATGAAGAAGAGAATGACGGCGTTGCTGCTGGCGCTTGTGATGACTTGCGCGCTCGGCGCGCCGCACGCGCTTGCGGAGGGCGACGCGACGGAGAAAACGCCGGCTCCGACGCGGGCGGAGAACACGCGGAGCGCCGGAGCGGAGAGTGAGGAGCGTTTGGAGACTCCGACGACGGATGGCGCCGCGACGTGGGAAGCTCCGGTACAGGGAGCTTCGCCGGAGGATGCGGCAAAACCGGATGACGGCGTGCAAACGCCTGCGGACGGAGAGAGACCGGAGGAGGAAGCAAAGCCTCTCGATCCCGAGGGGACGCTCACGTTCGGCAATCTCCGCGCGCGGATGCTGGAGAACTACTATCCTCTGCGCGTGTTGCAGGAGAGCATCGACGACATTGAGGGCCGTGATTATGACTGGCGGTATGAAGACCTGCGCGACAGTATGAACGAGCTTGCAACGACGCAGTGGATGCTCATTTCGCTGCTCCGCGACGGCAATGCCGCCGACATGCTCGGAACGCAGTATGAGCAGATGCGCAAGGAATATGAGGCGATCGAGAAGGGCGATAAGCAGAAGGACGACAAGGAGGCGCTTTGGCAGAAGCGCAGCGCGCAGGATCAGGCGGTCATTGTCGGTGAAACGCTCTACATCACGCTCAAGAATCTGGAGGCGCAGGACGCGTCGCTCGCGCGGAAGATCGCGCAGCTCGGGCGCACGGAGCAGGAAATGCGCCTGCGCTGTGAGCTGGGGCAGGTCTCCCAGCTTGCGGTGGATCAGGTGAGCGCGGGACGCGCGCAGGCGGTCAGCGGGCGTGAAACGCTGAAGATGAACAGGGAAGCCGCCCTTTTGCAGCTCAGAAGCATGGTGGGCGCGGAACTGAGCGCGCCGCTCGCGCTCGGCGCGCTGCCAAAGGTCACGCAGCAGGAGCTTGCGGCGATGGACCTGGAAGCCGACCTTGAGAAAGCAAAGGCGGCGAGCTATGCGCTTTTCGACGCGAAGAAGCAGCTTGACGATTTCCGCAAGGATACTTACGACAAGGTGATCGATCTCTACGGCACCAATGAAAAGCGCTTTGAGGTCTCCGAGGTGACGCACGCGCTGCAGGCGTATCAGTACAACTATGAAAACACGCTTTTGACCTATGAGCTTAACTTCCGCACGCTCTACGCGCAGGTCAAGGACTGCGCGCAGGCGCTTTCCGCCAAGCGCGTGGCGCTTGAGAGCAAGGAGAAGAGCTATGCCGTTTCCGCGCTTAAATTTGAGCAGGGCAACATCTCCGCCAACGCGCTTGCGGATGCGAAGGATGAGCTTGCGGCGGCGAAGGACGACGTTTCCGCCGCCGAGCGGGAGCTTTTCTCCAAGTACCGCAGCTATACCTGGGCGGTGGACTACGGTATTTTGAACGGTTAAGGAGGAGCGAAAACAATGGGAAAGAGAATATTGGCGCTGCTGCTCGCGGCACTTTCGGTTTTCACGCTTGTGAGCTGCGCCTCCCGCGAAAAGGCGGAGGAGCCGGTGCTGCCCTCCGGCGTCGCCGTGCAGGTCAAAACGGCTGAAAAGCGAGATGTGGCGACGGAAAACCGAGTCTCCGGCACGGTCGTTTCTGACGACGAGACCTCCATTTACGTCGCCGCCACCGCCAAGTGTACCGCGGTTTTCTTTGAGGCGGGCGACACGGTGGAAAAGGGCGACATTATCTGTACGCTTGACCTCGGCTCGACGCAGGCGAGCTACAACGCCGCGAAAATCAGCTACGAAAGCTCGGCTGCGAGCTACAATCAGCAAAAGGAGCTTTTTGACCGCCAAATCGCGCTGGCGGAGAAAAACGTCAGCGATACGAAGGCGCTCTATGCCATCGGCGCGGCATCCCAAATGGAAATCGATCAGGCGGAGCTGCAGCTTTTGCAGCTTCAAGCGCAGCGCGACTCTTCGCTCTCCCAGCTCCGCGCGGGCATGGAGAACTACCGCTCGAGCATCGAGCAGCTCGGACTCGTGATGGACGACGTAGACTCCAAGGGCAACGTCATCGCGCCGGCGAGCGGTATGCTTGCCTCGCTGACCGCCTCGGAGGGCGGATACGTTTCGGCGAATTATCCCGTGGCGGTCATCAGCAACGCCGAGCAGATGAAGATCAGCGTCTACGTCTCCGAATCGCTTGTGCCGAAGCTTAAGATCGGCGACAAGGCGCGCGTGAGCGTCGCGTCCGCGGCGACGGAGTTTACGGGCGTGATCCGCTCGGTGGAGCAGGCGGCGAACATGCAGACGAAGCTCTACGCCGTGGTCATCAGCGTGCCGAGTGATGTGACGGGGCTCATTTCCGGTATGTTCGCGGACGTTACATTCTATACCGAGACCTCCGAGGGCGTGGTTGCGATCCCGTCCGAGGCGATCCTCACCGCGAACGGCACGCCCTATGTCTACGTCGTGGAGAACGGCGCGGCAAAATATGCCGCCGTCGCGACGGGGCTCAACGGCGACGGCGTGACGGAGGTACTCTCCGGCCTTACCGAGGGGCAGCAGGTCGTCGTGGTCGGACAGCAGTACCTCTCCGACGGCGACGCCGTCCGCGTGGTGAACGGAGGCTGAGCAATGGGCGGAGGAATCGCAAAATTCTGCATCAAGCACCGCGTGACGACGATCCTTGCGTTTGTCATCGTTTCGATTTTCGGCGTGATCTATCTGCGCGAGCTGCAGCTTGCGCTGCTGCCGAACATGGAGTATCCCGCGGCGGTGGTGTACTGCCACTACAACGGCGCGTCGCCGGGCGACATGGAGGAGCTGGTCACGCGCCCGCTGGAGTCGGCGATCATGTCGGTGCCGGGCGTGGACACGATCTCGTCCACATCGGCCGAGAGCCTTTCCACCGTGGTGATCATGTACGTGCAGGGCACGAACGTGGACATTGCGGCGACGAAGCTGCGCGAGAAGCTTGACGCGCTTTCGCTGCCGGAGGACTGCACCAAGCCGGTCATCATGAACGTCAACGTCGGCGATATGATGCCCTCCGCCATCATCGCGCTCATGGGCGAGGACCTCGTGAGCGTGCAGGCGATGGCGGAGGACGTCGTCGCGCCCGCGTTGGAGCGCATCGACGGCGTGGCGTCGGTGAGCTATTACGGCGGCTTTGACCAACAGATCGCCGTGCAGGTGGACGCGGCGCGCGCCCGCGGGCTGGGGTTGTCGAACGCGTACATTTCGCAGATACTGGTTGCCGAAAACCTGCTTTATCCGGGCGGCGAGATGGAAAACGGCAGCCAAAAGCTGACCGTTTCCACCGACGCGCAGCTTCGAAGCGTTGAGGATGTGCGCAATGTCATCATCCCGCTTCAGACCGGCGGAACGGTGCGCCTCGGCGAGATCGCGGACGTGAAGCTCGAAACCACGGAGCAGCGCGACATCGGACAGATGAACGGCGTGCCCGCCGTGTTTTTGCAGGTTGCCAAGCAGTCCGGCGCGAACGAGGCCGCCGTTGCGAACAAAGCGGCGGCAAAGATGAAGGAGCTTTCGGGGAAAAACAGCTCCATCGTCTACGAAACCCCGTATCTTGCGAGCGACTACATCAACGTCGTCGTCGACGCGGCGATCGAAAACATCATCCTCGGCGTCGGACTTGCGGCAATCGTGGTGTTCCTGTTCCTGCGCCGCTTCGGCGCGACGCTTGCCATTGCCGTTTCGATGCCGGTGTGCATCCTGACGGTGTTTGTGCTCATGTACGTGTGCGACCTGACGATGAACCTGCTCTCGCTCGGCGGCGTTGCGATGGGCGTCGGCATGATCGTGGACAACTCCATCGTCGTTTTGGAGAACATCTACCGCTACGCGGCGGAGGGGCACGACCGCATGACAAGCTGTGTGGAGGGCACCCGAGAGGTCATGCTTTCGCTCAGCGCTTCAACGCTCACGACCGTCGCGGTGTTTCTGCCGCTTGGCCTCGCGGACGGCCTCGCGGGCATGATTTTCAAGGACTTTTGCCTGACGATCTCATTTTTGATCCTCGGCTCGCTCGTTATCTCCGTGACCCTTGTGCCGCTTCTGTGCTACTTTCTGCTCGACAAGCGGAAGGCGCGCGAGCAGCTTGCGCGCCGGAGCGGCGAAGCGGAGAAAAAGAGCTTCAGCGTTCGCTTCACGGAGGGCTACCGCAAGGTGCTCGGCTATTTCGTGCGGCATCTCGGCGTGGGCGTTTTAGCTTCCGTGGCGCTCGTGACGGTCTTTATCGCCGCGTGCATTTCCACCAAGCAGACGCTGCTGCCTGCGATGGACATGAATATCATTGAGGGGACCATCTCGATGCCGATCGGCTCCAACGCACAGCAGACCGCCGTTGTCGCGGAACAGATGATCGACATCATCTATGACCGCGTGCCGGAGCTGGAATCGGTGTACTACAGCGTCGGTGAGTCGGAGAATGAGGTGGGTATCATCCTCGTGCCGAGAAATGAGCGCTCGCGCAGTGCGACCGAGATCGCGAACGATCTGCGCGTGGCGTTTGCCGACATCGCGGGCTGCAAATATACCATCAGCGCGATGGATATGAGCGCGATGATGAGCGGCAACGACATTGAGGTCGAGGTTACGGGAACGGATTACGAAACGCTGACGATGATCGCGAACGACCTGATGAAGCCGATCGCCGCGCTTCCTGACGCCGTCGGCGTCAAGTCCACGGTGAGCGACGACGTACCGCAGGTCAAGGTCACGATGAATCGCGAGGGCGCGGCGCAGTATGGGCTGACGGCGGCGCAGGTCGGTCAGGCGGTGCGCGCCGAGCTGACCGGCGCGACCGCGACGCGCGTGAACATCGACAACAAGGAGATCGACGTGATCGTGCGCGGCGACGGCGCGGCGTCCACCAGCCTCGACGCGCTGCGCTCAACGCCGGTGACGACGCCTTACGGCGGTACGGTGCCGCTCAGCGCTGTGGCGCACGTGGAGCTGGAGCTTGCTCCGGCGACGATCTCGCGTTCCAACCAGTCGCGCGCCGTGACCATCACGGGTTCAAGCCTCAGCGGCGACACGAACGGCATCACGGAGCAGATCCGCGCCATTCTGGACGGGTATCAGATGCCCGACGGCTATGAGGCGAGCATCGGCGGCGGCTATGAGGAGATGCAGGACAATTTCCACGACCTGACGCTTGCGCTGGTTGTGGCGCTGGGACTTGTGTATTTCGTGCTTGCATCGCAGTTTGAGTCGTTCGTTATGCCGGTCATCGTCATGATGATCTTACCGGTGGCGTTCTCCGGCGCGCTGTTCGCGCTGCCGCTCACGGGACGTGACCTCTCGATGATTTCGATGGTGGCGCTCATCATGCTCGCGGGCACGGTGGTCAACGCGTCCATCATCCTCATTGATTACATCAAGCAGCGCCGTGACCGCGGCGAGGACCGCACGACCGCCATCCTCAACGCCTGCCCGCTGCGTATCCGCCCCGTGCTGATGACGACGCTCACCACCATCCTTGCCATCATGCCGCTTGCGCTCGGCCTCGGGCAGTCCAACGAGATGATGAGCGACATGGGCGTGACGATGGTTTCGGGTATGCTCGTTTCGACTATCGTGACGCTTCTCTTCACGCCGGTGTACTACTGCGTGATCGACAATATCGGGAAGAAAAAGAAACAAAACGGGACGGCATAAAAAGAAACTCCGCTCAGCCGAGCGGAGTTTCTTTTTTGCTTTTATTCCAATTGATCGCCAGCAGCACGCCGGAAACGATCACCAGCAGCGCCGAGAGCGCCTGCGAGACGCGAATGGGCGCGCCGAAAAGCGTAAGGTCAAAGAGATACAGACTGTCCGCGCGCAGACCTTCGATCCATACGCGCCCCAGGCCGTACCACAGCAGGTAGCACAGGAGATTTTCTCCCTCGAAGCGGCGGCGGCGGGAGACGAGACGCCAAATGAGCAGGAAACCGGCGAAATTCCACAGGCTTTCGTAGAGGAACGTCGGATGCACGTCGTACGCCGCGCCGTCATATGCCCACAGGCGCATGCGCCACGGCACGGTCGTTTCGGCGCCGAACGCCTCGCGGTTCATGAAATTGCCCCAGCGCCCGATGGACTGTCCGATGAGCACGCCCATCACAATGTCGTCCATCATCGCGAGGTAGGAGAACTTCTTGGCGCGGCTGACGAGCCAACCGACAAAAAATCCGACGATGATACCGCCGTAGATTGCGAGCCCGCCGTCCCAAATGCGGATCATCCTTGCAAAATCAAGCGAGCCGTCTGAATTGCGGTAAAGGTCAAGATAAAAGATAATGTAGTAAAGCCGTGCGCCGAGGATGCCGAACGGCATGCCCCAGAGCACCGTGTCCATGACGTTGTCCTCGGTGAGGCCGAAGCGGGAGGACTGCTTCATGCAGAACCACAAGCCCAGCAGCAGCCCCAGCGCGATGAACGCGCCGTACCAGTAGACGCCGTTGCCTATGTCGAGCAGCTTGGCGCTTGCCGTGAACTGCCAGTCGCCGAACAGCCCCGGAAACGAAATCGGCGAGGTGTTGGGAATGACGTCCTTGAGACTCATGCGCCCTCGCCTCCTTCCATCGGCACCAGCAGCGACATGGCGCGCCGCTCCTCGACGATGTTCTCGCGCAGGAAATCCTCCACGTCCGCCTTGCCGATGGAGTCGTAGACCTCGGGGAAGCGGTAGGGGTCGAAACCGCGGAAGCAGCCGTCCGCCATGCTGACGGCAATGTTTTCAAACGAACTCAGCGCACGCAGCGACGCGCCAAGGCTCGCGCGGCGGATCTGCTGATAAAACGCCTCGTCGATGCCTTCACGCGCGAGCTTTGCCGCCTCGTCCATGATGGAGCGCGCAACGGTCTCCGGTTCCTTGCACTCGCCGCCGGCATAGAAGTAGGAAAGCCCCGGGAGCTGGTCGAAATCGCCGCCAAAGCTCGAATTGATAAGCCCCTCGTCATAAAGGCGCATGTAGAGACGCGACGAGTCGCCGAGCAGGACGTCGACCGCCATTGAGCCGATCAGGCTCTGACGCAGCAGTCCGTCGCCGTCGCCGGCGTCCGGGCATTTAAAGCCGACAAGGAATTGCGGCGTAGCAATTTCCATCGGGAACGTCACGGACTTTTGAAACACGCGCGCGTCCTCCGCTTCGCCGTAGTCGCGCTCAATGGCCTCGCCGCGCTCTGCCGGCAGCACCTCGCGCGCGAGCGAAACGACCGCGTCCGCGTCCACGTCTCCCACCACGCACAGCAGCATGTTCGACGGGGCGTAAAACGCCTTGTGGCAGGCGTAAAGCGTTTCGGGCGTGATCTCACGGATGCTCTCCACCGTGCCGGCGATGGGCACGCGCACAGGGCTTACACGGTACAGGCAGCCGAGCAGGTTCTTGTAGACGTGCCAGTCGGGCGTGTCCTCGGTCATACGGATCTCCTGCGAGATGATACCGCGCTCCTTGTCAACGCTTTCCTGCGTGAAATACGGCACGGAGACGAACGAGAGCAGGACGCGGAGGTTTTCCTCGAAATGCTCGGTGCAGTCGAAGTAGTACGCGGTCATCGAGTTGGCGGTAAAGGCGTTGGGGTCCGCGCCGTTTTTTGTGAGCGCCTGCATCGCGTCGCCCTCCGCGGTGTCGAACATCTTGTGCTCGAGATAGTGTGCGATGCCGGCGGGCGTGTCGTGCCACGCATCACCGAGCTTGAAACGCATATCCATGCCGCCGTAGCGCGTGGCAAAAAAGGCGTAGCGCTTGCGGTAGCCGGGCTTCGGCACGACCGCGACGCGCAGCCCGTTTTCAAGCGTTTCGGAGAATACCGTCTCCCCGATACGCGGATATTCGATCTTAGTCATCGGCGACAGCCTCCTTGCCCCTGAGAAAATAGACGGTGTCGAGCGACATGCTCTTTGCCGCCGCGGCGACACGCTCCGGCGTGACGGCGGAGAGGGCTTTGATCTGCTCCTCCTCGCTTTCCCAAATGCCGGTTGCCGCCTGGCCGAGCGTATTTTCCTCCATGCGCGCGCCGGAGTCCTCGCGCGTGCGGATGGCGCTGAGCAGCACGCTCTTCGCGCTCTCCAGCTCCCACGGCTCGAAATCGCCGAGCTGCACGTCGCGCAGCTGGGCAAGGATCTCGTCGTGCGCGCGCTGATAGTCGCTGAACTCCACGCCGGAGGAAACGGTTACAAGCCCCTTGGAGCGATGATAGCCAGAGGACGCGTAGTAGCACAGCGAGAGCTTTTCGCGCACGTTGAGGAAGAGCTTGGAGTTGCTGTAGCCACCGAAAAGCAGGTTCGCGAGCATCATGGCGTGCTCGTCCTCCGTCGCGGCGCGAAATCCCATCGCGAGCTTGCCCTGTGAAACGTCCATTGTCTCGGTGTGATAGCGCGGCTCGGCGGGGGCGGCTCGGCGCTCCGTGCGCTTCGGCTCGACGCGCTTGCCGCGGGGAAGAGCGCCAAAAGCGCGCGCGAGCGCGTCTTTGACGCGCGGCGCCGCGGCGCTGCCGCAGTAAAACAGCTCCACGTGCGCGGTCGAGAGCAGGCTTTGGTAAAAGTCGTAGAGCGCACGGCTGTCGATTGCCTCGACGGCGGCTTCGCTGCCGAAGCGCATCACGCCGTAGCGCTCGCCGCGGCACATCTCCTCGATGAGCCGCATGTCCGCATAGTCGCGCTTGTCGTCACGGATGGCGCGGATGGAGTCGATGAGGTTGCCCTTTTCGCCTGCGACATATGGTTCGCGAAATACGCCGCCGGAGAGCGCAGGACGCAGCAGCATCTCGCCGAGCAGCGCGGACGCCTCCTCCAACAGCTTTTCGCCGCTCGGAACGTAGGCGTCGTCGATGAAGCTCGTGACAAAGCCGAGACACTGGTTCTCGCCCTTCTTGCGCACCGTGAAGCTCAATCCCGCGCCGTAGAGCAGGTCGAGCGCGCAGGAGAGCGAGCGCATATCGGGGTGCGTCTCGGTGCCGCGGTGCAGCACGGCGGGCAGCAGCGCGCCGAAAGCGGCGGTTTTTTCGTCCAGCGGCAGGATGAACTGCGCGGAGAGAAGACCGGTTTTGAATTTTGTCGCATGCACATAATTGAGATACACGCCGGGGAAGAGTTCCGTACGATTTGATTGCATGAAATGAGTACGCTCCTGTTTCTCTTTTTTGCTCAACGCTCTTTAGAATAACACAAACCGAAACGATTTGCCACCGTTTTTTCGCCGAAAACCCGCGCGGGTGGACATTTCTCGTTTTTCGCCCGGTTTCCCGCAAATTTTCCTTGACTTTTCTGCTACGATAGGATAAACTAATTCCTGTTGTAAAGGCATAAGACTTTACACGGAATCTTGCCAAGGAGGAGAACCCTGTGAAAAACCAGACCTTTCGCATGACCATGCTCTTCGATTTTTACGGGGAGCTGCTTACCGACCGGCAGAAGGAATTTTACCAGCTTTACTACGACGAGGACCTGTCGCTCTCTGAGATCGCGGAGAATTACGGCATCTCCCGCCAGGGCGTGCGCGACGTGATCGTCCGCGCCGAGGCGTATATGACCGAGATCGAGGATAAGACCGGCCTTGTCAAGCGTTTCATGCAGTATGCTCCGCATGTGGACGCGATCGCGAAGGCGACGGAGGAGATCGAGCAGATGAACCGCCGCCTTTTTGAGGACAAGCGCCTGGAGGAGCTTTGCGCGACGATCGGGAAAGAGACCGCGGCGCTGCGTGACTGATACATAAGGAGACACTATGGCATTTGAAGGCCTTTCCGAAAAACTGAACGCCGTTTTCAAGAGCCTGCGCGGCAAAGGGCGGATCACGGAGGAAGACATTCGCCTGGCGATGCGCGAGGTGCGCATGGCGCTGCTGGAAGCGGACGTGAGCTACAAGGTCGTGAAGGACTTTGTCGCGAGCGTGAGCGAGAAGGCGATGGGGCAGGATGTGCTGGAGAGCCTGACGCCCGCGCAGCAGGTCATCAAGATCGTCAGCGACGAACTCACCGAGCTGATGGGCGGGACGAACGCGCGCCTTACCTATGCGTCCCAGCCGCCGAGCGTTGTGATGATGGTCGGCCTTCAGGGCGCGGGCAAGACGACGAACGTCGCCAAGCTCGCGGGGCTGATCCGCTCGCAGCAGGGCAAGCGTCCGCTGCTTGTCGCCTGCGACGTGTACCGTCCCGCGGCGATCACGCAGCTGCAGGTCGTTGGAAAACAGCTCGATCTGCCCGTTTTTGAGATGGGGCAGGCCGATCCTGTCAAAATCGCGAAGGAGTCTATCCGCTACGCGAAGGATCACGGAAACGACGTGGTGATGCTCGATACGGCGGGCCGCCTGCATGTCGACGAAGCGCTCATGGACGAACTGAAGCGCGTCAAGGCGGCGGTCAAGCCCAGCGAGATCCTGCTGGTCGTCGACGCGATGACGGGCCAGGACGCGGTGAACGCGGCGACCGCTTTCGACGCGGCGCTCGGCATCGACGGCGTGGTGCTCACCAAGCTCGACGGCGACGCACGCGGCGGCGCGGCGCTCTCGATCCGCGCAGCGACGGGCAAGCCCATCAAGTTCATCGGCACGGGCGAGAAGCTCGACATGATCGAGCCGTTCCACCCCGAGCGCATGGCGTCGCGTATCCTCGGCATGGGCGACGTGCTTTCGCTTATCGAAAAGGCGGAGCAGACGCTCGACGAGGAAAAGGCGAAAAAGCTGGAAGAAAAGATCCGCAAAAACAGCTTCACGCTTACGGATTACTACGACCAGATGCTGGAGCTCAAAAAAATGGGCGACCTGAACCAGCTGATGGGCATGATTCCCGGACAGCTTGGCAAACAGCTTGCCGGCGCGGAGATCGATCCGAAGACGCTCGCGCACACCGAGGCGATCATCCTCTCGATGACGCCCGAGGAACGCGAAAACCCAAAACTTCTCGGCGCGAGCCGCAAAAAGCGCGTCGCGGCGGGCTGCGGGCTTGAGGTTGTGGACGTCAATCGGCTTTTGAAGCAGTTTGAGATGATGCAGGAGATGACAAAGGCGTTTTCCCGCGGCAAGATGCCAAAGGGCTTCGGCGGCATCCCGGGCATGGGCGGAGGCCGCATGCACGGCTTTGGCAGAAAGAAGCGTTTCAAATAAGTTGATTCAATGCCAAGCATTTTATCAAAATAAAAACAAACATATTTTTGGAGGTAACACATCATGGTTAAGATTCGTCTTCGCAGAATGGGCGCCAAGAAGGCTCCGTACTATCGCGTTGTCGTCGCCGACAGCCGCTATCCCCGTGACGGCCGCTTCATTGAGGAACTCGGCACCTACAATCCCTGCGTCGAACCCGCTGAGATCAAGATCGACACCGACCGCGCGCTTGAGTGGATCAAGACCGGCGCACAGCCGACCGAGACCGTCCGTGCGCTTTTGAAGAGAGTCGGCGCGCTGAACTGAGGCGGAGGTCGTTTCAACTATGAAAGACTTGCTGCTCTACATCGCCCGCAGCCTGGTTGAGCATCCCGACGACGTAAGCGTCACCGAGGTGCAGGGTTCGGACGAGCTTACGTTGGAGCTGCGCGTCGCCCCCGACGACATGGGCAAGGTCATCGGCCGCCAGGGCCGCATCGCCAAGGAGATCCGCACGGTGATGCGCGCCTATGCCCAACGCACCGGCGTAAAGGTATCGGTTGATATCGTTGACTGATGCAGAAAAGAGGCTTCCCCGTCGGGAAAGCCTCTTTTTTCATGTCCTGTTGCGGAGGACGCGATTTTCGTGTATAATGAAAATATGGGTATCCATTGGGGCGGCGGAGGTGCTGGAATGAGAAATTGCGCGGCAAAGCTGACAAGGACGGCGCTGCTGGCGGCGCTGCTGTGCGCGGCGTTGACGGCGGGGGCGCTCGCCGCGGGCGGACTGGGCGCGTTTGCGGAGGACAGGGCGGCGTATCAGACGGGGCTTTTCCTCGACGTCGCCGAAGGCGCATGGTACGAAAGCGCCGTCAAGACGGTCGTGCAAAAGGGCGTGATGAACGGCGCGGGGGATGTGTTCCTGCCGGACAAGCCGATGAGCTGGGCGGAGGCGGTGACCATCACGGCGCGTATCCACGCGCTCTATCACGGCACAGAGATACCGGCGGACGCGGACGGCGCGTGGTATCGACGCTACTGGGACTACATCACGGACGCGGGACTGCTGCCTGAGAGCGCGTGCGCGGCATGGCAGGCGGAGACGGCAGACATTTCCCGTGAGGATCTGTGCCTTTTGGTGCGCGGCGTCCTCTCAAATCAGGATCTCCCTTCCATCCAGGATTCCGCTATTCCCGACCTGAACGCGACGCGCAACAGCTCGCGCAATGCGGTGCGTGACCTGTACGCCGCAGGCATTTTCACGGGCAAGGACGGCGGAAACTTCCGCCCTGCGGCGAACGCGACCCGCGCGGAGATCGCGACGGTGGTGACGCGCCTTATCTGCCCCGCGCAGCGCGTTGGCGCGGACAGCCGGCTTGACAAAACGATGGCGGGGCAATACGGGAATTTCCTCGTAAACGGAGAGACGGTACGCCTGAACGGGCGAAGCTACTATCTCGTGCGTACGACGCGGTATGACGCCGCAAACGGGCGCGTGACGCTGCTCAGCGAGATCGTCTCGCGTACGGATTCGGGAGCGGTCGCGACCGTTTACCGCACGGGAAACGGGCTGACGCGCCTCGGCGCGGACGAGCAGGGCAGGCTGTACTTCGTTGAGACCACAGGGGAGAAGCCGGGCTGGGACTGCATGCTGCGCCGCCTTGACGCCTCCGGAAAGGGAGAGCCGGAAACGCTCTATACGACGGATCGTATCGACGGCTATGTGCTCTACGACGGTGCGATCTACGTTTTGGAGCGCATCGGCGACGGAGACGATGTGGAAAACTGGAGCTACCGCATTGGAAGGTTGACGGGGCGTTCTCTGCGGCACCTGACGCCCGTGATGCACTTTGACGAAACGCTTTACACGGATCGGAGCCTCTACTGCTTCGGCGGAAAGCTCTATTACCTCTATGGCGGCAGCGACGGTACGACGGACGGCGAGACGTTTCGCAACTACTCGCTCTACGAGATCGATCTGCAGACCGAGACGCGCGCAAAGATCATCGACGGCGCGAACTGTGAGAACCTCTACCTCAGCGAGATTGCCTATGTCGGCCCGACGGCGTGGTTTCTTGGCGTGGCGGAGGATGGGACGCGCGTTTTGAAACGTGCGAATCTGCGCCTGCCGGAGCTTGTCGAAACGGTTGCGGCGGTGCCGCCGGAGGCAAATCGGGACTATGTCACGATGTTTGCCAATGGTACGACGGTTTATTACAGCGCTTCAAGCGCAAAAAAGCTGTGGGAGGTCTCGCCCGCGGGCGCGTTTACGGAGCGTGCGTCCTTGAGCGCCTGGCCCGCGGAGGAGCATCCCGCTCTGACGCCGCAGGGCGTTGTGTCGCAGGACGCCGACGCCGTCCTGCTGCCGGACGGACGGGAGACCTCTTACCGTGCCATTTTAGGCAGGCCCTACCTTGTCCGGGGAACGGCGCGGCTGGAGGCCGCGTCGGGCGAGAAGATCTACGTGGCTCCGAGGATGCGCGCGGAGGACTGGAGCGGCGGGCTCGTGCGGGAGTTCCGCGCGGCAGACGGGAGCTACGTCGCGGAGATACGCCTTGTCAACGGCACGGCGCGGGATGTGAAGCTCGACGCCATTGCGTTCGAGTGTAAGATCGGAAACGTGACGGTGAGCGCGCGCTTCACGGTCTCGCCGCTTGCCGCCGGCGCGTCGCAGGTCTACACCTTTGTTGTCCCCTCACAGGCGCTGGGCGTTTCCGCGCATGCGGAAAAGACGGCGCTCGACTGGTGGTATTACGTGCTGGAGTGACAGCGGATAAACAAAAACAAGGAGCGGAAACCATGGGACTGTTCGACAAAGCGCCCGCGCCCTCGGCGGCGCCGGAATTCATTGAGGTGGGGCAGATCGTGAACACGCACGGCGTGCGCGGCGAGGTCAAGGTTCAGCCGTGGGATGTGAGCGCCGAGCGGCTTTGCACGTTTAAAACGTTCTACATGGACGCCGTGCCGTTTCGCCCGCTCTCGAAGCGCGTCCATGGCGAGATGGCGCTTATGCTGCTTCCGGAGATCACGGATATGGACGCCGCTGCGGCGCTCAAGGGCAAGGTGCTGTCCATCAAACGCTCGGACGTGCGGCTTCCCAAGGGCGAGTACTTCGACGAGGAGCTTGTCGGCATGAATGTGTTCAACTATTTCCCGCACACCTACGTCGGGACGGTGACTGAGGTGCTGACCTATCCCGCGCACAAGCTCTACCGCGTTCGCGGGGCGGAGAAGACATACCTCATTCCGGCGGTGAAGGATATTTTCGTGACGGACATCAACACGACTTCGCGTGAGATCACCGTACACATGATCGAAGGATTGGAGACCGATGATGAGTGAAACGCCATCCCTGCGCGTCGATATCATGACGCTGTTCCCCGAGTCGGTGGACGCGATGCTGAACGTCAGTATTTTAGGACGCGCGCAGGAGCGCGGGCATATCGCCATCCAAACGCACCAAATACGGGAATACACCACCAACCGGCAGATGCAGGTGGACGATTACCCCTACGGCGGCGGACGCGGCGCGGTCATGCAGGCGGACCCGCTTTACCGCTGCCATGCCGACATTGTGGAAAAATACGGCGCGGGACATACCATCTATCTCTCGCCCTGCGGGCGCGTGTTCACGCAATCGCTCGCGCGCGAGCTGAAGGAGCGCTACGCACACCTCATTTTGGTGTGCGGGCACTATGAGGGGGTCGACCAGCGCTTTCTGGACGAGTGCGTGGACGAGGAGATCTCCATGGGCGACTTTGTCGTCACCGGCGGCGAGATCCCCGCCATGGCGCTCACCGACTGCGTGTGCCGCATGGTGCCGGGCGTGCTGCCCGAGGAGGAGTGCTTCACCGAGGAGTCGCACTGGGACGGGCTGCTGGAGTATCCGCAGTACTCGCGCCCCGACGAATGGCATGGCAGACGCGTTCCGGACGTGTTGCTCTCCGGACACCATGAGAATGTGGCAAAGTGGCGCAAAAAGGAGAGCTGGAAGCGCACAATGGCGCGCCGTCCCGATTTATGGGCGCAGTTTGACGAGAGCAAGCTGACAACAAAGCAGGAGAAAAAACTGCTTGCGGAGGCAAAGGCGGAGTTTGCGGCGGAAAAATCAGGCGCGGAAGAAGCGGAGGAGTAGGGATCGCCGCCGCGAGTCCATCGACTTCTGCGACGCCGCGATCATCGTGCTCGCGCTGTGGCAGCTGCTGACGCTGCTTGGCGAATTTCGCCACGATTCCGTCAATGTGCTGGCAAGCCGCGTCTCGCTGATGCAGCTTGGCTCGTGGACATGGTTCGTGGTGTTTTTCGGCGCCGAGCTGGGAGCCGACGGCGGAGCAGATGGCGGTCATCGGTGAAAAGCTTGGCAGGAGCTGACGAAAAAACAGACGGCGTGAGCCGTCTGTTTTTATGTAAACTTATCATCCCGCGATGCGGATCGCGCCTGCGTAGTAGGTCGAGTAGTAGTTTTCGCTGAGCGAGTTGCGATAGACGCGGCCGACGCTGTAACGCGCGTGGATGATCTCGCCGCCGCCGACATAGACCGCGACGTGGTTGATGCGCCCGCCGCTGCCGGGACTGGAGAAGAACACCAGATCGCCCGGCTGGAGGTCGGAGCGCGAAACCTTGTAGCCGCAGTTGGCGTATTGTCCGGACGCGGAGTGCGGGAGCGAGTAGCCGAACTGTTTGTAAAGGTAAAGCGTGAGTCCCGAGCAGTCGAAGCCGCCGGGCGCCGCGCCGCCGTAGACGTAGGGGACGCCGAGGTACTGCTGCACCATGTTTGCGACCTGCGCGCCCACGCCGTCGGAGGGAGGCTCGGTGTCGGAGACGTAGTCGGCGTGGATGTAGCCCACCGTGTCGCCGAACGAAACGCGGCACCAGCCGTCCTCTTCGGCGAGGACGTCGACCTTCTTGCCGGTGGAGACCATCGTGATGCGTTCAAACTCCGTACCGGGGCCGGTGCGAACATTGATGGTGCCGCCTGCGATGTAGGCGCTGCGGAGGACTTCTCCGTCCGCGGGTACGGAGGCCGCCTCCTTGGCGGGCACGGAAGCCATCGCCTCCACGGCCGCCTCGCCGGGCTGCCCGCTCTCCGCCGCGACGAGAGCCGCGAGCGCGCCGTCGTCGGGCTTGAGGAAGTCGCCGAGGATATAGCCGGTTTTATCGTCGAACGAGACCTTGAACCAGCCGCCCTCTTCGGCGAGGAGCGTGACGCGCTTGCCTTCGCCCAGACGCGTCACGCGG
>JAWRIJ010000144.1:0-4914 GCA_040307975.1 Oscillospiraceae bacterium | reverse complement strand
TTGAGCGCCGGGACTTTTTGTTCTGTCAGGGGACGGCTTACTTCTTTTTCTTGCCGGTCTTCTTCACGGCGGCCGCCTTGGGCGCTTCCGCCTTGGAGGCGGCCTTCTTGGCAGGCTCGTCGTCCTTCATGTCCTTGATCGCGGCCTGCGCGGCTGCAAGACGGGCAATGGGAACGCGGAACGGCGAGCAGGACACGTAGTCGAGGCCGACGCGGTGGAAGAACTCGACGGAGCTGGGATCGCCGCCGTGCTCGCCGCAGACGCCGCAGTGCAGGTCGGGGTTCGCGGCGCGGCCAAGCTCGGTCGCCATCTTGACGAGCTTGCCAACGCCCGTCTGGTCGAGCTTGCCGAACGGATCGAACTCGTAGATCTTGCGCTCATAGTAAGCGGTGAGGAACTTGTTCGCGTCGTCGCGGCTGAAGCCAAAGGTCATCTGCGTGAGGTCGTTCGTGCCGAAGGAGAAGAAGTCCGCCTCTTTGGCGATGGAGTCGGCGGTGAGCGCCGCGCGCGGGATTTCGATCATCGTACCGACCTTGTACTTCATGTTGGACTGCATGCTCGTGATGATCTCGTCGGCGGTCTTGGTGACCACATCCTTGACGTACTTGAGCTCCTTGACCTCGCCGACCAGCGGGATCATGATCTCGGGCACGATCTCCCAGCCGGGATGACGCGCCTGCACGTTGAGCGCCGCCTTGATGACCGCGCGAGTCTGCATCGCGGCGATCTCGGGGTAGGTGACGGCGAGACGGCAGCCGCGGTGGCCCATCATGGGGTTGAACTCGTGGAGCTTGGCAATAATGGCGCGGATCTCGCTGCCGCTCTTGTCCATATCCCACGCGAGCTCCTTGATGTCCTCCTCCTCGGTGGGCAGGAACTCGTGCAGCGGGGGATCGAGGAAGCGGATGGTCATCGGGCGGCCCTCAAGCGCGGTATACATTGCCTCAAAGTCGCTCTGCTGCATCGGCTCAAGGCGCTCGAGCGCCTTCTCGCGCTCCTCGGTCGTGTCGGCGCAGATCATCTCGCGGATGGCGGGGATGCGGTCCTCGGCGAAGAACATGTGCTCGGTGCGGCACAGGCCGATGCCCTCCGCGCCGAACTTCACCGCCTGCGCGGCGTCAACGGGCGTATCCGCGTTCGTGCGCACGCCCAGCTTGCGGTACTTGTCCGCCCAGCTCATCACGCGGCCGAACTCGCCGCCGATGCTCGCGTCCACGGTCGGGATGGCGCCGTCGTAGATGTTGCCGGTGGAGCCGTCGATGGAGATATAATCGCCCTCGTTGTAGGTCTTGCGAGCGAGACGGAACTTCTTGTTCTCCTCGTCCATCTTGATGTCGCCGCAGCCGGAGACGCAGCACTTGCCCATGCCGCGGGCAACCACCGCCGCGTGCGAGGTCATGCCGCCGCGCACGGTCAGGATGCCCTGCGCCGCCTTCATGCCCTCGATATCCTCCGGAGAGGTCTCAAGGCGGACCAGCACGACCTTCTCACCGCGCTCCGCCCATTCCTTGGCGTCCTCGGCGGTGAATACGATCTTGCCGCAGGCGGCGCCGGGGGAGGCGCCGAGGCCCTTGCCGATGGGCGCGGTCTTTTTGAGCGCCTCGGCGGAGAACTGCGGGTGCAGCAGCGCGTCGAGCGCGCGCGGCTCGATCATGGCAACGGCCTTCTTTTCGTCGATCATGCCCTCGTCCACGAGGTCGCAGGCGATCTTGAGCGCGGCGGCGGGCGTACGCTTGCCGTTGCGGCACTGGAGCATGTAGAGCTTCGCGTTCTCGACGGTGAACTCCATGTCCTGCATGTCGCGGTAGTGTTCCTCAAGGTTGGCGCAGATCTTCTCGAACTGGGCGAACGCCTCGGGGAACTTTTCCGCCATCTCGGAAATCGGCATCGGCGTGCGGACGCCGGCGACGACGTCCTCGCCCTGCGCGTTTGTGAGGAACTCGCCGAAGAGCTTCTTCTCGCCGGTGGCGGGGTTGCGGGTGAACGCGACGCCCGTGCCGGAATTGTCGTTCAGGTTGCCGAACACCATCGGCATGACGTTGACGGCGGTGCCCCAGGAATAGGGGATGTCGTTGTCGCGGCGATAGACGTTCGCGCGGGGGTTGTCCCAGGAGCGGAACACAGCCTTGATGGCCTCGTTGAGCTGCACCTTCGGGTCGGAGGGGAAGTCGGAGCCGATACGGAGCTTGTACTCCTGCTTGAACTGCTCGGCGAGCTCCTTGAGGTCGGCGGCGTTGAGCTCGACGTCATAGGTGACGCCCTTCTTGGTCTTCATGCGGTCAATGAGCTGCTCAAAGTACTTCTTGCCAACTTCCATGACGACGTCGGAGAACATCTGGATGAAGCGGCGGTAGGAGTCCCACACGAAGCGCTCGAACTCGGGCGTGGGGTTCGCCTTGATCATGGCGGCGACCACGTCGTCGTTGAGGCCGAGGTTGAGGATGGTGTCCATCATGCCGGGCATCGACGCGCGCGCGCCGGAGCGAACGGAGACCAGCAGCGGGTTCTTGAGGTCGCCGAACTTCTTGCCGTTGAGCTTCTCCATCTTGGCGACGTACTCCATGATCTCTTCCATGATGCCGTCGTTGATGCGCCGGCCGTCCTCATAATACTGGGTACAGGCCTCGGTCGTGATGGTGAAGCCCTGCGGAACGGGCAGGCCGATGTTGGTCATCTCGGCCAGGTTCGCGCCCTTGCCGCCCAGCAGCTCGCGCATATTGGCGTTGCCCTCGGTGAACAGGTAGCAATACTTTTTCTTGCTCATTTTTCTCCTCCGAATTCAGTTTTTAAGTGGGGGTACGATTGGAATAGCAGTAATATTATATAGATATTTTTGAAACTTGCAAGATAAACATCCTTCAAAATCAGAAATTTCTGTCTTTTTCACAAGCTGTTTACAGCAGCGCGAGCAGCGCGTCCACGTCCTCGACCCGCGTCGCCCAGCTCGTGGCGAAGCGGATGACCGTCCGCCCGTCCGCGAGCTTTTCCCAAAAGCTGTAGACGACTTTGCCGTCAAGTCGGGAGAGCAGCGCGTCGTCCGCGATGGGGAATTGCTGGTTGGTGGGGGAGTCGATATAAAGCTCCAGCCCCTTGTCGCAAAGCCCTTTTTTCAGCTTTGCCGCCGTCTCGATGGCGTGCGCGCCGAGCTTTGCGTACAGGTCGTCGGTGAAGAGCGTGTCGAACTGCAGGCCCGCCGACCAGCCCTTGGCGAGCAGCGCGCCGTGCTGCTTGACGCGGGTGAGGAACCGCTCCGGCACGTTTCCCTTCGGGAATACCAGCGCCTCGCCGAACAGCGCTCCGCATTTCGTCCCGCCGATATAGAACGCGTCCGCGTACTTCGCGAGCACGGGGAGCGTCACGTCCGTCCCCGCCGCCGCGAGGCCGTAGGCAAGGCGCGCGCCGTCCACATAGAGGGGCAGGGCATACTCGCGGCACACGGCGGCGAGCTCCTCCAGCTCCGCGCGGGTGTAAAGCGTGCCATACTCGGTGGGGTGGGAGATGTAAACCATTCCCGGCTCGACGATGTGCTCGCGCGCGTCGTCGCCGCGCCATGTCTCCACAAGGGCGCGCACCTCCGCGGCGGCGACCTTTCCGTTATGGTGCGGCACGGTAAGCACCTTGTGCGCGCTCCATTCGATCGCGCCCGCCTCGTGGGTGTTGACGTGCCCCGTGTCGGCGGCGACGACGCCCTGCCACGGCTTCAGGAAAAGGTCGATGACGAGCTGGTTGGTCTGCGTCCCGCCGGTGAGAAAGCGCACCTCCGCCTTCGGCGCTTCGCACGCGGCTCGGATCTTCTCCTGCGCTTCGGCGCAGTAGCGGTCGGAACCGTAGGCGGTCATGTGTTCCCCGTCCGTTTCGAGGAAGCGGCGGAGGATCTTCTCGTGCGCGGTCTCCATGTAATCGCTGGCAAAATACAACATCTTGCGGCCTCCCAAAAAGTTTATCATAGTGCAAAATTTCTGCTTGACTTTGCAACTTCTTTTTATATAATAATAGGGCTTGTTCGCTTTGACAAGCAAAAATTCCTTGCTCACGCCGCGCGCGTGGGCCAAAGTCCAAAAGGAGGTGCAACTATGGCAAAGGTTACAGCCAACTACGAGGTCGTGTTCATCATTGACCCGGCACAGGGCGAGGAAGGCGTTGCGGCGCTGACCGAAAAGTTCAAGACCCTGGTCGAGCAGAACGCGAGCGAGGTCGTGGTGGAGGAGTGGGGCAAGCGCAAGCTCGCCTACGCGATCAACTACATCACCGAGGGCAATTACGTTCTCATCTCGTTCACGAGCGCGCCCGAGTTCCCCAAGGAGCTGGATCGTATCCTCGGCATTACCGACGGTATCATCCGTTCCATGATCGTCTGTAAGGACGAGTAAGGGAGGTTCTTCGGATGCTCAATCGTATCGTCATCATGGGCCGCCTGACCCGCGATCCCGAGCTGCGCCGCACGCAGAGCGGGACGGCGGTCACGTCCGTCCGCATCGCGGTCGACCGTGACTTCAAGGGGCAGGACGGCAGCAAGCAGGCAGACTTTTTCGACGTCGTTGCGTGGCGCAACACCGCCGAGTTTGTCAGCAAATACTTCGCGAAGGGCCGCATGGCCATCGTGGAGGGCCGCCTGCAAAGCCGCGATTGGCAGGATAAGGACGGCAACAAGCGCACGTCCATCGAGATCGTCGCGGACAATTTCTACTTCGGCGACTCCAAGCGCGACGGCTCCGGCGGCGATTACGCCGCGCCGTCGTACGGTTCCCCCGCGGAGAGCTACACGGCGCCCGGGGACGGCGGTTTCGCCGAAATCGAGGAGGACGGCGAGCTGCCGTTCTGACCGAATTCTGAAAAGGAGGATACATCCATGGCTATGGAGCATGAGAATAAGGCCCCCCACGCCGGCGGCCCCAACCGCAAGCGCAGGAAGGT
>JAWRIJ010000143.1:0-34459 GCA_040307975.1 Oscillospiraceae bacterium | reverse complement strand
CTCGCCGCTTCGCGGCTCGGGGATTTCAAGACGCGCTGACGCGCGGCTCCCATCGCCTTCGCTCGGTCGCTTGCTTCTTCCGCCTGAGCAGGTCTTCGATCATGAGCAGGATCGGCAGAGTGCGGGCACTGGGCTTGGTTTCGAGCATGTCCTCGTCCTGCGGGACGCTCCTGCCGCCCTCCGTCAGCCCGAGGGGGGGAAGCCGCTTGGGTTTGCGCTTGCCGCCCACCTTGAGATTGAAAACGACGTAGCATTTTCCTTTTTTGATTTGCAGCTTGCCAATGGATTTCCATGACGTCATTACGGTTGACAGAACAATCGTTTGGAATGTAAAATACATGGAGCCCATTTTGCGATTATCCACACTATGAGTACATGATGGAGTGTGCAATTTTGATGAAAGAATGTCAAGGTTAGCAGCATGAACGACGCTACCGTCCAATCTGCCATCGCCTACATCCGCGACCTCTTTCGCGGCAATTCCGGCGGACACGACGCCGCGCATTCGCTGCGCGTGTACCGCAGCGCCCTGCGCATCGCGGAGGACGAGCCCGACTGCGACCGGGAAATCGTCGCGCTTGCGGCGCTGCTCCACGACGCCGACGACCACAAGCTGTTCCACACGGAAGGCAACGCCAACGCGCGCTCGTTTTTGACCGCGCGGAAGGTCGCGCCGGAGAAGATCGAGCGCATCTGCGAGGCGATCAACGCCGTATCCTTCAGCCAAAACCGCAGCAAGCGCCCCCAAACGCTTGAGGGGCAAATCGTGCAGGACGCGGACCGTCTGGATGCGCTGGGCGCCATCGGCATTTCCCGCGCGTTTGCCTACGGCGGCGAGCATGGGCGCTCGCTGGACGAGTCCGTCGCGCACTTCCATGAAAAGCTGCTGCTCCTCAAAGACGAGCTGAACACGGAGACGGCGCGAAGGCTCGCCGAACCGCGCCACGCCTTTTTGGAACGGTTTCTTGAGGAATACGAAAGGGAAAGCGGGGAATGACCGCTGTCCACATGATGGAAGCGATGCGTGCACGCCATTCGGTGCGCGGCGGACGCGCGGGGGACAAGCCTATGATTGGCAGATGCATTGCCTTCGACGTGGAGACGCCGAATTATGCCAATAACCGCATGAGCGCCATCGGCGGCAGCGTCGTCGAGGACGGCGCGACCGTCGACGAGTTTTACTCGCTGGTGAATCCAGAGACTCGTTTTGACCGCTTTAACGGCAGTTTACTTACATTGAGGAGGATTAAGCGATGCAAATGATTTATCTTGCGGGCGGCTGCTTTTGGGGACTGCAAAAGTTCTTTGACCAGTTTGACGGCGTACTGGAAACCGAAGCCGGATACGCGAACGGGCCGGATACGGCGCCGAGCTATGAGGACGTGTGCAATGACAGCGGACACGCGGAGACCGTAAAAATCGTATACGATGAGAACAAGCTGTCCTTGGAGCGGATCCTCGACTACTACTTCATGGTCATCGACCCGCTCTCCGTCAATCGTCAGGGGCACGACGAGGGCATCCAGTACCGCACCGGCGTCTTTTATACGAATGGCGGGCAGCTTCCGGCGATCCGCGCGGTATTCGACCGCGAACAGCAGAAGGCGGGCGCACCCTTGGCAGTTGTGCTCGAACCGCTGAGAAACTTCTTCTCCGCGGAGGAATACCATCAAAAGTACCTCGACAAGAATCCGGACGGCTACTGCCACATTCCGCGGAAGTACTTGAATCTGAGCGAAGCGAAGAAGTAATAAAGAGTACAAGTACAAGCGGCGGTACATATCCCTGAGAGCGTCAGTCTGCCGCTCCCTGAGATCCGCTCGGCGGAAGGCTGGGCCTCGGGCAAGGCGAGGGCGCGCCTCGGCAGCCCCTGCGCGGAGTTTGGCATGGCGGGCGTTACAAACGGAGGAATTGTCAATGAGCAGAATCGATTTGATTCGCGGATCCTGTGCAGACCAAACGGTCGACGCGGTGGTCAACGCCGCGAATAACGGACTCTGGGCGGGAGGCGGCGTCTGCGGCGTTATTTTCAGCAAGGCAGGTATGACCGAACTCACGGAGGCATGCGCCAAATACGATACGCCGCTCAATGACGGAGACGCGGTGATCACACCGGCGTTCAACCTCAAGAATGCCAAAGCGATCATTCACGCGGTCGGGCCAAACTTCGCCAGAACTCCGAAAGCGTTCAAAGAACTGTTCGACGCGTATTACAACTCCTTGTCGGTGCTCAAGGAAAACAGATATCACAGCATATCGTTTCCGCTTATCAGTTCCGGGATATTCGGCGGCGCGCTGGATGATCCGGCCGGCGAGTCGGCAAAGCAGTGCTTTCGCGCTTATAAACAATTTGTAGCCGACAACCCGGACTATGATGTTGCTGTGAAGCTTTGCGCTTTCTCCGCCCTTGAGATGAGTTCCGCTTCAAAACAGCTTGAAGCCGTGCGAATAGAGCAACCGAAAGAAGCGGCAAAAAACGGGTAAGTTCCGGGAATACTAGCGGTGCGCAGTTAAAGCGGTGTGGATACGTTTTGCAAGCGCGTCGGCGTTGATACAGAAAGACATTAATCGGCTTTACTGATGGAAAACGCTCGGTAAGGATGGGGACAAATGACCAAGGATGAACTGATTGCCTACGCGCGGGAGCAGTACGGCACGGAGCCGGAGTACCTCTGGGAGAGCGCGCCGAACACCTTTGTGCTGCGCCAGCGCGGCAACCGCAAGTGGTACGCCGTCGTCATGGACGTGCGCCGCGACCGGCTGGGGCTTTCCGGCAAGGAGACCGTCTACATCATGGACGTGAAGTGCGGCCCGCTGCTGGGCGGCTCGTACCTCGGCAAGCCCGGCGTCGTGCCCGCGTACCACATGAACAAGACGCATTGGCTCGGCGTCCTGCTGGACGGCTCGGCGGCGGACGAAACCGTGACGGAGCTGCTGGATTTGAGCTACGCTCAGACGAAGGGAGGCAAGCGGCATGGATGAGATCAAGCCGGGGCGCTATCGCCACTTTAAGGGCAACGAATACGAGGTGCTGTACCTTGCGACGCACTCCGAGACGCTGGAGCCGATGGTCGTCTACCGCGCGCTCTACGGCGAGCGCGGCGTCTGGGTGCGCCCCGCCTCGATGTGGAACGAGACGGTGGAGCGCGACGGACAGAAGTTTCGGAGATTTACTTACATAGGGGAGGAAACATCATGAAGCTGGCAGTGATCTACCATTCCAAAACCGGCAACACAAAGCAGGCGGCGGAATGGATCGCGGAGGGCATGAGCCGCGTCTCCGACGTGGAGGCAAAGGCGTTTTCCATCGACGACGTGGACGCGGAGTTTATCGGCAAAACAAAGGGCGTCGTGATCGGCTGCCCGTCGTACATGGCGACGATGACGCCCGAGATGCGCGAATGGCTGATGCAGGCGAGCAAGCTGGGGCTTGCGGGCAAGCTCGGCGGCGCGTTCGCGACCGAGCAGTACACCCACGGCGGCGGCGAAATGGTGATCCAGTCCATCCTGACCAACGAGCTGGTGTGCGGGATGCTCTGCTATTCCGGCGGCAGGGCGCTGGGCAAGCCCGTCATCCACATGGGCCCGATCGGCGTCAACGGCAACGTCGAGAAGCACAACGACCTGAACCACTACAAGGACGTTTTTGCCCTCTTTGGCGAGCGCTTCGCGCAGAAGGCGGCGGAGCTGTTCGGATAACGCGGCAAGAGGAGAGCGTACGGCATCATCATAGGAACGTCAACATTTTTCTGAGGAGGACAAGATGAAAAAGAAACTTTCAGCCATTTGCCTGCTTATGGCACTTCTCGCGCTCGTCGGCTGCGGGAAAAAGGAAACGCCGGCGCGGCAGCCGGATACCGCTCCGGCCGGAACGGAACAAACGACAGCGGCTCCGTCGCCGTCCGTGACGCCGGAACCGGCTATGACGCCGGATCACGAGGCGGAAACGGCGTATCAGGATGCGATGCGCGCCTACGAGACCGTGATGGAGCAGAACTGCGATATTATCTACAATGGATACGATATGGAGAACGATTACCCGTTCGTCTCCCCCGGCGTGATAGAGCTTTCCTCGATGGAACGCGCCGCGCTGCTGCAATACTTGGGCTATGCGTTTGAGGACGTCAGCGGCGACGGTGTCCCCGAGCTTATCATCGGCACCATCCCGAATGAAGACGCTGATATCCCCGAGGTGCAGCTGCTTCTCGGCGGCTACGCCTGCAAGAACGGCGAGCCGGTCTGTTTCCTTGAAGGCGGGGCTCGCAACGTCTATGAGTGGCTGGGCGGCGGGCGCTTCTTCAACTACGGCTCCGCCGGCTATGCGTACAGCGGATTCGGAACGTTTCACCTCTCTGAGGACGGCACGGAGCTTTCGTGTGAGGAATGGTATTTCAGCGACACAAAGGGCGCGGATGACTCCGAGATCGGTTACTATCACAACAAGACGGGCGTCTGGGACAAGAACGCCGCGGAGGAGCTGGATATCGACTCCGACGCATTTTGGACGCTTTCCGGCAAATATGACGCGGAGATCAAAACGCTGAAGCTGACGCCGTTCGCCGAGTATCCGTACGCAAGCTTCCGTGTCACGGAAAAAACGGCCTACGAAGCCGTTTCCAATTACTGCCATGAGACGTATGACTGGAGCGCGGCGAAGGATAACCCGGACGTCATGTATGTGACGCTGGGCGAGGATACCGAAGCCGAGTATCAGGTGATCTTTCGCAGCTACACCGGCGCGCTTGTCTATTTCTACGTGGATAAGGCGAGCGGGAACACGAGGATAGTGGAGCACGTTCCGGCTCTCGGGATCGAAGAGGAGGCAGGGAGCATCGACATCTTTGACTATCTAAGATAGGAGCGGCGCGTCTGCTTGTCGGCGTCCACGCAGAAGCAGAATGAGGACTTGCAAAAGCAAGTCCTCATTCTTTGCGTTTATTACGATTCAGCGTCCCTTTTTCGTCTTGGCGACATGGCGGAAGACCTCTTCGAAGCGGTTCAACGCCTCGTCGATGATCTCCGGCGTGTCGGCAAGCGAGGTGTAGAGTCGGCTGCCCGCGAGCGTCACGATGCCGTTCGCCATGTATGCCGCGCCCATGCGCTCCATCGAATCCTTGCGCGTATACATCATCTTCTTGTGCTTCAAAAGCCCGAGCGCGGACTTGGCGGGATTCATCGAGGAGAAATCGAAGCTCATCGCGCCGGTGCACTCAAGGTGCACGATCGAGCCCTGATTGTACGCGACAAACGGCAGGCCGTATTTGTCAAGCAGCGCTTTGAGCCCATCGCACAGGCGGTCGCCCATTTTGCCCGCGATCTCGCAGGCGTTGGTGCGCTCGATCTCTTTGATGGCGGTATAGCCCGCGAGGCAGGAGAGCGGATTCGCCGCGAGCGTACCGCCGACGTAGGCGCGGTGCTTACCCGTCGCAAGACCCGCCGCCATCAGCTGCGCGTACTCGCGCTTTCCGCCGACGCCGCCCGCCGCGGGATAGCCGCCCGCGACGATCTTGCCGAAGACCGTGAGGTCGGGTACGACGTCGAAGAACGCCTGCGCGCCGCCGAGCGCCACGCGGAAGCCCGTCACGACCTCGTCGAAGATGAACAGCGCGCCGTACTGGTCGCAAAGCTGCCGCACTCCCTTGTTGTAATCGCGCGCGACGGGGCGCGTGCCGCTTTCGGGACCGACCGGCTCGACGATGACCGCCGCCGTGCCGCCGAGCAGCCTGTTGCGCTTGAGCATGGCTTCGAGCATCTCCAAATCGTTCGGACGCACCTCGTCGGTCAGCTCAAACGCGCCGCCCGGGATGCCGTGGGACTCCAGCAGGCCGCGGCTGCCGGGGATCTTGAGCCCGTAGACCATCTGATCCGACCAACCGTGATACGCGCCGCCGATCTTGATAATATGCTTGTGCCCCGTGGCGATGCGCGCGATGCGCAGCGACGCCATGACCGCCTCGGTGCCGCTGCCGAGCATACGGAACATCTCGACGTTTGGCATGTGGCGGCTTATTTCGCGGGCAATCATCAGCTCGGACTCGTGCAGCAGGCCCGTGACGGGGCCGCAGGTATTTAAAAGCTCAATGACCTTCTCGCGGATGGCGGGATAGTTGCTGCCGAGAATGGTCGGGCCGCCCGCCTGCAAAAAGTCAATATACTGGTTGCCGTCCTTATCGTAGAGGTACGCGCCGTCGGCGCGCGCCATACACATTGGAAAGGGCTTATTGAACGCGAGGTTGTGCTGTACGCCGCCGGGGATATAGTTCTTCGACTCCTCGTACACGGCGCGGGACGCCGTGCACTTTTCGTCGTAATACTTGAGCACGACGTTGTTGTAATAATCGTCCGTAACCTCCCAGATGGGCTGGTCGGTAAGCGCCTTGAGGCGCGCGTTGATTTCCGCCGGGTCGTCCCAGCGGCTGATACCGCAGTTGGTCATTTTGTTTCCTCCTTCGATTTGTTTTTTTGTGCGATGTCATTGGTGTCGATGCTGTCGCGGAATACAATGAAGCGGTCATAGAGAAACTCGGTCACAAAATTGAGCGTCATGTTGAGGATGGTCGCAACGTACTCGTTCCATCCGAGCGTCATGGTGTAGACGTGCTCCAGCCAGCCGGTCAGCGGCGTGAATACGCAGTAGAAGAGCGCCACGAGCAGCATCGCCTTCGGCACATTGTTCGCGCTTTGGAACGTGAATTTGCGATTGAGCGTGAAGTTCCACAGCACCGAGAGCACAAGCGCCGTGATATAGCTCACATAATACGGAAGGTGCAGCGTCTCGTTGAGCAAGGCGAACGAAACAAGCTCGATGACGCCCGCGCTGACGGAAAAGAGCGTAAATTTGAGCGCGCGCAGCGCCTCTTTTTTCTTCTCGCCCGTCATGCCGCTCACCCCTTTTTCTGTTTGGAATACTTCTTGAGGTACACCACGCGCATCAGCGCCGTATCCAACGCGCCCAAACGGACGCGTTTGCCGGACGCGCGGCAGTGCAGCGCGGCGACCGCCGCCTTGTGGACAAGAAGCTTGAGCGCCTCGGAATCGTCTTGCTCGTCCCCGCGCACAAGCGCGCCCGCGCCGGGAAGCAGCACGGCGTTGTACCGCGCGAGCAGGGCGATCGCGTCGTTCTCGTCCTTTGCCGCGGGCATTATCGCGCCGATCATCTGCGCCATGTCGTCGAGCTGGGCGCGCAGCGGCACGCGCAGCGCGGCAAGAGCAAGCGTCTCCGGCGTGTCGCACAGCGCGGCGGTCGGATAGCGCCCGCGCGCACGCGCGAGCAGCGCCGACGTGTCTCCGCCTGACATTGCAGCGTCCTGCCCGCGGCAGGCGCGGCGGCAGATATCCTCCAAAAGCTGCGCGCGTTCGATGGTCGCGTCGCGCTCTGGCCCGCAGATCAGCGCGCCGTGGTTGACCATCAAAACGGTGTGCGCGCCGCTCGCCATCGCGGCGGCGACGTTGTTTTTGAGCGTTTTCGTCCCCGGCAGGCCGTATTTCGCCCACGCGACGCCGCCCAAGCTCCGGCGCTCCGCCTCGCTCAGCGAAAGGCTCTCCTCGCCGGTGAGACCCAGCGCCGAGGCGTAGATCTGGTGCGTGTGGATAACGAAGCCCGTGTTCGGCAGCAACGCGTAAGCGGCGGCGTGAATACCTTTCTCGCTCGACGGCTTGCGCGTCCCCGTGTAGGCGCCGCTCTCGCGGTCATAGAGCACGACGTCCTCCGGCGTCATCGCCTCGTAGCCGAGACCGCTCGGCGTAATGCAGAAATGCTTCTCGTCCACCAAGCGGCTGAAGTTGCCCCACGTGCGCGCGACGAGCTTTTTTTGCAGCAGTATCCGCCCCGTTTCGGCGACCTGCGCCCGCGCGATCTTCTCATCCATTTGCCCCGCCTCCTTCCTGCCCGTTCAGGGCGGCAAAATTTTTCTTGTTGCTGCGGTATAAGCGGCGGAACACCCGATAGTTCCGCTCGTACACCGCACGGTTTGCGTCGTTTGGCACATAGCGGCGGTCGGGTCGGATCAGCGCGCCCGCCGTTTCAAGGTCACGGAACGCACCGCTGCCCACCGCGACCAGCATCGCCGCGCCGATGGCGCCGACGTCTTTGGTGTTGGGCACGGTCTCAACCTCACGCCCGGTGATGTCCGCGAGAATCTGGCACGTCGCCGGGGACAGCGCCCCGCCGCCGACGAAGCGCAGTGCAGGCGCGGTATGCACCTTTTTATCCTGAATTTCCAACATCCACCGCAGGTGGAAGCAGATACCCTCAAGCACCGCGCGGATCATCTGCGTCTCGCCAGTCTCGATCTTGAGGTTGAAGAACATGCCCGCGGCACGGTGATCCTCAAAGGGACAGCGGTTGCCGTGCAGCCACGGAGTAAAGATCACGCCGCCCGAGCCGGCGGGAATCTTCGATATGGTGTCGGACATATAGTCGTAGAGGCTCTCGTAGGCGCTCTCTGTGCTGTCCGCGACGTTGATCTTCTGCAAATACGCGTCGATCTCATCCTCGACCATGTGCTTTTTTACCCATTCGAAGCACTTGCCCGCGGTCTCCATCTCCGCGAAATAATTGAACTTGCCCTCCTGCGCGCCGACGATGCCGCACATCATGGCGGCGATGTCCACCGCCTGACGGTCGATGACCGTTCCGACCCAGCCGGAGGTGCCGGAATAGACGTGCGTATCGCCGAGGCGGGTGCAGCCCGCGCCCACGCCGATGAGCGTCGCGTCCCCGCCGCCGCCGTAGACCGGCGTAAGCGCGGCAAGCCCCAGCTCCGCCGCCGCGCGCGGCGTAAGCTTCCCCGCCACGTCCGTGCACTCGATCACGCGGGGGAGGTGCTTCTCCTCCACGCCGTAGATCCTGCAAAGCTCATGGCTCCATCCCTCGCGGCCCTTGCGAGTGTCGTAAAGGAAGGTAGAATACGCGCTGTCGCGCGTCATGACGCACTCGCCCGTGCAGCGGCAAATCAGATATTCCTTGATGTCCAGCCACTTGTAGACGCGCGCGAAAATCTCCGGCTCGTGCTTCTGCACCCACTTGTACTTCCACAGCGGGTCTTTGACGCTGGTGGACGCCGCGCGCGTGATGACAAGGCTGCGCAGCAGCGTTGAAATCTCCACGCCCGAGAGCGTCACGCCCCGCTTTTGAAAGTCGTGGAATTCTTTGGCCGCGCGCTGATCCATGTAACTCATGGGGCGGCGCAGAGCGTTGCCCTCTTCGTCGACCAGCACCATGCCCTGCATCTGCGAGCAGAACGAAATCCCACCGATCTCCTCCGGCTTCACGCCCGTCTTCGCAAGCAGCCGGCGCGTGGTATCGCACATCGCCCGCCACCACTGCTCGGCGTCCTGCTCCGCGCCGCCGTTCGGCAGCACCCACAGGTCGTAGCCCCCGTACTCGCCGCCCAGCAACCGAACCTCCCGATCAATTTCGAACAGGCAGGTCTTCACGCCCGTCGTCCCCACGTCGTAGGCTATGGCATACAGCATCGTTTCTCTTCCTTTCTGATCAAATACCAAGCGCGCCGCACATAAAGCGCAAAAATCCCTCCGTCAACGCCTCGTCGTTCTCCGTGGCGTCCGCTCCGCAAAAGAGCTTCATGCGTTCCTTATAATAATCGCAGCTGCAAGAGAATTGCAGCGTCATGAGCAGGCTGTCGAAAAAGAAGGCAAAGAGCCGCGCATCCCCTGCGTCCGTTCGTCCGCCCGCGGCAAGCACACGGCGCATCATCGACGCGTAGAGCTCCGCGCTGCGACGCTCGATCTCCTGCGCGAGCTGCGGCGCGTACTGACGGCAGCCCCCCGAGGTGATCTCGTTGTAGAGCGCGTTGTGGCTCGGATGGCGGCGGCTGTGGTCGAGAAGCGCTTCGACAAGCGATCGCATCGCGCCGCGCACATCCTCCCCGCTTTCCGCGGCATGCGCGAGCGCGGCGTCCAGCTCGCGCAGGGCGTAGCGTACGCAGGCCAGAAAAAAAGTTTCTTTATCTCCGAAATACTTGTAGATCACGCCCACGCTCACACCGGCGGCCTCCGCCACGGCGCTCACGCCGGTGCGGTCGAGCCCGCTGCGGGAAAAGACCTCGATGCCGGTTTCCAATATGGCGTTGAGCTCGTCGTTGTTTAGCTTTTTATACATGTCGCCCTCTCTGTCGTGAACGTTCGTTCACGTCTTTGCGTCAGTATATGCCTGCTGTCGCGCTTTGTCAAGCGTTTCTATACAGTATTAACAAATTTCATCGTTAAATTTCTGTCAATATAGGCTGATTGGACAAAGGCGTGGGCGGCGTCAAAAAAACACGCCGCGAAGCAAATGCTTCGCGGCGCGTTTGCCGTCAATGTCTTGCTGAACCGCTCGCGCTTCAGCCGTCAAGGCCGGACAAATCCGGCAGGGTTTCCATCATGTCAAGAACCTTTGCGCCCGCGGGAGGCTGGGTCTGCGGAGCGTCGCCGCCCTTGACGTAACCGCCCGTGATATCAAAGCCGCCCTTGATCTGTTCGCCCATGCCGACCGTCAGCTTGCCGGAAACCCGGTCCTGCTCGTTGACGTCCATTTTGACGCCGACATCCATCGCGCCGGCCCCTTTCATATCCGCAGAGATCGTCATGTCGATGCCGTACGCGACGACAGCGTCGTTCTTCATCGTCAGGGAGACCGTGAGCTTGAGCTTCATGCCCTCGACACTCTGCTCAACGTTGGTGGTATAAACGTCGCCGTTCTTGGTAAAGCCGTCGTCGGCAAGCTTGGCGGTCAGCGCCTTGATCGTACCGCTGAACTCGGCGTAGCTCTTGTCGGCGCTGTTCACCTCGGCGGTAGAGAGCATGATCTGCAGCAGCTGCTTGAAGTCCATCTTCTTCGACTGCGCCATCAGCTCGGCAAAGTCGATGCCCATGGCGTCGAAGTCCATGACGAACCACGTGTCCTTGTCCACGCCGAGAGACTCCGCAAGCTCCTTACCCAGCGCGGAAATATCGACGTTCAGGTAAAGCTTGCCGGCGCCCAAGTCGCCGCGAATGTTGAGAGAGACGCCGTTTTCGGCGAGCGCCTTCGCCATAGCTTCCGTCTCGGCAAGCTGCGCTTTTTCAGCGTCCGTCGACGCGCTGCCCGCCGACTGCTTGAGCAGATCGGCAAGATCCAAAGCGACCTTCTCGGTCATGTCCATCTTGACGCCGTCCTGAGTCGTGCCCTTGGCGGTAACAGCCATGGGAATGGACGACTTGGCGGACTCCGCGCCCATAAGCGCGCCTAGATCGACGTCAAGATTGCCCTTCACGGCAACCTCGCTGGTCCAGATGCCTTGGTTGTACTTCTCGGTGTACTTGGCGAGCTTTTCGAGATTGCTGAAGCTCTTGCCCTCCAGCGCGGCGGCGAGCTGCTTCTCCGTGTCCACGATGACGACGGTACGCGCGCCGCCGTCCCAGCCGACGTTCGCGCCGAGCGCCTGCGCGGCAAAGCGGACGGGAACATAGGTGCGGCTGAGCTTCGCGTCAATGAACGGCGCAACGTCCATCGTCAGCGCGGTGGTCTCGCCGTTCTCGGTGACGCTCGCCTCGGTCGAGTCAATCGTCATCTTGACGGTCTTTCCGCCGCGCACGGCGGTGACGACGCCGTCGTTGAAGTCCACAGTCGCGCCCATCGCCTCAAACACGGCGCGCACGGGCAGGAAGGTGCGGTCGTTGACGATTTGGGGCTGCGCGTCGGTAAACGTGACGTTCTGCCCGTCGAGCTGCACCGTGATCGGCGCGTCGGCAAGCGCGAAGGCCTGCATCATGCAAATCGCCAGCACAAGGGTCACGAGATAGCGCATGGTCTTTTTCATGTGGTGGTTCCTCCTTATATAAGTGGTAAATTGCATTATATTCACTCTGCTCCGCCCGCGTCAATAGTCTTTCCCGACAAAAGAAGCCGCAGAAAAGCGGTCATTTTGTTCACTCTTTTGAATGTGCTTCAAGAAACGCGAGCGTTTCCGCGCGCGTCGGGATAGAGGGCGCCGCGCCCGGGCGCGTGACGGCGAGCGCCGCCGCCGCAGACGCAAAGCGCAGCGACCACGCCGCGCCGCGCCCCTCCGCCATGCCCGCGAGAAAGCTTCCCGTAAAGGCGTCGCCCGCGCCGGTGGTATCCACCGCGCGCACGGGAAACGCCTCCTGCGTCAGCAGCGTTTCGCCATCCGCGTACACCGAGCCGCGCGCGCCGAGCGTCAGCACGACCGCCGCCGGGAACCGCTCGCGCAGAAGGGGCGCGGCGTCCGCGGTCTCCCGTGGCATATCGCCCGCGAGCAGAAGCGCCGCCTCGGTCTCGTTGAGCAGCAGATAGTCGGCGCAGGCAAGCGCGCCGCGCGCGCCCTCGTCCATCGGCGAGGGGTTGAGCGCCACGGTCATGCCGCGCGCCTTCGCGGCTTGGGCAAGGTATCCGAGCTCACTGATCTCGTTTTGCAGCACGACAAGGTCGCCCGCGCCAAACGCCGCGAGCGTACGGTCGATCTGTTCGCGCGTGACGGCGCGGTTCGCGCCGCCGTAGAGCAAGATGCAGTTCTCTCCCGCGCCGTCGCGCTGGATGATCGCGTGCCCCGTGCGAACGCTCGCAAGCGTCTCCACCGCCTCCGTATGGACGCCCGCCGCACGCAGCTCGTCCACAAGGAACGCACCGTCCGTACCGACCGCACCCGCGTGATAGGTCTCCAGCCCCGCGCGCGCAAGCGCGACGGACTGGTTGAGCCCCTTGCCGCCGGAAAACGTCTCCAGCACGGAGGCGGCAAGCGTTTCGCCCGCGGCAACAAAGCGCGGTACGGCGTAAACGTAGTCGATGTTCAGCGAGCCGAAGCACAGCGCCCTCATCGCGCCGCCTCTTTTCCGTAGCGCGCAAGCCCTGCCTCCACGATATCCCAAAACCGCTCCACGTCGATGTCCACGGCGACGTCCGCCGTGGCGGGAAGGCCCAGGTAGCCGAACATATCGCAGTTCGTGCGCCCGTAGGAGTCGGTGCTGCGCAGCTCGATGCGCGCGTTCATCGGCCGCGTCGTGAGGAGCTTCGGGTCGATGAGCGAGGCGATGGTCACAGGATCGTGCAGCGGGCCGCCCTCCCAGCCGAACACCTCCTTCTGCGTCTTGCAGAAAAAGGTCATCAGCTCGACGAACAGCCGCGAGGCGCAGGTGCCGACCTTCTCCATGCGCGCGACGATTTCGGGACGGCAGAGCACCTTGCGCGTCACGTCCAGCCCCACCATCGTCAGCGGGCGTCCCGCCGTGAAGCACACGTGCGCCGCTTCCGCGTCCGCCAGGATATTGAACTCCGCCGCGGGCGTCACGTTGCCGTTGGTGTACGAACCGCCCATGAGCACGATGCGCCGTATTTTCTCAGCGATGCGCGGCTCCATACGCAGCGCCATGGCGAGGTTGGTCATCGGCCCCGTCGTCACGACGACGATATCGCCGTCGGACGCAAGGAGCGTGCGGATCATATAATGCACCGCGTGCTCGCGCTCCGGCGTCTTATGAAGCGGCGGGAACGCGGGGCCGTCCAGCCCCGTCGAGCCGTGGATGTCGCCCGCGATGACGCCGTCCCGCACCATGGGGCGGTCGCAGCCGGCGTAAACGGGGATGTCCTCCCGCCCGACCCATTGCAGCACACGGCAGGCGTTGCGCTTCGTGTTCTCCAGCGTCTGATTGCCCGCGACCGTCGTCACGCCCAAAAGCTCCAGCGCGGAGCTGTTCGCGGCGAGCATGATCGCCACCGCGTCGTCGTGTCCCGGGTCGCAGTCGAGGATGATTTTCTGTTTTTCCATCGCCGTTCTCCTTTTTCCGTTTCTTCAGCCCCGCCATTATAACCCCTCCGCTTACGGTGCGTAAAGCGCGGAGTGGAAATTTTACGCTTTGACCAAAAATTTTAATAGGCTCCATTTAAATTTAACTCAATCTTTTTCGGCAAAATCTATTTACAAACGCAAAAAATCGGGTATAATAAAATCATCAAATGCAGGGAGGCGACGCAAATGAATTACGACCTCATCGTACTCGGCGGCGGCCCCGCGGGACTCGCGGCGGCGGTCGCGGCGCGCGGGCGCGGCAAGAGCGCGCTTGTCATCGGCAACCGCTGGCAGGAAAGTCCGCTCGCTAAGGCGGAAAAAATAGACAACTATCTCGGGCTCCCGGGACTGACCGGCTACGAGCTGCTCGAAACGTTCCAGCGTCACGCGGAGGCCGCGGGCGTTGAGTTTGTCGTCGGGCGCGCGGCCTCGCTGATGGCCTTTAACGGCTTCGCCGTCACCGTCGGGTCGGACGTCTATCAGAGCGGTGCGCTCGTGCTTTCCCCCGGCGTCGTGCGCGCGGCGAAGTTTCCCGGTGAGCAGGAGTTTTTGGGCCGCGGCGTGAGCTATTGCGCCACCTGCGACGGGATGCTCTATCGCGGCAAGGACGTGGTGGTGGCGGGCAGGACGTCCGACGCGCCGGAGGAGGCGAAATACCTCCAGAGCATTGGCTGCAACGTCACCTATACCGCGCCGAAAAAGCCCGAAAACCTCCCCGACGGCATCCCGTTCGTCGCGGCGCAGAAGGTCGAGATCAAGGGAGACGGCACGGTGAGCGCCGCCGTGCTCGACGGTCGGGAAGTCCCCTGCGCGTGCGTGTTCGTGCTGCGCGCGTCGCTCGCGCCGACCGATCTGCTGCCGCTTTTGGAAACCGAGAACGGCTATATCAAGGTCGGGCGCGACATGTCCACGAGCGTCGCGGGCGTCTACGCCTGCGGAGACTGCACCGGCGCGCCGCTGCAAGTTGCCAAGGCGGTGGGCGAAGGCCACGTCGCGGGGCTTTCCGCGTGTGAATATCTGGACAGGCAGAGTAAATAAGGATAACAATAAATACAAAAAGGAGAATGGATCATGGCATTGCAACATTTTACCGAAGAGAGTTTTGACAAGGCGCTCGCGCAGCCCGGCTTGCTCGTCGTGGACTTCTGGGCGGAGTGGTGCGGTCCGTGCAAAATGCTCGGCCCCGTGATTGAACAGCTCGCGACCGACTTTGAGGGCAAGGCGGTCATCGGCAAGGTCAACGTGGACGACGAGCCGGAACTTGCCCAGCGCTACGGCATCATGTCCATCCCCACCGTCATTTTCTTCAAGGACGGCAAGGAGATCGACAAGAAGATCGGCGTCATGCCCCCGCAGGAGTTCTCGAAGGTCATTGAGGCGAACGCATAAGCGCGCAAAAAGCAAAAGAGAAAGGGGAAGCGGTTTTCGAGCCGCTTCCCTTTTTCTTCTTGCCATTTTCCGACGAATCTCCTATAATACCTAAGGTTGTGAAAAAGGGGAGAGTTCGGAGGTTTATCCATGACATACAAGTCCAAATACAAAAAGCCGCTTTGGCTGCGGATCCTGCTTACGCTTCTCCTGCTCGGCGTGATCGCCTGCCTGTGGGAGTTCGTCTCGTCGCAAAACCCGTATATCCTCCCGATCAAGCGCGCGCTCAAGTACGACGTGCTGCATCTCTCTCCGGTGAACGCCGAGGCGGAGCAGAAGCAGTTCGGCGGCACAAGCGCAATGTTCTACGTTGACGGCGCGGAGAGCGCCGCAGGCTATGAGCGCGGCAGAGACAACAAGCTGGTCCTGCGCGCAGAGCAGGGGACCCGCCTTTTGAACTGCCTCGACGGGTACCGGATGGACTTCCCCGCGGACGCACAGTTCGATTTCTCGCTCTCGGCGCTCTACACCCGCGCGTACGGCGACGGCTGGGACGCGGTCGTCTCACGCGAACGGGCGACCTATGAGGGCATGAAGGACGTCGTCACGTTCGAGCTTTCGACGTTCTTTCCGGGTATCGTCCGCAGCAGCGGCGTCCACGACTACGTCAGCCACTATGAGCTGCGGTTTTTGGACAATCCCGACTGGCAGGCGAACAACCGTGTCCGATGCGCGGGCTTGGGCGGCGACTTGAACAAGTATATCTGGCGGCAATATGAGGTGGCCGATCCCGGCGACGCGGAATACGAGGTCTATTTCTTCGCCTATGTCTTCACCGGAAGCCGCGACTACATCCGCGTCGCCGTGCGGTGTCACAAGGACGACGGCGCCGGCCCCCTGACGTTTTTCAAACGCTTCACGCAGGAGACCCTCCGCACCTTCGACCCCACGGGCGTCGGGCACTGCGAGACCGACTTCTATCCCGACTATAGTCCCGCCGCGCTCAACGCCGAGACGCGCGAGCTCTATGACGAGTTGGTAAACGGCAATACGCTCAAGTGGGGCGTTTTCACCTCCGACGCCTATGAAAACCTCGGCGCGAGCAGCATGGAAAAGCTGGAAGCCGAGCTCGGGCGCACGTTCGACGCGGCGCTTATCTACCGTCACTTCGGCTTCGACTTCCCCACCGAGTTCATGGAGGGCAACTATCAGGCGGGGCGCGTGGTGGAGCTCACCTATCAGACGACCACGAACAACAACGAGGACATGACCGCGCACACGCCGTTTCTCGACCTCTACCGCGGCGAGTGCGACGAAGAGATCCGCGCTTTCGCGCGCGACGCGGCAGCGTGGGGGCACCCGTTCCTCTTCCGCCTCGATAACGAGATGAACAGCGACTGGACAAGCTATTCCGGCGTGGTGAACCTCTCCGACCCGCAGCTCTACATCGCGGTGTGGCGGCGCGTCTATCGCATCTTTGAGGAGGAGGGCGTAAACAACTGCCTTTGGATCTACAATCCCAATGACCGCAACGCGCCGCCGTGCAAGTGGAACGATTCGCTCGCATACTACCCCGGCAACGAGTACGTACACCTGCTCGGCGTCACGGGCTACAACAACGGCACGTACTACACCAAGTGGAACGAGCAGTGGCGCGACTTCAAGACCATCTACGACGAGATCTGGAACCTCTACTCGCCGCACTTTGCACGCTTCCCGTGGATCATCACGGAGTTCGCCTCGTCGTCCTACGGCGGGGACAAGGCGGCGTGGATCGACGAGATGTTCGCCCACATCGGCGACTACCCGAACATCAAGCTCGCGGTGTGGTTCAGCGCCGCCGACTACGACGGCGACGTGCCCGCGCGCCCGTACTGGCTCGATGAAACGCCGGAAACCCTGGCGGCGTTCAAACGCGGCTTCAGCAGATGATAATTCACAGAAAAATCACAATTTCGTGCTACCATAACGACAAACAAACGATAGAAGGAAGTGCATACCCATGGCAAAAAAGCAGTTCAAGGCGGAGTCGAAGCGTCTGCTCGACTTGATGGTCAACTCGATCTACACGCACAAGGAGATTTTCCTGCGCGAGATCATCTCCAACGCGAGCGACGCCATCGACAAGCTCTGTTACCTCTCGCTCACCGACGACAAGGTGGGTCTTAACCGCGACGATTTCTTTATTGAGATCAGCGTCGACAAGGATAATCGCACCATCACCGTCAGCGACAACGGCATCGGCATGGACAAGGACGAGCTGGAAAACAATCTCGGCGTCATCGCCGCGTCGGGCTCGTACAAGTTCCGCCAGGAGGCGGATAAGAGCGAAGACGTGGACATCATCGGCCAGTTCGGCGTGGGCTTCTACTCCGCGTTCATGGTTGCCGATCGCATCACCGTCACAACGAAGAAGTACGGCTCGGAGCAGGCGTACCGCTGGGAGTCCGCGGGCGCGGACGGCTACACCGTAAGCGAGTGTGAAAAGGACGCCGTCGGCACGGACGTCGTGATGCACCTCAAGGAGGACACCGAGGACGAGAAGTACGGCGAGTATATGGATAATTACAAGCTCTACTCGCTCGTGAAGAAGTATTCCGACTACATCCGCTACCCCATCCGAATGATGACCCCCGTACAGAAAAAGACCGACGACAGCACCGACGAGGACCCCAAGTTCGAGATGGTGGACGAGCTCACGACCATCAACTCGATGGTGCCGCTCTGGCAGCGCAATCGCAGCGAGGTCACGGACGAGGAGTACGCGAAGTTCTACTCCGAGCTCGCGCGTGATTTCGACAAGCCCCAGCGCGTCATCACCGTTTCCGTGGAGGGCAACGTCACGTACAAGGCGCTCATGTTCGTGCCGTCGAAAAAGCCGTTAAATTACCAGACGGAGGACTTCCAGAAGGGCTTGCAGCTCTATAGCGCCGGCGTGATGATCATGGACAAATGCGACGCGCTGCTGCCCGATTATCTGCGCTTTGTGCGCGGCGTGGTGGATTCCCCCGACCTCTCGCTCAACATCTCCCGCGAGCTGCTGCAGCACGACCGTCAGCTCAAGATCATCGCGAAGAACCTGGAAAAGAAGATCCTTGCCGACCTCGAAAAGTTCATGAAGGACGACCGCGAGGGCTACGAGAAGTTCTACGCCAACTACGGCCGCAGCGTCGGCTACGGCGTGGTGAGCGAGGGCGGCGAAGCGCGGCGCGATGAGCTCAAGGAGCTTTTGATGTTCTACTCCTCCACGGAGAAGAAGCTCACGAGTCTGCGCGAGTACGCGGATCGCATGCCGGAAAGCCAAAAGTGCATCTACTACGCCGCAGGCGAAAGCGCCGCGCAGATCGACGCGCTGCCGCAAACGGAGCTTTTGAAGGATAAGAACTACGAGGTGCTCTACCTCACGGGCGAGGCGGACGAGTTCGTGCTACAGTCGCTCCAAAAATATGCGGACAAGCCTTTCCGCTCCATCGTCGACGGCGATCTCGACCTTGGCGATACGGAAAACGAAGTCCTCGACGAAAAGGAGGACCTCATGAAGTTCGTCAAGGAGACGCTCGGCGACAAAATCAAATCCGCGAAAGCGTCCCGCCGCCTCAAGACGCACCCTGCGTGCATGTCCGCGGGCGAGGGCTTCAGCTTCGAGATGGAGAAGTATTTCAAGAACTTCGACATGCCCCAGCCGATGAAGGCGGACCGCATTTTGGAGCTCAACACCAAGCATCCCTCCGTCATGGCGATGGAAACGGCGCTGCTCACCGACAGGCCCAAGGCGGAGCTGTATGCCAAGATCCTCTACAATCAGGCGCTGCTCATCGCGGGGCTTCCGCTCGACGACCCCAGCGGCTACACCGACATGGTCGCGGAGCTGATGAAATAAACGATAAAAGGTCAGCCTTCAAGGCTGGCCTTTTATCGTCTCCGCGAATCCCTCCGCAAAGAGCCGCGCGGCGTTGAGCGCCTCGGCGAGCGAGTTGCCCGCCGTGCCGACCTCAAGGAGCAGCGTCCCCGTCGTCACGTGCTGGTTGTAGCGCGAGTTGCGCACGGTGATGGGGCGCAGCAGCGTCGGATACTTCTCAAGCAGGTTCGACTGCACGGCGCAAGCAAGCTTTAAGTTCTCCCGCCAGCGCGGATGCTCCGCTCCGCCGCCGTCCGTGCCGATGACAAATTCCAATTGCGCCGCGTCCGGCTCCTCGGCGCACACGAGCTTATACTGCTCGCCGCTCGCGTCCTCGACCGCGTCGCGGTGTACGTCGAGCACATAGACGATGGACGGGTACTCCTTGCGGTACCGCTCGATCGTCGTGAGCGAGCGGTTATACGCGCCGGAATAGCTCGGATAGTCATGCAGCGTCCTATCGTGCACCACACCGATTCCCGCCGCCTCCAGCGTCTGCGCGATCTCATCGCCCACGCGCACGACGCTCATGTGATCGTTCAGCGTCCGATGGTCGTCGGATTCCACGTACTCCTCGCCCTCCGGCATGGTGTATGCCTCACAGCCGTGCGTGTGGACGATCAGCACCTGCGGCTTATCGTCCGTCAGCTTCGCCGTGAAGTCGAAGCCGAGCTCGGCAAGCTCCAGCGGCGCGGCGGACGCATTGTGAACGTAGACGTTTCCGCAAACAAGATAGCCCGCCGGATCGCCGGGGCGCAGCGTCGTCGCGCGCACGCCGTTGTCCCGCACGGCATAGGGCGCGCGCTCCTCACCCGGCTGCGCGGGCGCGTCGGTCGGCACGGACGGCGGATCCGCGGGCGGCAGGGGAGCGGCGGAAGGCGGCTGCTCCGGGCGCGTCTCGCTCCGCTGCCGCTCTCGCGAAGCGCTCTCGGACGCGTCGGGCGCGTCCGCCCACGCGTCCACGATCTCCGCGCGCGGCGCGAGCAGCAGCGGCGTCACGGAGAGCGCCAGCGCCGTGGGAAACGACAGCGCGCCGTCGGACGGGTAATCGCCGCGCTCAAAGCGCAGCAGCGCCAGCGCGCTCTCCTCCTGTCCCGGGCGCAGGCGCGAAAACGCCTCCGCCGCGTCCGCAAAGCTCTCCGCCGGCGCGGCAAACGCCACCGCCCAAAGCGTCCCGAACGCAAGCGCAAGAGCTATGCCGCCGCGGAGCAGACGGCGCGTACGCAGTTTCATCCCACATCACCTCTCGGACAAACCTATGCGCGGCGGCGCGCAAGTATACGGCTTGCATTTCGAGACGGAATGTGGTAAAATAGCCAAAACAAACGCAGAAAAGAGATGATCTCTTGTGAAAATGATAAAGGGCAACCTCATCTATTCGCCCCGTCTCGGCGAGTTGGTGACGTTGCCTCACGGCGCGTTGCTGCTGTCGGACGACGGCACGCTGCGCGAGATCCTCGCCGCGCCGCCGGAGGGCTGCGACGCAGAAATATATGACTGCGGCGATCAGCTCGTGATGCCGTCGTTTGTCGATATGCACCTGCACGCGCCGCAGTACCCGATGCTCGGCATGGGCATGGACCTGCCGCTGATCGAATGGCTCAACGCCTATACGTTCCCGGTCGAGTCGCGCTTTGCCGACGCGGACTTTGCGCGCCGCACGTACCGCCGTCTCGCAAACGACCTCATCCATAGCGGCACGACGCGGGTGTGCATGTTCTCTTCGCTGCACGCGGACGCGACGCTCATTTTGATGGAGGAGCTTGAGCGTGCGGGCGTGACCGGTTTCGTCGGCAAGGTGAACATGGACCGCAATGGCAGCCAAACGCTTCGCGAGACCACGGAGGAGAGCAAGCGCGAAACGCTGCGCTGGCTCGACGCATGCACGCGGTTCAGGTACGTCAGGCCCATCCTGACGCCGCGCTTCACACCGACGTGTACAAACGAGCTGATGGCGTGGCTCGGCGCTCTCGCCGCCGAGCGTGAACTGTATGTCCAATCGCACCTTTCGGAAAACACGGGCGAGATCGCATGGGTGCGCGAGCTGCATCCCGACTGCCCGCAGTATTGGGAGACCTATCAAAAATACGGGCTGTGGAAGAGCCACACGGTCATGGCGCACTGCGTCTGGTCGGACGAGCGCGAGCGTGCGGCAATGCGTGAGCACGGCGTCACGGTGGCGCACTGCGCGGACTCAAACGTCAACATCTGCTCCGGCGTCGCACCCGTGCGCGTGATGCTCCGCGAGGGGCTTGACGTAACGCTCGGCTCGGACATTGCGGGCGGCGCGCAGCTCGCGATGAACTGCGTTATCACCGCGACCATCCGCGCATCCAAGATGCGCGCGATGGAGACCGACGGCAAGGACGCCTTTCTGAGCGTGGACGAGGCGTACTACCTCGGCTCGACGGCGGGTCACCGCTACTTCGGGGCGGACGGCGGCTTTGCCGTCGGCAAGCCGCTGCATGCGATCGTCGTGGACGACGCCGCGTTCCCCGAGCCCGTGCGCGAGCTGACGCTGCGCGAGCGGTTCGAGCGCGCGATCTACCTCATGGACAAAAGTGCGATCTCCGCGGTTTGGTCGGAGGGGCGGCGGGTCGTCGGATAAGTTTTTTCCGTTCTGCGCAAAGGACGGCGGGGAGCTTCCCCGCCGTCCTTTAATCATTGTCCTCTTCTCCCACAACATCGTATTTTTCCAGGAACGAGTGCTCCACGCCGCGCTCCTTCCACCCGGGGAACGTACCGATGTTGACCGCGTGGATGGCGTTGAAGACGCTCTTTTCCACGTTCGGGTTCTCCTCGCGCAGCGCGCGCAGCAACGCCTTGGTCTCCTTGCGCTTGCTAAGCTGCTCGTTCTGTGCGCTCGCTTCGGTAAAGCGGCAGGCGCATTGCAGGAACTCAAGGCCGTGATGCCGCGCCCACGCGATGATGTCGTCCTCATGCACGCGGTAGAGCGGACGGATCAGCTCCATGCCCGGAAAGTTCTGCGAGTGGAGCTTCGGCGGCATCGCTTGCAGCATCCCGCTCCAAAGCATACCCATGAGCGTCGTTTCGATCACGTCGTTGAAGTGGTGCCCAAGCGCGATCTTATTGCAGCCGAGTTCCCGCGCCTTGGCGTAGAGGTGCCCGCGCCGCATCTTCGCGCAGAGGTAGCACGCCGAGTGCGTCTGCGCGTTCGCGATCTCGAACACGTCGCTTTCAAAGATACTGAGCGGCACGCGCAGCTTTTCCGCGTTCTCCTCGATCTTCGCGCGGTTTTCTGCGTTGTAGCCCGGATCCATGCACAGGTACACCGCCGTAAACGGCGTGTGCCCGTGGCGCTCCAGCTCCTGCATGAGCTTCGCAAGAAGCATCGAGTCCTTGCCGCCGGAGACGCACACGGCGATCTTATCGCCCCTCCGCACAAGGTCATAGCGCTGCACGGCGGTGATGAACGGCGTCCACAACTCGCGCCGGTACTTTTTGACGATGCTGCGCTCCGCCTGCTGATAGAATTCCAGTTCCCTTGCCATAGCGCGTTTCCTTTCGGTGATTTCATCGGCTCGTCCCGCTCGCGCGACGCTTGCCCTCGCCGAGGCGCAGGCACAGCGTCAGCACATTGCGCGCCGTGCGCTGGAGCTCCGCGCGTGTAATGCCGCCCTCTTTGCCGAGCGTGCGCAGCAGCGTTCCATCGGAGAAATAACGTTTTTCAAGGTGCGTCATACCGCCGGGCATCAGCACGTCCACCTGCGCGCGCACGCGATAGGCGTTGTCACGCAGAAGCGGAAACTCCGGGCTTCTCGCGCGCTGCATCCACCAGTCGGTCATCACCGTGCCGTCAAAGCCCCACTCCCCGCGCAGCACGGTGGTCGCGAGGTCGTAGTGGTAATGCGCCCACACGCCGTTGACCTTATTGTACGAGGTCATCAGGGTAAGAGGCTTCCCCTCCTTGACGCAGATCTCAAAGCCCCGCAGATAGATCTCTCGCAGCGCGCGCTCGCTCACGCGCGAGTCGTTTCGGCTGCGCCGCCACTCCTGATTGTTGCACGCGAAGTGCTTGGGACACGCAGCGACGCCCGCGCTCTGCACGCCGCGCACGACCGCCGCCGCCATCTTGCCGGAGAGCAGCGGGTCCTCGGAAAAATATTCAAAGTTGCGCCCGCACAGCGGGTTGCGATGGATATTCATGCCCGGCGCGAGCAGAACGTCCGCGCCGTAGCGCACAAGCTCCGAGCCGACGAGCGCATAGATCCGCTCGACCAGCTCCGTGTCGAAGGTGCAGGCAAGCGCCGTGCCGCAGGGGACGAGCGAGCAGTAGCGGTTAACGCGAAGCCCCGCCGGCCCGTCGCAGCAAACGACGGGCGGGACGCCCTTTTGCCGCAGGCTTTCCAGCACGCCGCCGAGCACGCCCGCGTTGCCCGAAACTCCCAATGGGCTGGACATCATGCCGTGCCCGCGCGAAAGCGCCTCCAACTCCGCGTCGGAAAGCACCGCGATGAACGAATCGAGCGACGCCTTTCCCTCGGCGACGTCGCCAAGCGTAACGCTCCCGTTCCCCGCGGGCATTTCGCGCGGCAGGCGCTCCAAAATGCGCGCGCGCAGCGCGTCCGGCGTCAGGCAGATCGGCTCGCAGGTCTCAAGCGTCTCCGGCGCGTCGAGCGTAAACCGCCCAACCTCCGCGCCGTTCGCCGTGAAACGGTACTCGCCCGCTTCGAGCACAAACGCGTGCCTCGCTTCATCAAACGAGGCAAGCGATTTCGCGTCGCACGAAAGCGTCAGCGTTTCGCTGTCCCCCGGCGCCAGCACGCGCGTCTTGGCAAACGCCGCAAGCACGCGCTTGGGCTTTTTGAGCCCCGCGCGCGGCGGCTCGCACCACAGCAGCGCCGTCTCGCGCCCCGGGCGCTCCCCCGTGTTCGTGACGGCGAGGCGTACCGTCACGCCGCCTTCGCGGTTGAACGAAACGCCCGACGCCTCAAACGTCGTGTACGAAAGCCCGAAGCCGAACGGATACAGCACGCGTTCCGGCGCAAACGTGTCAAAGTGGCGGTAACCGACGAAGATATCCTCGGCGTAGTCGTTGAAGTCTTTTCCGCCGAAGTGCGCGGCGGAGGGGTAATCCGCGTAACAGCGCGCGACCGTGTCGCCGAGGCGTCCGCAGGGGTTGACCGCGCCGTAGAGCACATCGCAAACGGCGTTGCCGCTCTCCATGCCGCCCTGCCACACAAGCAGGAGCGCCGAGATCGGATACTCCTCCGTCCACGAAAGATCCATGACGCTCCCGACGTTGAGCAGCACCACCGTATGGCGGAACGCCGCCGTGACGCGCGCAAGCATGCCGCGCTCCAGGTCCGTGAGATAGTAGCTGCCCTTCGTGAGCGTGTTCTCGCGGTCCTCGCCCGCCGCGCGCCCGATGACCACCACGGCGGTCTCCGCGCGCTCGGCGGCAAACTTCACGGTCACGTCGTCGATCGGCATCTCGGGATGGCTGTAGGGCCAATGCCCCCAAAATCCGTGATCCGCACGGTTCTCAGCGGACTCGCACCACGTGCGGTAGGTCTTTGCAAGCGCCTTGTTGTACGCCGCGCCCGCGTGATCGAGCCCCTCCATTAAGTTAACATAATATGGACCGTTCACATCGCCGCCGCTGCCGTAGCCAACGAAGAACCAGTCGAGCTGGCAGCGCCCGAAGACCGCGATTTCCCGCGCTTTGTCGAGCGGAAGCGCGCCGTCGTTTTTGAGCAGCACGCAGCTTTCCGCGCCCGCGCGACGCAGCAGCTCGCCGACGCCCGCCGTGACGACGCGCTCGCCCGCCGCGGCGGTCTCCTCCTGACTCAACCCGCCTCCGAGCACGGCGTCCATCGTCTTTTGTGCGAACGCGCCGAACCATCGCTTCAGTTGCATCGTTTCGCCCCTCCTTTGAAAACAAAGCGTTTTTGTTTTATTGTACCCCTCCGCCGCAGATCGCGCAAGACCCGCTTCCGCCGTCATCATTCTTAATCGTTTTCGCATCGAAAAAGGTAATTTCTCTCTGCAATTGTCTCGTGATTTGCATATAAATAATTTGCTTTTCCATCATTTTTGTTTGCTATCGACAATTCTACTCTCTTCAATTTATGAAAAACGTCAACAAGCCCATCGTTTTTCTTTTCAGCATTCAAAAAAACGCAGATAGTACTTGCATTTCACGCAAAAATCGGATACTCTTTAGAAAATATTTGTTCTCAAACGATTTCGAAAGGGGATATTGCCATGCAATTCGGGCACTTTGACGACGCGCGCCGCGAATACGTCATCACGACGCCCCGCACCCCGCTGCCGTGGATCAATTACTTAGGCAGCGAGAGCTTTTTTACGCTGCTTTCCAACACTGCGGGCGGCTACAGTTTCTACCGTGACGCGCGGCTGCGCAGGCTCACGCGCTATCGTTATAACAACGCGCCGCTGGACTCCGAGGGCTTTCATGTTTACATCAGGGACGGCGCTTCCGTCTGGAACCCCGGCTGGCAGCCCGTGCAATCGGAGCTCGATTCCTATGTCTGCCGCCACGGCCTCGGCTACACGGTCATCGAGGGCGCGAAGGGCGGCGTGCGCGCGTCGCAGGAGCTGTTCGTCCCGCCGCATGACAACTGTCTTTTGATGCGCGTGCGCGTCACAAACGATTCCGAGGCGGAAAAGCGCGTCTCGGTATTTCCGTACGTCGAGTTCTGCCTTTGGGACGCGATGGACGACGCGTCCAACTTCCAGCGCAACTACTCCACCGGCGAGGTGGAAATCGACGGCGCGGCGATCTATCACAAAACCGAGTATCGCGAGCGGCGCGACCACTACGCCGTGTTTTGGGCGAACCGCGCCCCTGACGGGTTTGATACCGCGCGCGAGGCGTTTCTCGGCGTCTACGGCTCTCCCGCGCGCCCCGAGGCGGTCTTCGGCAAGGGCTGCGCCGGCAGCGTCGCCCACGGCTGGCAGCCGATCGCGGCGCAGCAGTTCGATTTGACGCTCGCCCCCGGCGCGAGCGAGAGCATCGTCTTTGGCCTTGGCTACATTGAAAATCCGCAGGAGGAAAAGTGGGAGTCCCCCAACGTCGTGAACAAAACGCGTGCAAAAGCGATGATGGCACGCTACGCGACGGACGGCGCGTTCGACGCCGCGCGCAAGGCGCTTTACGAATACTGGAGCGGTCTGCTCGGCAGCTATCAGGCGCACACCAGCGATGAAAAGCTCGACCGCATGGTGAACATTTGGAACCAGTACCAGTGCATGGTCACGTTCAACATGAGCCGCAGCGCGAGCTACTTTGAAAGCGGCATGGGACGCGGCATGGGCTTCCGTGATTCCTGTCAGGACCTGCTCGGCTTCGTACACATCATCCCCGAACGCGCGCGTGAGCGCATCCTCGATATCGCCGCGACGCAGTTCCCCGACGGCAGCGCGTATCACCAGTACCAGCCGCTGACCAAAAAAGGCAATCTCGACGTCGGCAGCGGCTTCAACGACGACCCGCTCTGGCTCATCGCGGGCACCGACGCGTACCTGCGCGAGACCGGCGACTTCTCCATTCTCGGCGAGAGCGTGCCGTTTGACAACGACGCTTCTCTCGCGCAGCCGCTCATGGAGCATCTGCGCCGCAGCTTTGGGTTTATCAAAACGCATCTCGGTCCGCACGGTCTGCCCCTCATCGGACGTGCCGACTGGAACGACTGCCTCAACTTAAACTGCTTTTCCGAGCACCCCGGCGAAAGCTTCCAGACCACCGGCCCCAGCGAGGGGCCCGTGGCGGAGAGCGTATTCATCGCGGGCATGTTCGTCAAATACGGCCGCGCGTGGGCGGACATCCTGCGCCACACGGGCCGCGAGAACGAGGCGGCGGAGGCGGAGTCCGCGATCACGGCGGTCGAGCGCGCGGCGCTGACCGCGGGCTGGGACGGCGAATGGTTCCGCCGCGCCTACGACGCCAACGGTCGCGTCGTCGGCGGCAGGGAGTGCGAAGAGGGGCAAATCTTTATCGAGCCGCAGGGCATGTGCGTCATGGCGGGCATCGGCAAGGAGACGGGCGAGGCGGAAAAGGCGCTGGCGAGCGTCAAGGCGCGCCTCGACACCAAGTACGGCATCGTGCTGCTCCAGCCCCCGTACACACGTTATCACCTCGAACTTGGCGAGATCACGAGCTATCCGCCGGGATACAAGGAGAACGCCGCCATCTTCTGCCACAACAATCCGTGGATCGTGTGCGCCGAGGCAACGCTCGGTCACGGCGGCCGCGCGTTTGAGGTCTACCGTCGCACCGCGCCGGCATACATCGAGGACATCAGCGAGATCCACCGCACCGAGCCCTACGTCTACAGTCAAATGATCGCGGGCAAGGACGCCCCCAGCTTTGGCGAAGGCAAGAACAGCTGGCTCACCGGCACCGCGGCGTGGACGTTTTTGAGCGTCAGTCAGGCGATCCTCGGCGTCATCCCGACGCTCGACGGTCTTCGGATCGACCCCTGCGTTCCCGCGTCGATGAAGGGCTTCACCATCACGCGGCGCTACCGCGGCGCGACGTACCGCATCACGGTCGACAACGCCGCCGGCGTCGAGCACGGCGTGAAGTCCGTCGCCGTGGACGGCAAAGCGATTTCCGGCAGCGTTCTCCCGCCCGTCGGAGCGGGTGAGGCTGTCGATGTGACGGTCGTGATGGGATAAATCGAAAAAAGGATGGTTTCCGAATATCGGAAACCATCCTTTTTTATTCAACGTAGACCGTGCCAACGCCAAGCAGCTTGCAAAGCTCAAGCTTTTGCGCGATGTCCTCCGCCGTTTCGTACCACACGGCAGTCTGCCCGCCGCCCTCCGCGCGCAGCAGGTACGAACTGCCGTAGCGTGCGGAACGGTAGGTGCGCGCCGTGTCATCCGCGAGCAGCGCCGCAAGCTCCGCCTGCGTGAGCGTTGTGCCCGGATGCGCCTTGCCGTCCTTGACCGTGACCGACCACGGCGCCGTGAGCAGCGTGACCGCGCCGCCCGCGCCCGCCTTGACCGCCGCGTCGTAGACGCTCTCCATCGGCGCGCGCGGGCACATCGGCATCCGGCTTTCCGTGTCGTACAGCGGCTCGGCGATCACCACGCCCATCGCGGGCATTTCGCTGAGCGGGCGGCGCACAAGCTCCGCGTGCAGGCGGTCATAGACGCGCAGCAGTACCGCCGCCGCCTGCTCGCGCGTGGACGCGGTCCGGGGCGAAAACATCTGCGCGCTGACTCCTCCCATGAAGCCCATGTGGTACGCGAGCGCAACATAGCCGCGGTTGGTGGTCACGTCCGAAAACGGGCAGTCGTCCTGCACGACGCCCGCAAGCGGCGCGCAGCCGAGCGCGCGCACGGTCATCGCCGCCATCTCCTCGCGCAGCAGCGGCTCGTTCGGCGCGCACTCCGCGCCGAGCTTCAAAAGCGCCCCGTTGGCGTATGCGGTCTCCACCGCGCCGTAATACCACGCGCTTTGATCCTGATTGTCGCTGAACGTCGGCTTTTCGGGCGAGACCGTCTCCCAACCCAGCAATCGGCAGAGCATCGCGCAGTACTGCGCGCGCGTAACGTTCTGACCCAGACCGAAGGTCTTCGGGCTCAGGCCGTTGACAAGCCCCTTTTCCTCCGCGGCGTATACGCTCTCATACGCCCAGTGCGCCTCCGGCACATCGGAAAACCGTCCGCTCTCCGCGCGCGCCGGCGCGAGCAGCAGCAACGCCGCAAGCAGCAGCGCAGAGATGCGCTGAAATACTTTCATATCAAGCACCTCGTGTAATGTCATGCGGGGGATTATAACACAGAAAATTCCATCCGTCAAATCAAGCCCGCCGACGAGCTCCGCCTCGGCGTCGAGGTCACGGACGCGTAAGCGGAAAACGGTGCGAAGAAGCGCTGCGTCTGCCAGCCTCTTTATTATACCGCCGGCGGTGTTTTTTTATGGCACAGCAATGCTCCCCCATCAGAGGCGGCTTTGTTTTCACCGTCCTCCGCAGGGGAGCATATCGCTTTTCAGAATCTGCGTCCCGAGCCGCTGTGTGAGCGGCCGGACGAGCCGTGGTAGGAGCTGCGGTAGGTCGAGCGTCCCGAGGAATGGGACGAGGACGAGCCGGACGAGCTGCTGCGCTCCACCGGATCGTAGCGGCGGGAGGTGGTCGTGCCGACATAGTCGTCGCGCAGCGGATCCACGCGCAGGCTGCCGCGCACCAGATAGCAGTCCGCGTCCGTCTTCGCCGCCACCGTCTTCATCTTCCGCTTCGCCGCGGCGAGCCTCACGCCGCCGAAGATCGAGCCGAGGAACGCCGCGAGCACGCCCGTCCATGCCCACGCGGCCACCGTGCGCGGCGCGCGGCCGGTGCGGAGGAAATGCTCCGTCTCGTCGAGACAGCGGTCCAGCGCGCGGTAAACGCCGTCGCTGAGCCGGCTTGCGGTGTGGTCCTCCAGACGGCTTTGGGCGGTCTCGGTCAGCCGCGCCGCATAGGAGCCGTATCCATCGACGTGGCAGATCCAATATCCGCCGCCGACGCGGCGGCTGGCTGTCACGACGATCGCGTCGCCGTCGCCGCCAAGGCCGTACCCGCCGCTTTTAAAGAACGTGTCCATGTACTCCCGTTCGGGAACGGCAATGGGTTCGTCCATGACGTGAAGCACGATATCGACGCCGTAGCGCGACGCCAACTCTAGGGCGCGCGCCGTCAGCGCGCCGAGCTGCGCATCGTCGAGCACGCCCTTATCGTCGACCACGCGCGGCGCGGCGGCATCACGGAGGCGTCCCGCGCTCTCGCCGCGGTCGGGATACCACTCCGGCGCGAAGGGAATGCCCTTGCGGTACAGTCCCGCGACGTTCTCGATCCAGTTCGCCGCGCCCGCGCCATACTCGCCCGCGACCATGTACTCGTAGAGCGCGTCGTCGAGCGCGTTGGCGACGCTCTCGGTCTGGAGCGCCATCGAATCGGGACCCGTGCCGGCGGTCCAGAAACCGCGGTCGTCCGGATCCATGCAGATAAACAGGCAGAAGCCCTCGTACTCCGGTCCCTCGCCGTAGCCGTTGAAGTCGTAGAAATCCGCCGCCCAGACGTCATGGCCGAAGCCGTAGGCGGACGTATCCGTATACACCACGATGTCGCGGGAAAGCTCGCGGCGCAGCGTCGCGATGCGCGCTTCCATCTGTCGCTCCTCCGCGTCGGTAAAGATATCCGCGTTATCCACCACGCGCGGCGCAAGCTCGTCGTGGAAGAACGTGAAGTGCGACGGGTCGGCGGGGTACCATTCCGGCAGCGCGGCGGCCGAGGGAAGGATCGTCTCGCCCGTCTCCGCCTTGCCGCCGTCGAACTGTGACGGGTCCTCCATGTAGTTGTTCAGATGCTTGTATACGGCGTACATCACGCCCCAAACCCCGTACTCTTCGCGCATTTTGGGCGCGGCGCCCTCCACAAAGCGCAGGTAGTCCTCGCTCACGGCGTCGCGCGCTGCGCCGACGGGCACGATCGCGACCTCCTCCGCCTGCGCGTCGTAGATCACCGCAAAGCCGTCCCCGTCCTCGCCGTAGCCGAAGCCGCAGCTGTCGTAATACGCCTCCGCATGCTCCGCAAGCGTTTCGCCCTCGTAGTAATCGGGCGTGACGGCGAGCATCGCAAGGTCAAGTTGATAGGTCTTGACAAATTCGAGGCACTGCTCGTCGAGGTCCTTCTGCTGCGCGTCGGAAAGATCGCCGGTGACGTCCGAGGCGCGGTAATACTCCTCGCTCCACGGCTCGGCGCAGGCAAACGCGCCGCCGAGGACGAGGAGCGACGCGAGCAGGAGCGCAAAAACTCTCATTCTCCGCATCCCGCTCACCTCCCCAGAAAGTACTTTGCGACGGCGATCGCCGCCACGGCGGCGGCGCCGCCGAGCATACGCACGAAGAAATACGTTCGCGCAACGCCTCCGTCGATCGGCAGCGTACCCACAACCTTTCCGGTCTGCCCGTTCACCGCAAAGTGATACTTCTTTCCGCCGTGCGCAATGTCAAAGAGATACACCGGCAGCAGCAGATATTTCGCCGTCAGCTCCGCGCGCAGCGTACCGCCCGAACGCGTTGTCGACGAATAGCCGCGTCCCGCTTCGCGATCCGCGGCCGCCTCGGCAGTGGCGCTCATACGGTTTTCCGCGCGCGTGGCAATGTCGCTTTTCGCCTGATCGAAGCGATCCGCCGTGAAGCCCGCGAGATAGCGCATGTCGAAGGGCTTCGCCTCGCCCATGTCGAACGGTTCGAGCGAATCCATCAGCGCGTCGTCGATCTTCGCGCTTGCGTCCACAGGCAGGCCGTCGAAAGCCATCGACACGTCGCGTGCAAGGCGGTAGTGTCTGGTTTCCGTCACCAAATAGTCGCCCTGCCGATGCGTGCCGCTGCGTGTCGCGCGGTAAGAAAGTTCGCCGGATATCCGCCCGCCGAACACCCAAAACGGAACGTAAACGCCCGTGACCTTGCCCATCGTGTTCTCGGAAAAGAACCTGCGCGGCAGCAAGACTTTGTCCTTATAGTACCGATTCATGGAGTCGGGCAGCTCCTTCGCCGTAATGCGGAACGGGACCACGCCGTCGGGGCGCAGCTTGCCTGAGACCTTGTCCGTCAGCACGATGTTGTTGGCGCAGTACGGGCACGTCAGCGCCGCCTGCTCCGGCGGTGCGATCAGTTCCGCGCCGCAGGACTCGCAGTGGTACACGGGCAGATTCTCCGCGTCCTCCGCCGCCGCCTGATCGTTCAGCGCGGCAAAATCGAATCCCTCCAGCTCCGTCGGCTTGTCCGAGGCGTTTGAGATGACGTCGATCTCCGTGCCACAATGGTCGCAGATCAGTTTTCCCTTTTCGGGGTCAAAACGCATCGCGCCTCCGCAGTTGGGGCACTTTTGCTCCACGACTTTCTTTTCTTCCATCGCTTTCTCCTTTTCCGCGCGGTCACGCGCGCTGCCGCGCGAGATACGCTTCGTAATTCTCCTGAAGCCATGCGCGCAGCTCCGCGACGCCGTCGTCGTCCCACGCGAAGTCGCGCTTTTCCACGTCTTCCGCCTTGTCGTAGCAGAGGTTGGAGTATGTCGCCGCATGCACGGTCTTTGCCTCGCCGTCCTGCGCGAGCCGATAGCGGAACACGCGGAACCCCGTCCCCACCGAGCCGGTGTAGACAAAGGCACGCTGCAGCCAGTTGGGGGTAATTCGTTCAAAAGCCGCTTCCATTCTGTGATTCCTCCTCAGTTCCAAGCGGTGCTGATGCGTTTGAAAGGATTATAGCACACTTTTTCTCATTTTGCATCGTCCTTTCGCACTATATTTGCAAGTTGCCCGCGCGGAAGGCGAAAAAGCGGCAAACGGCGGATCGCTCCGCCGTCTGCCGCTGTGTGTGCCGTGACTGAACCGTTCAGTCTTGTCCGTAGTATGCGTTTTTGCCGTGCTTGCGCAGGTAATGCTTGTCGAGCAGCGTCCGCTGCATGCCGCGGCGCCCGGGAGCCAGCATCAGCGCATGGTAGTCCATAAACGCGACCTCCTCCATCACGACCGCGTTGTGCACCGCGTTCATCGGGTCGCTTCCCCATGCAAAAGGACCGTGGCTCATCACGACCACGCCCGGGATGGCGTCGGGGTCTTTGTCGCGGAACGTCTCCACGATGACGTTGCCGGTCTCCTTTTCGTATTCGCCTTTGATCTCGGCGTCCGTCATCGGGCGGGTGCAGGGGATATCGCCGTAGAAATAGTCCCCCTGCGTTGTCCCCATCGCGCTTATCGCCATGCCCGCCTGAGCGAAGCTCGCCGCCCAGCGCGAGTGCGTGTGTACCACGCCGCCGATGTTCGCAAACGCGCGGTAGAGCACCACGTGCGTCGGCGTGTCGCTCGACGGCTTCCATTTGCCCTCGACGCGCTTGCCGTCCAAATCGACCACGACCATGTCGTCGGGCGTCATGCCGTCATAGTCCACGCCGGAGGGCTTGATGACCACAAGCCCGCTTGCGCGGTCGATCCCGCTGACGTTGCCCCACGTAAAGGTCACAAGGCCGTGCTTCGGCAAAAGCAGGTTCGCCTCGCAGACGAGTTTTTTCAGTTCTTCCAGCATATCAGAGCACCTCGACCGCTTTCTTTTCCATGTCCAGCGCCTTGCGGTAGCGCTGCAGGAACGCGTTGAAGCCCGAGACGTCGCGCTCGTCCGCCATGACCGTGGAGGATCTCGCGTCGGCGAAGACCTTGTTGTCAAGATAGTCCGCAAGGCTCTCGCCCTCGTCCCGCCAAAGCATGTAGGCGCAGAGCAGCGCCATGCCGTAGGGGCCGCCCTCTCCCGCCGTCTCCATCACGGACACGGGCGCGCCCACCGCCGCCGACAAAAGCCGCTGCCCGACCTCCGGCGTCTTGAAGAAACCGCCGTGGGCGTACAGCTTGTCGATGCGCACCCGTTCGGTACCCGTCAGGATGTCAAGCCCGATCTTGAGCGTGGCGAGCGCGGAGAGCAGATGCGTGCGCATGAAGTTCGCGAGCGTGAAGCGGCTCTCGGGCGTCCGCGCGAAAACGGGACGCCCCTCGTCCATGTCCGTCACGCTCTCGCCGGAGAAATAGTTATAGGAGAGAAGACCGCCGCAATCGGGGTCGCCGTCGAGCGCCTTGCGGAAGAGCTTCTCGAAAAGCTCTCCCCTGTCCACGGGAAAGCCCATAGTCTCCGCGAATTCCGAAAACAGGCGCGCCCACGCGTTGATGTCGCTGGTGCAGTTACTGCAATGCACCATGGCGACAGGCAGGCCGTCCGGCGTCGTGACCATGCCGACCTCGCGGTGAACGCCCAGCGGATGGTCGGCGACGATCATTGCAAAATCGCTCGTGCCGGCGCTGACGTTTCCCGTCCCCACGCGCACGGAGTTCGTCGCCGTCATGCCGGTGCCCGCGTCGCCCTCGCAGGGCGCGACGGGAACGCCGGCGCGCAGCGTACCGCTTGGGTCGAGGAAGCGTGCGCCCGCTTCGGTGAGCGCGCCGGCGTTCTCGCCCGCGTTCAGCGCCTTGGGCAAAATATCGCGCAGCGTCCACGGACAGCTCTTCGGCGCGATCAGCGCGTCGAACTTACGCAGCATCTCCGCGTCGTAGTCGAGCGTCGCGCTGTCGATCGGGAAGATCCCAGACGCCTCGCCCATGCCGACAGTTTTCTCGCCCGTGAGCTTCCAGTGGATATAGCCCCCGAGTGTCGTGAGGTACGCGATGTCGCACACGTGCGCCTCGCCGTTCAAAATCGCCTGGTAGAGGTGCGCAACGCTCCAGCGCTGCGGGATGTTGAAGCCAAACTTTTCCGTCAGCTCCGCCGCCGCCGCGCCGGTCATGGTGTTGCGCCAGGTGCGGAAAGGCGCGAGTTGCTTCCCGTCCTTATCAAAAGGCAGGTAACCGTGCATCATGGCGGATACGCCGATCGCGCCCACCGTGTTAA
>JAWRIJ010000142.1:0-20098 GCA_040307975.1 Oscillospiraceae bacterium | reverse complement strand
CGCGACGGGCTTGACTGCCGCGGGAATGGTCTTGACTTCCTCGCGGAACATCTGGCGAATCTGCGCCAAAAGCTTTTCGTCGGCGCTCCCGTCAATCCGGGCAAGCACGGCGTCGATGACGAAGCGGTTGCCCTCGCCGTGCTTCAAGCCCTTCAGATACTCCACGGCGCGCCGCTCCGCCGCGCTGCTCAGGTCAAAGCGCGTCGTGATCCGATAGATCGTTTTCATCACGCCTGCCCTGCCTTGATCTGGAGCTCCGCCATGTACTCGTAGCCCTTCGCGGCGGCGCAGATGTCGTCCACGAACTTCACGCGCTCGGCGTCAAACTGGCGGAAGTGCTTGACAAGGCAACCGCCTCCGCCTGTCACATAGAGCGTCATGGTGTCCTCGTCGTAACCGTGCTCCCGCAGCCTGCGGAAAATCTCCGCGACATACTCGCCCGCGGCGGCGCGGACAATGGCGAGGTCGCCCGCCTTGATGTTCGCCGTGCCGGCGCGGAACACCTCGTCGATGATGGCATCGTTCAGCTCGCGCTGCGTCTGGCGCATGAACGCCTCGCGCACGGCGAGCGTGCATTGATGGGTGCCGAACTTCTCGGTGAACATCCTGCCGGACTGCGGGCGGCCGTCCACGATGTAGAGCACGTTCATTGTGCCGTTGCCGATGTCCGCGACGAGGTTCACGCCGGCCATCTGCGACTTGATTTTTGCGACGGCGGCGTATCCCTGCGGATAGACCTTCACGCCGACGATGCGGACGTGGTAATCCCGCTTCCGGCAGGCAAAACGGACTTCTTCGCTGCGCTTGAGATAATCCGCGAACGCCGCCTTCTGCGTGCCGGTCCACGTCAGTGGCAGACCGACCGCGAGATAGACGCTTGCCTCGGTCAGATGCGCGTCCTCCAGCTCGCAGGCGATGGCGGCGAGCGTCAGGACGTAGAAGTCGTCGTCCGCAGTCTTATCTGCCAGGAACTCCTTGTGTCCCTCGCCGATGAGATAGTAGCGTCCGTCATAGACCAGCATATTCGCCGTAAAAGTCGGCTCGCTGTCGGATCGAATCATGCCGGTCGGGAAGCAATGATTTGCCGTCTTGGTGTTGCCGTAGCCGTGATCGACTCCGATGATCTTGATTCCGTTTATGGTTATCATGGTAAAATCCTCCATACCTTTTGTGTGCACCCCACGCTCCCAATGACGTCAAAATGCCGCCATTGGGAGCGGGAGGCAATGGTTGATTGGCGTCAGCGTGCTGTCATTCGCGGAATGCAGCGTGCCGTTGACGCCATTTTGCTGTCATTTTCCGCCGATGAACTCCGCCACCGCGTCGCGCGGTACGCGAATCTTGCGCCCGACGCGGATGCTGCGAATCTGCCCGCAGCGCACCAGCTCATACGCCGTGTTCCTGCCAATACCGAGAATCGGCATTAAGTCCTCGACTTTGAGCACCAGCGGCAGGTCGTCGAGGGAGCGGTACTTATTCTCCATCGCGCGCCTCCTTCTTCTTGACCGAGGCGAGGTAGATGTCGGTCACGTCGGCGCGCTCGTGTCCGAGAAGGCGTGAAACCGCAAAATGCGCGTCCAGCGCGCTCATGCCGTTCTCGGTCAGAACGTGGTACTTGACCGCCGCGTAGGTGTGACGCAGCCCGTGGAAGGTCAGATTTGCCTCGCGGCCTTCGTCGGTAACGTCGTCGCGGTGCTTGAGGATGAAGAGCTGCACGCCATTGATCGCGCGATCGGTGGGTACGCCGTCGGGAACGAACAGCTTGTGCCCGCGCTCGGTGCGGTCGAGCATCATGCGCAGCGCCGTGCGGACGCGCTCGTCCTCAATGGGAACGGTGCGAACCTTGCCGCCCTTGCCCTTGACGGTGATGGCGTCCTCGCGCAGCGCGCGCTCCGCCGCAGCAGTGTCGAGCCGCATGACCTCGTGGATGCGCAGCCCGGCGTACCGCCCAAGGTACAGCGCGCAGGCGATGTCGTCGCGGTTCGCTTCGACCGCCTTGCCGATCATGCGGTTGAACTCGATCGCGCTCCACGTCCGATCCACGCCGCCGAAGCGACGGCGCTCCAGCTCGACGCCGAGCGCATTGTTGTCGGGCAGGCGGTACTTCGCGTTCTCCATCTTGTCGTGGAAGAAGCGGATCGCCGCGAGGTCGGTTTTGACGGTGCTCGCGGATTTGCCGCTCTCCTGCATGAAAACGGTGTAGGCGACAAGGTGCTTGCCGCTGATGTTTGAGAGCTTCTGCAGGCGGAACGCCTCGGCGAGGTAGCGGCAAAAACGCTGCATCGCCTCGTAGTAGCGCCGTTTCGTTTGAAAGCTCCCTTGCCGGTTGTGCCGCGCCAGCTTGTCCAGCTGGGCGACGAGGGCGAGATAGATGTTGTATGTAGACATGAATAATCTCCTTTTTGATGATAGTCGTTCAGGCGAATGGGCATAGTCCACCCGTTGGCATTTTGCCGCCGTTTCCGCCCTGTTTCCGCGGATTCAGCGCATCTCAGAGGTGAAGAGCCGCGTTGTCAGGGGGATCGGCTGCAACGTGTCGGCGCCTGTCTCTGATTGAGTTTTGAACAAGGTCAGTACAAATGCCGTGCGGGGAACATGATCCCTGCCGCCGTCCAAATGGGGGCGGCGACCACGGCGGACACGCCCGCTGAACTCGGGTGCCGCGATCGCTCTCACCAATCGCCGCGTGTGTCCTTTGATCCGCCCCGGCCGGCGGATCGTTCGCGTGGGGGTATTCCTGCGCTGCCGGCGACGCGCTCTGATACTGCTCATTCATGCTGAATGAGCGCCCGCACGCTTCGCGTGCTCGCGGTGCTTCGCACCACGGCCCGTCTCATGCAGGCATGACCGCGCCGGCGCAGGAGACGGGAGCTTGCCGGGCTCCCAAGACGGTTCTATGCCGCACCGTCCAAGCGGCTCGCTGAAGAAGTCTGGCTTCCGCAGCAAAACATGGGTTTGCCGTTTTCCTCGCCGCCTCGCGGCAAATGGGAAAACCTCGTTCATTAGGCCTTGCCGCGCTCCGCGGAGGAGAGCGGCGACCGTTTTTTTCTGCCGCGTCAGGTCAGCAGTCCGGCGCGTTGGTGTGCAGAAGCATGGAAAAAGGCACAAAAAGACTGATGCCGCCCCCAATAGGAGCCAGTCTCCTTGTGCCTTTTGTTTTTTGACTATTTATTTTAGCCTTAGTCCATTAAGCTGTCCGGGCATACTATGCCCCGTCATTTCATTCCCATACAGCCGGAGCTGTTCCGGCCATACGCGTGCGCCTTTCGGCAGTTAAATAAAAGCACCCGCGGCAACCTGAACGCCCATATAGGCGCAGTTGTACCGCCGGTACTTACGTACAATCCATCATAACGTGCGCAAGGCGGAAACACGAGGCTCCCGCATAGGAGGCGTTGAGCCAACTCCCGCAAGGGAACGCGCAAACAATCAATCACAGGTACATTATACACCGTATGTTGTAATTGTCAATAGCGAAAATCTATATATTGTGTCGAATGAGAAACGCTGCGTGTCATTCCTGTGCCTGCGCGCGAAATAGCTCCCGCAGCTTTGCTTCCTCGCGACGGCGGCAGAACAGGTCATAGGCATACTCCATACATCCTTCTAGCTCGTCCACCTCGTTCAGTCATTCCTGTACGGTTTTCATGCTATCGTCCCCTTGGCTTTTCATGGGCATTTTCTACAACATCATCGCCCAGCAAACGACAAGAGTAATCGCGCGCTGCCAATACGCTCACCATGCGCATATTTTACGTCAGTAATGCGTCTTTTGCAAGGCAGCGGATCTACTGCGCATGCAATGCGCTACTATTGCGTTCGTAATACGCTTTAGTGATTTGCCGAAGCTTACTGCGCATAGAATGCGCAGATTAAGCGCCTACATTATGTGTTCAGTAACTAAAAGGAACACGTGCATATAATATGCGAAGAAAACTCTGATTGTTGTTAGCGAAACACACTTTTTGCCTACTGTCAAATCTCACAGTTGCGTTTTCTGAGAAAACCGATATAATCTAAAATATAATGGAAGAAAAAACTTGACCTAGTGTTGAGCTCAGAAGAAAGCAACTATCGAAAAATGACTTTAACGGTTTACGCATGTTGACCCTATAAACAATAATTTTATAGATAATACTATAACTGGGGGAATTGGTGTGGGAGACAGGGGAAAATCCTTGGCCAATCTGATTTGTGGTGACGTAAAATCAACTCATGCAGAGCAGGATGAATTAATACAGATTCAAAGGACACTTCGAGACAAGTTGGTATTTTTCATGGACAAGCTCTTATCTTGTAGGCTTGATTCGAAGGACGCGTGTATGTTCGTCCCATTCTTCTCAAGAAATATATTGGAGACTTCTGCCACTGCTCTTCTTGCGAGAATTGATCCATTTCGCGTTATAGTGACTTACAAAGTGCAAAACGATGCAAGCTATACAATTGACAAGCCGTCTAATGCAGCTATTAACTGGCGAAAAGATATTTATTCAGAACAGAAGCCGCCAAATAAGCTATGGGATTTTGAAAACAAAATAGGTGATTATGATAGAGCGCTGCTAAGTAAACATCAAGGGGAACTCGTATGGAAACCTGCGTTTTTGTGTCTTAACGATTATCTTGAATCAAATCCTATATCCTCAACGTGGATTAGCGAATTATTTGTGCATAATGAGCGCGAGGCATTTGAGCAGCTGCGATCTCAGGCACAACATCTGTTTTCATCATTTTCAAAGGGTGTTCATTCTGAAACGCTTACAGATGTCAGTCATGTATATGACATGCCGACACTGTGTGCACTTTCGCAAGATTTACTTAGATGGTGTAGCGTAATGGGCTTATTAAGCCAATTTGCTCCGTATACGCAGTTATTATACTCCCATAAGTTGTCTATCTCTCAATTTCAGCAAGCGGAAAGGATGGTATATAATGAATTTTGTAGATCATGACTCCCATACTGACTTGATTCTTGCTTGCGAAGACTTCGCTGATGAAGAATTTGTTAGTTATCACTGCTTTTATGAGTATGAAGAAACTATTTTGAACCAGCTAATGGCCCACGGACCAGTATTGCTAAAAGGTGGACGCGGAACGGGCAAAAGTGCGCTTCTACGCGAAGCGGCAAGGCGCTTAAACAATGATAGAAAGTCGTCCGCATGTGGGATATATATGAGCTTACGTCACTTGCCGCTGCTAAAGAACGAGGGCGACAAATATGTTTCTGAATTCTTGCGAATACTGTACGATTGTGTAAATGAATTTATGCAGGACTACGGCTGTATTATTGAGCCATTTACAGATGTATATGCGACTCACCAATCGTTGAATCATGTCTCAGAGACAATTAACAAGAGAATTGTTTTACTATTTGATGATGCTGCCCATATCGGACGAGAAGCTGGTCTTGAAGAGTTTTTTGACATATTTAGAACCATGTCGAGCAATCGAATATCATGCAAGGCAGCAATTTATCCGGGTGTAACAAAATTTGGCACTAGATTCGACGTTTATAACGATGCCAAAGTGATTGATATATCCCGTAGAAAAGAGCAACCGGAATTTCAGAAATTCTTTCTTCGAGTGATGGAAAGCCGTTTTGCCAATCAGATGAGCGAAATTGAGTTTTCGTCATCTCTTCAGGCAAAGGATGTTGCTGAGTTTCTTGGCATGGCCGTTTTAGGAAATGTTCGTTCCTATATTCAGGGATGTGCAATGCTTTTCGAGTATTCTAAGAAAGTAACGCTACGCACATTAAGCGAAACGCTTCTGAAACTTTCCAGCGATTTTTTCTGGCCGATGCTTGAGGAGGTCAAATTCAAAATTGGCATATATGCTCCGCTGATGGAAGGATGTATCCAGCTTGCTGAGAAATTTTATATAGAATGCGGCGACAAAAAGACGACATCCTTTATTATCCATAGGCAGTGGGTTACAAAGTACACAAAACCATTGGAGATACTTGAATACGTTGGCTTTATTTCGAAGCGTGAGGCTTCTCGTAGTTTAAAATCTGGTGGACGAGGCGCAAGGTATGCCCTCAACTTATGCAACACACTAGAACAAGTATCAGGAAGCAGACTAACGCAGGAACTCTTTAATCTGTGGATTAAAGAGGCCGCTGAGGACGCGCAATTTGCGGCAAATACAACAATATTTGATGAAGTTACTTTTGGAGAACCCGATCCGAGCAAAGATATAGGCATTTTGGATTTGCCGATTGAAAAACTCAAAAAATCAAAGATGTTCCCAAGTGGATTAACGGAAGACAAAATTGAGCGTTTGAGGAGCAAGGGATGGGAAACAGTCGGAACAGTTGCCGAAAAAAGTGAACAAGAACTTCAAAATGTTGATATGATTGGTCCCAGAACAGCGCTCAGGATTAAAAACACGGTCGAGCAAGCAATCTGGATGTGATGCAGAAAGCATAACGCAAGCCTTCAACGTGGCCGAATAACCACATTGGAGGCTTGCTTTTCTGTCTATTATTTAACCAACGATAAAAACCCGCTCTCAAATCCGCCGGGGAACTGGAAGCGTTTATCCACGCCGTCGAAGGTCACCACGATGATTGCGCCGTCGATGCCCTTGACCTGCCCATTGCCGAACGCCTTGTGCGACACAATGGTGCCGGCATGGATCTTCGAGGTGTCCACGGTAATAGTGGGCTTCTTGACAATCGGCGTCGGCGCTGACGACGGCGGAATATAGGAAGGGCGGTATGTAGCGCCGATAGCAGGCCCCGCGTGCTGGACGATGGGCGCTCTGGCTGTGACGACCGGCGCTTTTGCCCGTGCGGACTTCTTCGGCGGCTCGGGCACGTCAACATCCTCATCGTCATCCTCGTCACTGACGTTCGTGAAAACAGGTCTGTCGGGCACATCGTCGTCGCGCGGCGGCGCTGCCTCCATAGACGCGGCAAGCTGACCCGCCATGGCGTCATAGTCGGCGCGGGAAATGACCGTGCTGTAGAGACCGACATCTTCGCCGGTGTGCTTGTCGATGCCGGTGTAGATCAGGCTCGCGTCCTCGTAACGCTTGAACTTGTAAACGACGTCGTTCATCAGTGCCTCGTTGAACACATTGAGCGATACCAGCAGCTCAAAATCCTTGACGTCCAGACCGGTGACCTTTTTGAACAGCTCCGGCTCCAGCTGCGTGATCACGTCCTGCAGGCTGTATTCGCGGTAATCGGTCAGATACATGAACACGGGAACGCGGGTGGCGAACTTGATGAGCTTTTCCTGGATCATCTTTCGCTTCGACTTGTATTCCTTCTCGGCGTCGGACAGCTCCTTCTTTTCCTTCGGCGTCAGCGATTCGCCGTCGCGCTTGGCCTTTTTGACTGCGTTGGACTTGTTGATGATGGTCTCGATATCGGCGTTCAGGCTGCGGAAGCCCTCGATCCGCATCAGCGCATCCATCGCCTCGTCGCTGGCAAGAAGCCGCGCGAGCGTATCGTTGTCCACGTTCACCAGCAGCGCGGATTCCCAGCGCTTGGCAAGAAGCGTCGCGGAGGTGCCCGCCATGGCGATATCCAGAATCTCCGCCGCATTGACCTGACGCATGGCGCTGCCGTCGTAGGCCAGCACGGGCAGGAAGCTGATGAAATCGCCGACCTTCTTCTCGGGATTGCTTTCCGCCACGTTCAGGCGGCAGCTGTAATCGGAGATCTGCCGCAGCGCGCGATCCAGCGCGAAGTCGAAGACGTAGCACTCCTGCTTGACGATTTGTCTTGCCCCATCGTCCTTCGTGATCTCCCACGGGCTTTGCACGCGAAATGCCGCCTGAAAATAAGTTTCCGGGCTGGAGAGGTTGCGGAGCATGAAAATTCCCGTCCACGGCTTGATGGTGACGCCGGTGGTCAGCTTGCCGCAGGAGAGCGTGATGGTTTTGGATTCCAGCGGATCGCCCATACTGCGGCGCACTGGCTCCAGCGCGGCGACGCCGATTCCCGCCTGCGCGCCCGCGCAGACGTTGACCTTGTAATCGTGATAGAAAGCGTTCTGCTTCTGCGCGAGCAGATTTGCCATGGCATAACAGGACGCCACGTTTGGCAGAAACCACAGCGTATGCGACAGCACGTTCAGCAGCCGCGTGTCGGAAAACGGCATCGGCGGTTTTTGCGCGCCGAGCTTCAGCTCGTCCACCGAGGTTTCGAGATACGAACCGCGGATCAAGTCGAGCCATTTCTGCACATAGTCCTCATACTTGAAATGCGCGTCGGCTCCCGTGCCCTCCGCCGAGAAAAACACGTTCAGGTCGAACTCGTCGAACTCGCCCTGCTTGGCGATGCGCTGGATGCTCTCGGGTATCTTGTAGGTCAGCATCACCATGCGCGGCAGCGCTGCGTATGGATTATCCGGGCCGATCCATTCCGCTTTGGCGCGCTGCTCGTCGGAGTAGGTCCAGTTGTAGATCTGCTCCTCGATGAACTCGCCGGAGTTAAGCGCCCGGAACGGCGTGCCGGAGAGATAGAGATAGTACGTCGTGGTGATCGGCAGCCAGGTTTGTACATCGTGTTGTAGAGATTAGCCGCCATGATCCTGTACCCTCCTGTAATCCGTAACGTATTGTCCCAGCAGTTCTCCCTCGTCGCTGGGGCGCTCTCTGTCCAGCAAGCTGATCTGCTCGGGCTCCGGCTTCTTCCGCTTTCGCCGTTCCCGCTCCGCCGCCTCATAGTCGCCGGCGAGCAGCTTGTCAAAGCGGTAATCCTTGCGCTGCATCTTGTCGCCCATGACGAAAGACCACTCGGAAAAGACAATGGGCTCATCCGTGTCGTTGCCGTTCTCGTCCACTGCTTTCATGCTCAGTGCGTTTCCGAGTACGATATTGCGGCTGAGAATGAACCGCACGGCGGCGCGGCAATCCTCGCTGGCTTCTTTCTTGCAGATCGCTTCATACTCGGCGTTCCAGATGCCGTAAAGCCGCTCGCGGCAAGCGAGCACGTTGTCCGTCAGGATGTCCACGCCGTAAATGCTGGCGACTGCAATCACCGATTGCTTCTCAAATTCAAGGGGCAGCGGTTTTTTCTTTTTCGGCGGCGTCGCGCGCCGCTTTGCCGCTTCCAGCTTTCGCCGCAGGATCTCCGACACGAAGTTGCCATCCCCGCAGGCGGGCTCCAGAAAGCGGCTGTCCACGCGCTCGGTTTCCTGCTTTACGAGGTCGAGCATGGCGTTGACCTCGCGCTCGGCGGTATAGACCTCGCCGTGATCCGCCACGCGCTGCTTGGATTTGACCTGTTTCTCCATTGCTTTCTCCATCAAAAAAAGAGGCATCTGCCCCGAAAACGGAGCAAATGCCTCTTATAGCCTGTCTATCAGGCCGGTAAAAAAGGTACGCTTTGCGTTCCAATATGAAAAGCGGCTCGAATCTTGCGCTTTGCTAAATGTTCTGCTATAATTTGATGGAAAGTTTTGTGCGTTATGTACTACAATCAAGGTTTCCCGAAGGCGGAACGCAAAGCGTACCATCGCTACCGTTCCCCTTAGACCACCGCAGGAACGTCGGGTGGGATATGTTCAGCTTTTTTGCGGCGGCACGGGCGGATATTTCACCCTTTGCCCATTCGCCATATACGGTGCAAAAGGCCTCGGGCCGCTCCATCGGCTTTCTGCCGAGGTGGACGCCGCGCAGCTTCGCCGCCGCGATGCCCTCCGCCTGCCGCTGCTTGATGAACTCGCGCTCGGTCTGGGCGACGTAGCTCAAAAGCTGTAACACGATGTCGGCGATCAGCGTCCCTGTGAGGTCGCGCCCCTGCCGCGTGTCAAGCAGCGGCATATCGAGCACGACGATGTTGGCCTGCTTTTCCTTCGTGATGAACCGCCATTGGTCAAGGATTTCGTCGTAGTTGCGGCCCAGCCGATCGATGCTCTTGACGATCAGCGTGTCGCCCGACTTGAGCTTTCGCAGCACGCGCCGCCAGCCGGGGCGGTCAAAGTCCTTACCGCTCTGCTTGTCCATGAAGATATGCCGCTCGTCCACACCGGCATCGTGCATGGCGATGCGCTGCCGATCCTCGTTCTGGTCCTTTGACGATACCCGGATATATCCATAAGTGATACCATTCATACGATTCCCTCCAATCTGCGCCGATGCTTCGGCACTTTTATTATGCCCGTTGGAGGAAACCTTGATTGATTTATCTCTGTTCGATCTCGTCGCGCAGCTCAAGGTGCTGCCGTTCCAACTCCTTCCACTGTGCGTCCAGCTCCGAGAACTCTCGGTAGGCGTCTTTCATCTCCTTGGAATCGTAGGGAACGCCCTGCTCCACAAGTTTTTTGAGCTTATCCCGCGCCATCTCCAGATCCACGCCGAGGCTGTAGAGCCGCGCGGCGGATTTCAGCAACAAGTCTTTGCGCGTATCCATAGCATCACCTCACAAGAGCGTTTTGTTATCTATTGCCTCACAATTATAGCACTTTCTCGTGAGGAATCAATATAAATGTGAGTCATTGGCTAACATACAAGGAGAGCCGTCTTGGCTATACTTTTGTTAGGTGATGGCTACAATGGAAGAAATCAAATTTGACGCGCAGATTTACGATACCATACGTCGAAATATCAAAAAATACCGAAAAGAAAAGGGCTTAACCTCGGCGCAGCTTGCGGAAATGGTCGGTTTATCGCATGACTTCATCCGCCAAATTGAGAGTGAAAAGACCCGGTATAATTTTTCGGTCGAAACGTTCTATAAAATCTCCGTTGCCTTGGGTACGGGGATGGATAAGCTGGCCGAGCAGTAGTCCGAAAACACTATTGCGGTTGCAAACCGCAATAGTGTTTGACTTTTCATTAAAATGCGGTATACTATAGTTGAGAGGAAGTGATCACATGATTTACCGTCCCGACTATGTGAACCGCATCATGACCTACGTCGACACGCCGTTTGTCAAGATTCTGACCGGCGTGCGCCGCTGCGGGAAGTCCACGATCCTGCTGATGCTGATGGAGAAACTGCGCAAGCGCGGCGTCAGCGACGAGCAGATCGTCAGCTACCGTTTTGACTCCATGGAATACGCGGATATGACGGCGAAGCAGATGTACGCAGAAATCAAGGGCAGGCTGACGGGCGGAAAGCGGCGCTACCTGTTCCTTGACGAAGTGCAGGAGATCAAGGGCTGGGAGCGCGTCGTCAATTCGCTTGCCTCGGATTACGATGTGGACATCTATGTGACCGGCTCCAACTCGCGCATGATGTCCTCCGAGATCGAGACCTATCTGACCGGGCGCTATGTGTCCTTCCGCATCTATACGCTGTCCTTCGCGGAGTATCTGGCCTTCAAAAAAACGTATGCCGAGATCTCCGACCCGCACGCAGAGCTGATCGACTATGTGCGGCTGGGCGGGTTCCCAGCGACGCATTTACAGGCGTTTTCCGCCGATGAGGTCTATACCATCGTGCGCGACATCTACAACTCCACGATTTTCTCGGATATCGTCAAGCGCAACCAGGTGCGGAAGATCGACCAGCTGGAGCGCGTCGTGAAGTACGTCTTCGACAACGTGGGCCGGACGTTTTCTGCCAAGTCCATCTCCGACTATCTCAAGTCCGAGCACCGCAGCATTGACAACGAGACCGTTTACAACTATCTGGAGAAGCTGGAGAAGGCGTATTTGCTCCACCGCTGCTCGCGGTACGACATTCAGGGCAAGGAGCTGCTGAAAACGCAGGAGAAGTTCTACCTCGCCGACACCTCGCTCCGCTACAGCGTTCTGGGCTACAATTCCGACTCCGTGGCGGCGATGCTGGAAAACGTCGTGTATTTGGAGCTGCTGCGGCGCGGTTACACGGTCAACATCGGCAAAACGGACAAGGGCGAGATCGACTTCATCGCCACGCGGCAAAATGAAAAGGTCTACGTCCAGGTGACGCAGACCATCGGTTCAGCGGAGACGGAGAAGCGTGAATATGAGCGGCTGCTCGATATCCGCGACAACTACCCCAAGTACGTCCTGACCACCGACGACTTCGCCAGTGGGAACTATGAGGGAATCAAGACGATGCATGTGGCGGACTTTTTGCTGGAAAAGGAATGATAACGAACAAATGATGACAAAATACGAAGAATACCTGAAGAGCGTCGAGTCCATGAAGGAACCGGAAGTGCCGAAGGTCAAGCTGGATATGCGCGGCGCGCTGGAATACGCCAAAGGCAAAGGCTTACGCGTATGCGATTTATACGAAGAAGAGAAAGCTCGTTTCGTCACCTTGCCGGGACAAACACAATAGTGCGATTGCGGATGTTCACAACGCACTCTCTTTCGCCTGCCGGTAAGCTGCTCTTTCCGCTTGCAGCTCGTCTTCGCTCAAATCAAGGTAAGGCAGACCGAGCTTCCCGTAAAATGCGATCAAGTCCAGCTTATGAACGCCAAGTATCTCGGCTGCCCTGCCGTGTGAGATCGTCATATCCCGAATAAACGGAAGAATCAGCATGGCGTTGCGTTCAAAGCAGCTCTGCGAAGATTTGGACTCCAGCAGCTTTGCAAGCTCGGATGGCACGTCAAAACTCACAGTCGTCATGTTGTCCATCGTGGTTCACTCCTTGCATATATCAATCGGCAATAATTTCGTTTTTTGCCGATTGATATGGTAGCACAATGAACGGTTGATGTCTATCAAGTGTGCTCCTTAATTTTTTATATGATTCCTGCCGTGCGGCGTGTCAAAAATTTTCCCTTACTTTTTCCCTTAACAGCTTAAAACAGGGTAACACAGGGCAAAAGCGACAAGCGTCGAAAAGTTGCGAATATATACAAAATAGTGCAGAATAGCACGTTTTAACATCAAATAAATTGCAACTTTTCAGTTCAAGTCTCGCCACTCGGACCAAGCAAAAAGCGACAGGTTTCGACCTGTCGCTTTTTGCTTGGCGGCACGCTTCATGTGTTATGATATTAAGACGCGCTGCCGCGCGGCTCCACTCCGACGGCACTCCTCGCGTTCTTCTCCGCCCTCCGCTGCATCCTTGATTCCACGCCTATATAATGATATAATCGCAACAGAAACGAAGTCCACATCTAGGGCCTGATTACCGAGGGAGTCCACGCTCATGACCGTTATTGATATTTCGCAGGAGGTCTTCTCCTGCCAGGTATACCCCCGCGATCCCGAGCCGGAGAAAACCGTGCTTTCCAGCATTGCAGACGGCGGTGTCTGCAATTTGACCGCGTTTTCCATGTGCGCCCATAACGGCACGCACATCGACGCACCGTATCACTTTGTCGAGGGCGGCAAGCGCGTCGACGAGCTGGATATTTCCGTATTCGTCGGCGACGCCTACGTCGCTCGGCATGAAGGCGACGTAACGGCGGCGGACGCGCAGGGCTTCCTTGCCCGCGCGGCGGCAGCGAACGCCGCGGAGCGTATTCTGATTGCAGGTCGCGCAACGGTCACGGCGGAGGCGGCGCACGTGTTCGCGGACGCGGGACTCAAGCTGCTCGGCAACGAGTCGCAGACCATCGGGCCGGAGGATACGCCGATGGAGGTACACCTCATTCTGCTGGGCGCGGGCGTCGTGCTGCTCGAAGGCATGCGGCTCGGCGGCGTTTCGGAGGGGAAATACCTGCTCAGCGCCGCGCCGCTGAACCTCGGCGGCTGCGACGGTGCGCCCTGCCGCGCAGTGTTGATCCGATAAGGCGGGAGGAAAACGATGCAGCATTTCAATCCGCTGCGCTGCCCGATCTGCGGCGGCAGCTTGTCCCTCTGCGGCAAATCCGTTTCCTGCCCCAAGGGACATTCCTTCGACATGGCCCGCGAGGGCTACCTCAATCTGCTGTGCTCACAGAAAAGCGGCGACCGCATGGGCGACAGCAAGGATTCCTCCCGCTCCCGCCGCGATTTTCTCGACAACGGGTATTATCGGCCGCTACGCGACGCGCTGACCGCGCTCTTTGCCGGCAAGCGAGGGACTGTGCTGGATATCTGCTGCGGCGAAGGGTACTATACCTCCGCTTTGGGGGAGAATCCCGCGCTTACCGTATACGGCTTCGATCTTTCCAAGGAGATGGTACGGCTGGCCGCAAAGCGCGGCGGGGCGACCTGCTTTGTGGCAAATTTGGCGGCCATCCCCGCGGCGGACGGGAGCTTCGATTACGCAACGCATTTGTTTGCGCCTTTTCATGAGCGGGAGTTCTCTCGTATTCTCAAACCCGACGGGAGGTTATACAGCGTTGTCCCAGGTAAAAGGCACCTTTGGGCGCTCAAGGAAACGCTGTACGACGCCCCGTATCCAAACGATGAGAAGTTACCCTCCGCCGAGGCATTGAAGCTTTGCGGCGCACAGAAAATTACCGCTGAGATCACGCTGCGCAGCCCGCGGGATATCGACGCGGTCTTCCGCATGACGCCGTATTACTACCATACCAGTCAAAAGGACAAGGATAAGCTCAAGGGGCTGGAAACCCTGACAACCGAGATCGAGTTCGTCATCGCGGAATACAGAAAAGCTTAATGAGACAAGCTTATCTTCTCGAAGTGGTACGAGGACCCCGACTATCGCGAGGAGATCGTCGTCCGCCGCTATCCCACGGGCGAGGTCTTGGAGCGAGCGGACGGCACGCTGATGACGATGCCGGGCGGGCAGAAATGGCTTTTTGTATGATAAAAAAACGGAGAGCACAATACTGTGCTCTCCGTTTTTTAGGATCCTGCGTTTGATTTACTTGGTGAAGGCGTCGATGAGTTCCTTGGTCAGAGCCGGCTCGAACTCGGTGTAGCACGCCTGAGCAGCCTGCTTGAACTCGGCGGCGGCCTCAGGAGTGAGCTCGGTCACGGTGACGCCGGCGTTCTTCCACTTGGCAAGCACCTCTTGGTCGCCCTGACGCTCAAGCTGGCGCTGCTGCTGCGCGGCCTTCATACCGGCCTCGTCAACGATCTTCTGCAGTTCGGGGCTGAGAGAGTTGTACAGATCACCGTTCATCGTGAAGAAGATGCAGTCATAAACGCCGGTCCAATAGGTGACGAACTTGTTGACGTCGGAGATGGAGCCGCCGTCCGCGGTGGGCAGAGGGTTCTCCTGACCGTCATAAGTGCCGGTCTGCAGGCCGGTGTAAACCTCGGACCAGTTCGCCGTGGTGACGCTGGCTCCCCACAGGTCATACTCGCGCTTGAGCAGGTCGGAACCGGCAACGCGAATCTTAAGGCCCTGCATGTCGCTCATCTTCTCGATGGGGCGCTTGTTGTTGGTGGGATGACGGAAGCCGTTCTCCGCGATGCCGAGGAGGTGCAGACCCATGTCCTCAACGACCTTGCCGACAGCCTGACCGGCCTCGCCGTCGAGCTTCTTGTCGACGTCGTCAAAGGAGTCGAACAGGAAGGGCAGCGAAACGACGTTCAGGCGCTTGTCAAAGCTGGAGTAGATGATGTTGGAGTGTGCGGAGAGCTCGATGGTGCCGTCGATAACGCCCTGAATGCCCTCGGTCTGGTTGCCGGAGGTCAACTGGTCGGCGGCGTAGACCTCGACGGTGACAGCACCGCCGGTAGCGTCGCTGACCATCTTGCCGAACTGGCGGCCCATGTCCGCCCAGCAGGTGTTGTCAGTCGCGGAACAGGCAAACTTCCATGTCTGCTTTTCAAAGGTGGTGCCGGCGGGAGCGGCAGGAGCGCTGCCGCCATCGGTCGCGGCGGGAGCCGCGGGAGTGCTGGGGGTTCCGGCGTTGTTGCCGCCGCAAGCGGCGAGGCTCAGCACCATGACCAGCGCAAGAGCGATAGCAAGGATCTTTTTCATTGGTTTTCCTCCTTCATAATTTTGGGACGCTTCTTTATCTGATACCGCGACCGCGGTATAAGATCTTACTTGATGAACACCGTGGAGAACCAGGGCACGTAGGTGACGATCAGCAGCGCGATCACGCAGGCCGCGATCATCGGAAGCACCGCCTTGGAAATCGTTTCGATCGTCACCTTTGTCTTGTCTCTGAGCCCCTCCAGCTTGGAGGCAAGGCCGATGGCGACAAACAGATTGACGCCGACAGGCGGCGTCACCTGGCCGATGGCAAGGTTCACGGTGGAAAGAACGCCGAAATGGATCAGATTGATGCCCAACTGCTCCGCCACGGGATACATGATGGGGATAAAGATATACATCGCGGAGTTCGCGTCAACAAAGCAGCCGGCAATCAGGAAGATGACGTTTACGATGATAAGAAACACGACCTTATTACCGGAAACCTGCAGCAGCAACGCCTGCGCGGCCTTGGAAATACCGTGCACGGTGCAGACATAGCTGAACAGGGACGCCGCGCCGATGATGAGCATGATCGATCCCGTGGTCTTGCAGGAATCGACGAGCAGCTCGTACATATCCTTGAGCTTGACCTCGCGATAGATGAAGAAGCCGACGATCAGGCCATAGACAACGGAGACCGCCGCCGCCTCGGTCGGCGTGAAGAAGCCGGAGTAGATACCGCCAAGGATGATAACGGGCATCAGGAAGCCCCAAAACGCGCTCTTGAAGCTCTTCCAGCGCTGCGCGGCGGACGCTTTCTCACGGGACGAGGACAGACCCTTGCGGTTCGCCTCGATCAGGATGACCGCAATGAGCACGCCGCCCATCAGGATGCCGGGCAGGATACCGCCCATGAACATATTGCCGACGCTCGCCTTATCGCCGACGATGGACGAATAGACGACGAAAGAAATGGACGGCGGGATAACGATCGCAATCGAGGACGCCGTTGCCATCATCGCGCTCGCAAACGGCGCAGAGAAGCCGCCGCGGTTGATCATGGCAGGGATCAGGATAATACCCAGCGCCGCCACGGTGGCGGGGCCGGAGCCGGAGATCGCGCCGAAGAAGCATGCCACGACGACACAGACGATGGCGATGCCGCCCTTTCGGTGGCCGATACAGTCGTCGATGAACTCAACAAGGCGCGTGGAGATACCGGCCTTCGCCATGATGTTACCCGAAAGAACGAAAAACGGGATCGCCAGCAGCAGGAACTTTGCCATGCCGTTGTAGAGGTTGGTGGGAACGATGTTGGCGAACTTGTCGCCGGCCTGAACCATTGCGATCACGGAAGAGAGGCCCAGGCTGACCGCGATGGGAATGTTGAGAAACAACAGGATGAAGAAGATGCCAAACAGCAACAGTGTCGTCATGCGTTCTCGCCCCCCTTCTTAGAAAACTGGTCGATGCAGAATTCGGCCGTGTGCAGGATCAGGAATACTGCGCCGATGGGCAGAAAAATGGTGAACATCCACTCGGGGATGCGCAGGATCGGCGTGGACTTGCCATTGCCGAGCTGCGTGACGACCTTTTTCCAGCCGGTATCGAGCAACAGCACCCAGAAAATCGTGTTGGCGACCGTGGTGATGGCGGTGAAGACCTTCTTGCCGCCCTCCTTCAGACGGTCATAGACCAAAGAGAGGCTGATAAGGCTGCCCTCCTTTGCGCACAGCGCGCAGCCGAGCATGATCAGCAGTACGAACAGGTTGATGACGACCTCCTCCGTCCATGCGATCGAAAGCTTGAAGCTGGGGATCCAGTCGCCAAGCTTTCGGAACAGGACGTTGAGGAACGTCAGCAGCGTGACCGCGACAAGGTCGGCGCTGATGACGACCTTTTCGATCTCGGCAATGACGGACATAATTTTTTTATATACCTTCATTGTAACATTCCTTCCCAATATACTCACAGTCAAGTCTCCGACCCATGACGGAGAAATTATAGCACAACAGGCAAAAAATGCAATTCACAATCCGAAAAAATGTCGGCATTTTATGCATGTTTTTTCCCGCGAAAAAAAGCATAGACCGGCGGCAAAAGTCCCGCCAGCAGGATAAGCGTCGCAAAAGCTCCGTAAACAGGCCGGATCGCCGCGATGTAGAGGAACAGCAATCCCGCCGTCATGCAGCACAGACCCGCAAAGCGATGCACATCCCGCCAAGCGGACGGGTCCTCCATGCCCGGCAGAGCGCCGAGCGAAAAGCGCGCGCTGCGCGGGCATTCATAAAAGTGCCCGCCCGCGGCCATCAGTGCCAAGCCGACGCCCCACAGCGGAAACATCGTTCCCACCATGGTGGGAAGCCCCGCGCCGCTCGGAATCGCCCACGCGCACAGCGCGAGACCGACGATGGGAAAACCCCAGCGGCTCATAAGGCGCGTATAGCGCGGCGGCACCTGCTCCAGCCGCTGAAAGCGGCGGAGTTGAGCGTGATTGATCACGTCCAGTACGAAGAAGAGCCCCGGCAGTAAAAAGACGAGCGCCCAACGCGGCAGCGAGTCGTCCTCGCCGTTCAGCCCGGTCAGTCCGGTCTCAACCACCGCTGGAATACCATCCCAAAGGCGTACGCCAAGCGCGCAAGGCGCAAGACATGCAAGCGCCGTAAACAGGAGCAGGACTCTCCCCTTCTCCTCGGAAACGTGGCGTCCGAGGACGGCGGCGCTCTGCCGCTCCAATTCGCGCTGTTCTTTTGTCTCCGTTTGCTTTTTGCCCATGCATTCTCCTGTCGGGAGCGCGGGCGGGGAGGCTCCGGCGAGCCTGCCCCGTCCGGTTTCCGGTCATTACTTGTTGGAGGTGTGGATGGCGCGTTTCTCCGCCTGCAGGGCGGCCTCGCGCATCGCCTCGGTGACGGTCGGGTGCGAGTGGATGGTGGCGATGATCTCATCGAGCGTCATTTCCTCGCCGATCGCAAGCGCGCCCTCGGCAATGAGGTCGGTCGCGCGCGGCCCGATGATGTGCATGCCGAGGATCTCGCCGTACTCTTTGCCCGCGATGATTTTCACGACGCCCTCGCCGCCGTTAAGGATCAGCGCCTTGCCGTTGGCGGCCATCGGGAACTTGCCGACCTTGTAGGCGATCCCCTGCTCCTTGCACTGTTCCTCGGTGAGGCCGACCGACGCCGCCTCGGGCTCGATGTAAACGCAGGTGGGGTTGGTCTTTTGGTCGTAGTGCGCCTCGATGCCCATGATGTTCTCCGCCGCGACCTCGCCCATGGCGGAGGCAGTGTGCGCGAGCTGGGCATAGCCCATCACGCAGTCGCCGATGGCGTACACGCCGGGAACGCTGGTCTCCATCTTGTCGTTGACCTTGATGCGGCCGCGATCGTTGTCGAGCTTGCCGGCGTCGAGATCGAGCATCGCGGTATTGGCGCGGCGGCCGACGGCGACGAGCACCTTCTCGGCCTCGAAGCTGATCTCCTTGCCCTCCTTGTTCTTGCAAACGACCTTTGCGCCCACGGAGGACTTCTCAACGCGCTGAACAGGGCATTCAAGATTGAACTCCATGCCCATCTTCTTCATGTGCGCGACGCCGATCTTCGTAAGGTCGCCGTCGAGCATCGGCAGCATGTGGTCGAGCGCCTCGACGACCGTGATCTTCGTACCGAACGCGGCATAGGCGCAGGCAAGCTCCAAACCAATGACGCCCGCGCCGATGACCACCATCGACTTCGGCAGCTTCTCAAGGCTGAGCGCGCCGGTGGAGTCGATGCAGTTCGGGTTCTCCTTGAGGCCGGGGATGGGCGGAATGGCGTTGACCGAACCGGTAGCGACGATGATCGCGTCGGCGGTCATCTCCTCGGCAGAGCCGTCCGACTTTTTGACGGAGAGCTTGCCCGGCGCGACGAACTTCGCCTCGCCGTCGACCTTCGCGACCTTGTTCATCTTGAAGAGGCCCGCAATGCCGCTCGTGAGCTGCTTGCTGATCTCGTTCTTGTGCTTGATGACCTGCGGGAAGTCGACCTCTACGCCCTTGACCTTGACGCCGATGTTCGGCCCCTGCTCGCGGATGTCGCTGATCAGCTCCGCGCTGTGCAGCAGGCACTTGGTCGGGATGCAGCCGATGTTCAGGCACGTGCCGCCGAGGTGTTCGCGCTCGACCACCGTGACCTTTGCGCCGAGCTGCGCCGCGCGAATCGCCGCGACGTAGCCGCCCGGGCCGCCGCCGACGACGATGATCTTCTTATCGCCTGCAGGCTTTGCGGGCGCGGCGGCGGGAGCGGGCGCAAACGGGACGGCGGGAGCGGCGGGAGCGCCGCCGACCGCCTCGCCCGGCTTGCCGATCCACGCGAGCGTTCCCTTGACGGGAACGTCATCCCCCTCTTGCGCCACGATCTTCAAAAGCGTACCCTCGGCCTCGCTCGTAACCTCGTTGG
>JAWRIJ010000141.1:0-6024 GCA_040307975.1 Oscillospiraceae bacterium | reverse complement strand
ACGCGGAATAGGCGGATAAAAGGACGTCCTCCCGAAATAGGGAGGACGTCCTTTTTGCAATTTGGGCCGTTACTGCTCCGCGGCGAAGGCACGGATGCCCGTAAGCGTGCGCGCGTAATCCGCGCGCAGCGCCTCGACGCGGCGTTCAACCTCGGCGTTGTCCATCGTGCGCGCGCTTCCTGGGCGAAACTCCTCGGCGAGCGCGCTTGCCGCGTTGGCGAGCGAGGTGAGTCCCAGGTTGCCGCACACGCCCTTCATCGTGTGCGCGGCGTTGAACAGCGCCGCGTCGTCGTGCGCTTCGGCGGCGGAAAAAAGCGCTTCGGCGGAACGGTCGTCAAGAAGCTTGACGATGTATTTGCCGATCAGCTTATCCGTCTGAAGGATGCGCCGCGCGTCGCCGTAGCTGCCGCCGATGCGCTCATAGAGCTCGGGTGCGGTCATGCCGCCGCCTCCTTTTCAGCAATGTGCTTTCAGATACGTTTCGAATTCATCCACGGGGAGCGGCTTGGAGAAGTAGTAGCCTTGAATGTAATCGCAGCCGAGAACCTTGAGCGCTTCGACCTGCTCCGCGGTCTCCACCCCCTCGGCCACGGTTTTGAGACGCATGCCGTCCGCGAGCAGCGTCGCGAAGCGGAGGATAGAGTAGTCGTTCGTTTTCGCCGCGTGCCGGATGAGACTCATGTCGATCTTCATCACGTCCAGCGTCAGCACGCTCAGGCTCGTCAGGCTGGAATAGCCCGCGCCGAAGTCGTCCAGCTCGATGAAAAAGCCGTTTTCGTGCAGCGCAGCAAGCGTGCGGATGATCTGCCCGGGATCATAGCTGGAGATGGACTCCGTCAGCTCGATGTGCAGCAGCGCGTGCGGCAGGGAATACTTGTCCGCGAGCGCCGCGATCTCGCCGGCGAGGTCGGCGGTTTCAAAGTCGCGGCGGGAGACGTTGACCGAGACCGGCACGACGGGAAGGCCGTCGTCGATGCAGTGGCGCAGCTCCTTGCAGACCTCCTCCCAAATGTAGAAGTCGAGGTTGGTGATAAAGCCGCTGCGCTCAAAAAGCGGGATGAACTGTTCGGGACTGATGAAGCCCATATCTGGATGGATCCAGCGCACCAGCGCTTCCGCTCCGCCGGTCTTGCCCGTGTGCAGATCGTGCTTTGGCTGGTAGTAGACCAGGAACTGCCGCTCGGCGAGCGCGTTTTCCATGGTCTCCTCGATACGGTGCTCGCGCATTTGCAGATCACGCATCTCGTCGTCGTACCACGCCACACGCGCGCCGAACTTCTTTTTGATCTTCGTCAGCGCGAGCGTCGCGCGGTCGCAGATCGCGGCGGCGGAGAGCGTGTGATCCACATCGGCGTAAATGCCGTACTTGACGACGAAGCGGCTGTAACGCGTCTGCTCGCCCTCCGGCGTGAGGATGCCGTCCCAGCTCTCGTCGCGGTGGCGCAGCAGGAACGCAAACACGTCCGCGCCGATGCGTCCGCCGAAGTGAAGCCCCGGAATGCGCTCGGTGAGATCGTCCGCGACGGCACGCAGAAAGCTGTCGCACTGCGCGGTGCCGTAGCGGTCGTTCAGGGCGCGGAAATTCTCAATGTCGCTGCACACCACGTCGTACTCCGCTTCCGGATCGGCGGCAAGCAGCTCCTCCACCGTATGGTAAAAGTATTCCTTGCTGTAAAGCCCCGTCAGGCTGTCCGTTTCGAGCCGGCCGAGCATGGTGGAGGATTCGCTCAGGCGGATAAGGCCCTTCATGCGGTTTTTCATCACCTGGACGTTGTAGGGCTTGGTAATGAAATCGCTCGCGCCGAGCTCCAGACAGCGGATCTCGTCGTCCACCGTGCTGCTCGCGGTCATCATGATGACGGGGATGGCGTCGAAGCGCGGATCCTTGCGCTTGCGCTCCAGAAACTCAAAGCCGTCGCACTCGGGCATGTAAACGTCGAGCATGATGAGCGCGACCTCGTCGCAGTGCCGATCCAGCTCGTCGAGCCCGCGCAGCCCGTTTTCCGCCTGCAAGACGTCGTATTCCCCCGCAAGCAGCTCGGAGAGTATGTCGCGGTTCATCTTGTTGTCTTCCACAATAAGGACGGTGCGTTTGCGCAGGTGGACCGTTTCGTTTGCCATGGCAGTCGACCTTTCCCGCGGGCATGCGCCGCGCGTGATGCGTTGAGAACACGTTGCAGGAGTGTGCTGTTATTATAACAAACAAGCTGGGGAAAAGCAACATAAAAGCATCCCCGCGCCGCGCGGCGCGGGGATGCTTGGCTAAGTAAAGGGGGAAGGCTACAGATACTTCTGCATTCCGTCGGTCGCGTGGGACGGATCTTCCGAGATGGCGACGGTGAAGCTTACGCCATGCGCGCCGCTGAACTTCTCCAGCCAGTCGAGGAACTGCTCCGCCTCGTGGTTGGCTTTGCCGCCGACGATCTTGAAGAGGTTGTCGATGAAGATTTGGGAAATATCGTAATTGCCGGCGTACAGGCCGCTGATGAAGCCGCGCATCGCTTCATAGGACGCGATTTCGTACTCCTTGGCAACAATCAGACGAACGTGGTAATGGATGTCAAAGGTCATGGTCTTTTCTGCTTCGATGCAGACCACGTTGCCGGCCTCCTGCGAAGCGGCGGAATTGACCAGCTCGATCAGCTTTTTGGTTTTGCCGGTACCCTTGTCACCCATGATGACTCGAACCATGATGGATCACTCCTTTCAAAATTCCTGCTTTCAGCATACCATAGGGCGTGTTTTTTTTCAATGCCTATTTTACTTTGCGAGCTTTTTGCGCAGCTCCGCGCCCATGGACTCGTATCCGGGCTTGCCGAGAAGCGCGAACATGTTCTTCTTATACGCTTCGACGCCCGGCTGGTCGAACGGATTCACGCCCAGCACATAGCCCGAGAGGCCGCAGGCGTACTCGAAGAAGTAAATGAGCTCGCCGAGCGTATGCGCATCCCGCTTGCCGACGCGCACGATCATGTTCGGCACGCCGCCCTCGACGTGGGCGAGCAGCGTTCCGTCCATCGCCTGTGTGTTGATTTCGTGGAGCGTCTTGCCCGCGAGAAAGTTGAGCCCGTCGCCGTCCGCTTCGTCGCGCGGCACGACCATCTGCTCGTCGTCGGGGTCAAAGCGCACGACCGTCTCCATCAGCGTGCGCTCGCCCTGCTGAATGTACTGGCCCATGGAGTGGAGATCGGCGGTGAAATCGACGCTCGCCGGGAAGATGCCGCGCTCGTCTTTGCCCTCGCTCTCGCCGTAGAGCTGCTTCCACCACTCCGCCATGAAACGGAACGACGGCTCGAAGCAGGCGAGCAGCTCGATCTTCTTACCCTTGCGGTACAGCTCGTTGCGCATGGCGGCGTATTGCCATGCGGGGTTGGTAAAGTCATTGGTGCGGCAGCGCTTCATCATATCCGCCGCGCCTGTCATCAGATCACGAATGTCGATGCCCGCGACCGCGATGGGGAGAAGCCCCACGGCGGTAAGCACGCTGTAGCGCCCGCCCACGTCGTCGGGAACGACAAAAGTCTCATAGCCCTCGGCGTCGGCGAGGGACTTGAGCGCGCCGCGCGATTTGTCGGTCGTCGCGTAGATGCGTTTCGCCGCGCCTTCCTTGCCGTACTTCTTCTCCAACAGCTCCTTGAAAAAGCGGAACGCGACCGCCGGCTCCGTCGTCGTGCCGGACTTGGAGATGACGTTCACGGAGAAGTCCACGTCCTTGACAAGGTCGTAGACCTCGCGCGTCGCGGCGGAGGAAAGGCCGTTGCCCATGAAGTAGACGTTGGGGGTGTCTTTCTTCCTGAGATTGTAATTCGGCGAGCCGAGGCACTCGATCACGCCGCGCGCGCCGAGGTATGAGCCGCCGATGCCGATGACGACCAGCGCCTCGGAGTCGCCCTTGATCTTTGCCGCCGCCTTTTCGATACGCGCGAACTCGTCCTTGTCATAGGCTTCGGGGAGCTTGACCCAACCGATGAAGTCGGAGCCCTTGCCGCCGCCGTTTTGCAGATAACCGGACGCCTTTTGGAGCATGGGGCGCAGCGCTTCCTCATAGGGCAGGGGCAGGAAGGGCGCGGCCTTGGAAACATCCACAGACAACATAAGAAAGCCTCCTGAAATAGTGTGATTGAACTATCGTTACTTTACCACAACCGCGCCGAAAGGACAAGTCCAAATCGCAGGGCGAGACCATAACGGGACTTGCGCCGCGCGCGGAAACGTGGTAGAGTAAGCACGCTTAAAGGAGATGAGACGCCATGGACGAACACACGCACGATCACGCGCATCCGCACATCCACAGCCACGAGCACACGCAGGCGGTGGCGAATCGCCTTGCCCGTGCCATCGGGCATTTGGAGGCGGTGCGCAAGATGGTGGAGGGCGGACGCGACTGCTCCGAGGTGCTCATCCAGCTCGCCGCCGTGCAGTCGGCGCTTGCCGCGACGAGCCGCATCATCCTCAAAGACCACATCGAGCACTGCATCGTCGACGCGGTCGAGGCGAACGACCAAAGCGCCATCGAGGAGCTGGAGCGCGCGATCGACAAACTGCTGAAGTAGCCGGCTCATATCGCTTCTGCGGAAGCGATGTTTATAAAACCGTTCTCCGTAAGATAAAGCGCACACTTTTTATCATGCGGCTCGGCCGGCACGGCGTCGAGCACCAGCGCCTCCCGGCAGACGCAGACCGTCTCGCAGCAAAGAAGCGGCAGCAGACGGTCGTAGTACCCGCCGCCCTGACCGAGCCGGTTGCCGTCGCCGTCGAAACTGAGGCAGGGAACGACGGCGAACGAGACCGCCTCCGGCGGCAGCACGGGGCGGGAGCGCTTCGGTTCCATGATGCCGTGCGTTCCCGGCGCAAGGTCGGCGACGGGATCGTCCACGGCGCAAAGCGCGAGCGCTCCGCCCGCTTCGCAGCGGGGCAGGAGCAGCGTTTTTTTGCGCGCGAGCGTCTCTGCGAGAAAGGCTCGCAGGTCGATCTCCCGCGCCGTGGGACAGAACGCGAGCACCATGTCCGAAACGCCAAAGGCGGGCAGCGACAAAAGCGCGCGGCAGATCGCCGCGCTGCTCCGCGCGCGGTATGCGTCCGTGAGCGCGCGCTCTCTGGCGCGCACTTCGGCGCGCAGGCGCTTTTTTTGTTCGCTGATCGTATCCATGACGCTATTTTACCATCTTTTTCGGTCGAAAGGAAGTGCTTTTATGGCGGAGCTTTTGAAGGGCGCCCCCGTCGCTGGGGCGATGACCGAGGCGCTGCGCCGGCGCGCGGACGCGCTGCGTGCGCGGGGCGTGACGCCGACGCTCGCGCTTGTGCGCGCGGGCGAGCGCGAAGACGACCTCGCCTATGAGCGCGGCGCGCTCAAGCGCTGTGAGCAATGCGGAATTGAGACGCATCGGGTCACGCTGCCGGAGGGCGCTTCGCAGGAGGCGCTGCTGCGTGAGCTTCGGCGCTTGAGCGCCGACGCTTCGGTGCATGGTATCCTGCTCTTTCGCCCTCTGCCCGAGGGCTTTGACGACACGCTCGCATGCGCCGCCATCGCGCCGGAGAAGGACGTAGACGGCGTGACCTCGGCGTCTATGACGGCGCTCTACGCGGGAAACGGCGAGGGCTTCGCGCCCTGCACGGCGGAGGCGTGCGTGCGGCTGCTGCGATACTTCGGCGTGCCGCTCGCGGGGCGGCGCGCGGTCGTTGTCGGGCGCAGCCTCGTCATCGGGAAGCCCGCGGCGATGCTGCTGCTGCGCGAGAACGCCACCGTCACCGTGGCCCACAGCAAAAGCGAAAACCTCTCGGCGATCTGCCGTGAGGCGGATATTCTGATCGTTGCCGCGGGGCGCGCTGGGCTTGTCGGTGCGGAGCACGTCCGTGCGGGGCAAACGGTCGTGGACGTGGGTATCCACGTCCTGCCCGACGGCTCGCTGTGCGGCGACGTGCGCGCGGCGGAGGCCGAGCCTGCTGTGGGCGCGCTCACGCCCGTCCCCGGCGGCGTCGGCGCGGTAACGACCGCGGTGCTGTGCGAGCATGTCATCGAAGCGG
>JAWRIJ010000140.1:0-5641 GCA_040307975.1 Oscillospiraceae bacterium | reverse complement strand
TATTTTTGCGGCGATCTCCGATTTCTTCATGACGGTCCTGTCCTCCCGTTTGTTATAAAAAAGGCTCCCGCGAACGGGAGCCTTAAGGTTTTTATCCCTTTACGTTTAATACATACCGTCCATGCCGCCCATGCCGCTGGGCGCGGCGGGCGCGGGAGGCTCGGGCTTGTCGGCGACGAGCGCCTCGGTCGTGAGCACCATGCCGGAAACGCTCGCCGCGTTCTCCAGCGCGCTGCGCGTGACCTTCGCGGGATCGACGATGCCCGCGGGGATCATGTCGCAATACTCCTCCTTATACGCGTCGAAGCCGTAGCCGACCTTGCCGGAGTTCTTGACCTTCTCGAGCACGACGCTGCCGTCGATGCCGGCGTTCTTCGCGATCTGACGCAGCGGCTCCTGAAGCGCCTGCACGATAATCTTCACGCCGGTCTTTTCATCGCCCTCGACCTCGCCGACGAGCTTTTCGACCGCGGGCACGGCGTTGACGTACGCCACGCCGCCGCCGGCGACGATGCCTTCCTCGACCGCGGCGCGGGTCGCGTTGAGCGCGTCCTCGATGCGCAGTTTCTTCTCCTTCATCTCGGTCTCGGTGGCAGCGCCGACCTTGATGACCGCGACGCCGCCGGCGAGCTTGGCAAGGCGCTCCTGGAGCTTCTCCTTGTCATAGTCGGAGGTGGTCACGCCGATCTGATTGCGGATCTGCGCGACGCGGTCGGCGATCTTGTCCTTGTCGCCCTTGCCGCCGACGATGGTGGTGTTCTCCTTGGTGACCTTGATCTGGTTGGCGCGGCCAAGCATGGAGACGTCCGCGGTCTTGAGGTCGTAGCCCAGCTCCTCGGAAATCACCTGTCCGCCGGTGAGGATGGCGATATCCTGAAGCATCTCCTTGCGGCGGTCGCCGAAGCCGGGCGCCTTGACGCACACGACGTTGAGCGTGCCGCGCAGACGGTTGACGATCAGGGTGGAGAGCGCCTCGCCCTCGACGTCCTCGGCGATAATGACGAGTTTCTTGCCGCTCTGGACGAGCTGCTCAAGCAGCGGGAGGATGTCCGCGATGACGGAGATCTTCTTGTCGGTGATGAGGAGGTAGGCGTCGTCCACGACCGCCTCCATCTTCTCGGCGTCGGTGACCATGTACGGCGTGATGTAGCCGCGGTCGAACTGCATGCCCTCGACGACCTCGCTGTAGGTCTCGGCGGTCTTGCTCTCCTCGATGGTGATGACGCCGTCGGAGGAAACCTTCTCCATCGCCTCGGCAATCAGCTTGCCGATGAATTCGTCGCCCGAGGAAACCGTGCCGACGCGGGTGATGTCCGCCGTGCCGTTGACCTTCTGGCTGTTTGCCTTGATGGTCTCAACGGCGGTCTCGACCGCCTTCGCCATACCCTTCTTCATCACGATGGGGTTAGCGCCGGCAGCGAGGTTTTTGAGGCCCTCGCGAACCATCGCCTGCGCGAGCAGGGTCGCGGTGGTGGTACCGTCGCCCGCGACGTCGTTGGTCTTGGTGGACACCTCGCGCACGAGCTGCGCGCCCATGTTCTCAAACGGGTCGTCCAGCTCGATCTCCTTGGCGATGGTCACGCCGTCGTTGGTGATGAGCGGCGCGCCGAACTTCTTGTCGAGCACGACGTTGCGGCCCTTGGGGCCGAGGGTGACCTTGACGGTATCGGCGAGGGTATTGACGCCGGCTTCCAGCGCCTTGCGCGCCTCTTCGCCGGACTTGATGAGTTTAGCCATGATGATTTGCCTCCATTCACTGTACTTTTCGCCGCAGGCGAAATGATTCTAAATCATTTTTGTCGCGACACGCGCGTGACAAAAATTCCTTGCGGCCCCTGTGGGGCCGTCGGGGGTCCTCAAGGGGGGAACCTGTTCCCCCCTTGACCTCGTTTACTCTACGATTGCGAGGATGTCGCTCTGACGCACGATATTGTACTCAACGTCGTCGACCTTGACCTCGGTGCCGGAATATTTGCTGGTGATGACCTTGTCGCCGGGCTTGACGGTCATCACGACGTCATGGCCGTCCACCATACCGCCGGGGCCGACGGCAATGACTTCCGCGACGGAGGGCTTCTCCTGCGACTTGGCGGTGAGGATGATGCCGCCCTTGGTGGTCTCTTCGGCCTCGACGAGCTTGAGCACGACGCGGTCTGCAAGCGGGGTAAGTTTCATGGGTATTGCCTCCTTATATATTGTTATTGCTTGATAACATGTTTCATGGTTAGCACTCTTTTTACCCGAGTGCTAACCGACGTTGTTATATTAGCGCAGAGCACCCGCAAATGCAAGAGAAATTTTGCAATTTTTTCGGCACTTTCCAAAAATTCACATTTCGTTTAAATTTGGAGCCGTTAGGCGCAAAAAAAGTGCCCGGAACGGAAAAGTCCGTCCCGGGCGCCTGAAAACAACATATTTCCGGCTCACTGCCATAACCGCTGCTGATCTGCCTCCGCCGCCGCGATGCGCTTGTGATGCCGTGCCTTGTCCTCGTACATTGCCTTGTCCGCCTGCTCAAACAGCTCCTCCACTGAGGTCGCGCTCAAATCCGGAGCATACGCGCAGCCGACGGAGACGCTGATGTTGCGCCCCGCCTGCTCCTGCCGGAAGCGTTCGAGCGCCTTGTCGATCTCCTCGTGCGGGATATCCACCCAAAACGCAGCGAACTCGTCGCCGCCGAAGCGGAAGCATTCGCGGCCGTTGCCCTCGCCGAACGCCGCGCGGATCGCCTCCGCCGCCGCGCACAGCAGCGCGTCGCCGAAGGCGTGGCCCTTGGTGTCGTTCGCCTCCTTGAGCCCGTTGACGTCAAGTGAAAACGCAGTCACAGAGTAGTGCGCACGGTTCCAGTTGATGTCCGTGATGTGGTTTTGGAACGCGAGGCGGTTGGGCAGCCCCGTCAGCGTATCAGTTTGCGACTGCTTACGCAGGTAGCTTTCCATCATGCGCCGGTAGTGCAGCATCTCGTTGTACGCCCCCGCGAGATCGCGGTATTCCGAAACGCCGCGCTCCGCGGGCAGCAGCTCGCCCTTGCGCACCAACTCCACACCCCGTTCCATCGGAAGCACCAGCAGATAGATCAGCAGCGCCGCCAGGACGGCGATGAGCAGGATGGCGGCTGCGGTGATGGTCCATTGCAGCATCTGATAGTTCCGCAAGGTCTGCGAATTCTGCATGATCTGCGCCGTGGTCTCCTCCGTCACGATGCGCACGGCACTGTCGACATGCTCGTGAAGCTTGGTGCGCATTTGGAGATATTCCGTGCCGACGAGCAGCTTTTCCGCCGCCCAGCGCTTTTCCGCAAAGGTACGCAGCATCGCCTCGTCCTCGGTGAGCTCCGCATTCGCAAGCTCGGGATATGGCGTCAGGTCGACCTGGAACGACTCCGCGCACAGACGCATGGCGCGGTATTCGATTTTCCCGCGCGCACGCGACACGTCGATCGCCGCGGCAAGCTCCGCGCGGGCGGTCGGGGGCGCGTTTTCCACCATCATCAGCCGCGTCGCCTCGTCCCGCTGCTCGATACGGTCAATCTCACGCAGATAATTGTCGACATATTCCAGCGCGCCGGTGCTCACATAGAGCCGCGCCTTATCGGCAAGAAGATCGGAGGCCGTTTCAAACTCCTTGGCGGTCTGCGTATAGGAAAAGCCGCGCTGTGTAAGGCCGGAGATCGTCTGCCCCGCGCGGTTGATGCGGATGGTGTTGAGCACGATGCAGGTGTGCAGAAGCAGCAACATGATCCCCGCGGGAATCATGATATGCTTGACGGAGAGTCCGCTCCGCCCTCTGCTTTTGTCCATGGCGCGCCGCCCCCTCTGCGTTGCAGAAATTGCCCGCACCACAAGTGCACGGGCAGATTTCTATATTGCTCTACTATATATTGTATTACAGAAGTGTCAATTTGTCAACGGTATGTTGCGCGGACGTGCTCAGCGGATCAGGCGAAACAGGAACGACGGCTCCAGCAGCCCCTCGTCCGCAAGAAGCGCGGCAACGCTCGTTCTCAGGTCCGGCGCGTGCTCAAAGCCGCGGGACATAAAGCTCCAATAGCGTACCCGCTCGTCAAGTGGGAGCAGCTTGCCCGACCACGCCGAGCCGACGGCGCAGAACAGCCGCCAAAGCTGGGTGAGCACGATGATAAAGCCCGCCTGCAAGCCGCAGTTTTCGTCGTAAAGCTCGCCGAGATAGTGCATCATGCAATAGTGGACGAGCATCTGCTCCAGCTCCCGTCCGCGCGCCTCGCCGTTCAAAAGGGTGAGATAGGGCGCGGCGCGCTCGACGCCGCCGTCGTCGGCAAGCACATAACGCAAAACATCCCGAAACAGCGCGCTTGCGTGTGGACTTTGGATCTTTTGCAGCATCGGCGCGCACAGCCGGTTGAGCAGGCGGAGATGGGCGGTCAGATCGGGCTGCTCCGCATCCTCCGCGTCGATCGCGCGATACCGCGCGCCATCGGCAAAGAGCGTCAAAACGTCCTCCGCCCTGTTCCGGTCTCCCGCCGCCTCCGTGATCGCCCTGCTAAAGGTCAAAAACAGCCGCTGCCGCTGCGCAATGCCGCAGGCGCGGTCCTGCAGGAGCCGGAGGCTCGTGAGAAACGCGCGGTACATCCGCCCGTCCGTCCTGTCCTGCGCCGCCACGGCCCAGTCCGCCTCTTCGCGCACCGTCGCCGTCCCCTCGCGCAGCGCCAAAGGCTCCCTGCGGGAAAGCAGCTCGCGCGCGGCCTCGAAGCAGGAGGGCGTGTCGTAGCGGAACAGGATGCCGTCCGCCGCGCGGGCAAAGCGCGGATACTCCGCGCAGGTGTCGCACAGATACGCCTCGCCCAGCTCCCTTTGGATTGAGCACCAGCCCTCCGGCGTCAGGAGCGGACATGACCCGTTTTCATCCAGCTTAATGCTCGTCGGCGTTCTGGAGCGGTCGAGCACCGCGTTCACCCGCGCGCCAAGCTCGCCCTCCAGCGCCTGATAGCGCTTGTCCGCCGCCTCGTCCACCTGAATGAGCCAATAGCCCTTGCAGCAACTGTAAGGGCAGTCGCCGCCGATGCAGCGGAACGCCTTGTACTGGTCCGTCTCAAAATACCGCAGCTTCATCATGCAGCCCTTCCTTTCTTGGTGGTTCCGGAACCAGTTGCATTATATCATAGCTTTTCCCATAAAAAAAGAGCAAAAAGAGAACGGGCTTTCGCCCGTTCCCTTTTTGCGTATTGTGGGGTTGTCGCTGCGATGTTCCTTAGCCGAGGAGCTGCAGCACGCCCTGCGGGAGCTGATTGGCCTGCGCCAGCATCGCCTGAGCCGACTGGTTGAGGATGCTGTTCTTGGTGTAGGTCATCATCTCCTCCGCAACGTCGGTGTCGCGGATCAGGGACTCGGCGTTCTGGATGTTCTCGCGCATGACGCCGAGGTTGTTGATGGTGTGGTCGAGACGGTTCTGCAGAGCGCCGAGACCGCCGCGGGTATCCGACACGCTGTTGATCGCGCTCTTGATCTTCGCCATGGCGTCGGCAGCGCCCTCCTGCGTGGAGATGTCGATGCCGTTGATGCCGAGCGCGCGGGTGTGCATGTCGTTGACGGAGACCGTCATCTTGTTAAAGGATTCCGCGGTGTCGCCGATCTGGAGGGTCAGGCCGCGCGCGCCGCCCTTGATG
>JAWRIJ010000139.1:0-3301 GCA_040307975.1 Oscillospiraceae bacterium | reverse complement strand
CCGTTGCCGTCCATAATGACGGCAACATGACGAGGCAGGTTGGACATGTCAACCTGCCCCGCTTGCTGTTTTGACGAAAAGACAGCCATAGGTCAAACCGCCATCAATTCCTTCTCCTTCTTCTCCAGCAGTTCGTCGAGTTCCTTGCACATATCGTCGGTGAGCTTTTGGAGATCCTTCTCGGCGAGCTTATAGTCGTCCTCGGTGATCTCGGACGCCTTCTGCTGCTTCTTGAACGCCTCGATCGCATCGCGGCGGATGTTGCGGATGGCGACCTTGCCGCCCTCGGCGTACTTGCGGATCTGCTTGACAAGCTCCTTGCGGCGCTCCTCGGTGAGCTGCGGGAAAGAAAGTCGGATGGATTTGCCGTCGTTCTGCGGGTTGATGCCGAGGTCGGACTCCTGGATCGCGCGCTCGATCAGCTTGACCGCCTGCGCGTCCCAAGGCGTAATGACGAGCTGGCGCGGGTCGGGCGAAGCTATGGACGCGATTTGATGAATGGGCGTGGGCGTTCCGTAGTAATCCACGCTGATGCGGTCGAGCACGGCAGCGTTCGCGCGTCCGGCGCGCACGGCGGCAAAGTCCGTCGCGACGGAGTCGATGCTCTTTTTCATCTTGTCGGTATAGGCTTTGTAGTCTTCCTTGTTCATACGGGATGCCTCCTTATGTTGATAAAATACCGATTTTTATTATAACCGCTCCCGCGTCAAAACGCAAGGTCTTATAGCGGCGCGATCTTCTTGATGTCGTAGGGCGTCGTCTGATAAACGTAGTAATTCAGCCAGTTTTGGTACAGAAGGCTGGCATGGCCGCGCCATGTAACGATCGGCTCCTTCGCGTCGTCGTCGCCGGGGAAATACCGCTCCGGCACATGTGGCGAAAGTCCCGCGTCCTTGTCGCGCAGATACTCCTTTTGCAGCGTATCCGCATCGTACTCGGAGTGTCCGAGGATGAACACCTGGCGACCCCCATCCGTCATCACGATATAGACGCCCGCCTTCTCCGAAGACGCGAGGATGCGCAGCTTATCACACCTCTCCACGTCCTCGCGCAGCACGGTCGCGTGGCGGGAGTGGGGCGCGAGAAAGACGTCGTCGAACCCGCGCAGCAGCATGGACGAGCGGCGCTCAACCCTGTGCTCATACACGCCGGATAGTTTTTCCGGCAGCAGATGCTTTGGCACGCCGTAGTGGTAATAGAGTCCCGCCTGCGCGCCCCAGCAAATGTGGAAGGTGCTGTGAACATGCGTTTTCGTCCATTCCATGATCTCACAAAGCTCCGGCCAATACTCGACCTCCTCAAACGGCAGCTTCTCCACCGGAGCGCCGGTGATGATCATTCCGTCGAAGTATCGGTCCTTCACATGCTCGAAGGTCGTATAGAAGTTCAGCATATGCTCGGGAGAAACATTTTTCGCCTTGTGGCTCGCGGTCTGCATCAGCTCAAGCTCCACCTGAAGCGGCGTGTTGCCAAGCAGCCGCGCAAGCTGCGTCTCAGTTTCGATCTTGGTCGGCATCAGGTTGAGCAACAGCACCTGCAGCGGACGGATGTCCTGCGTCATGGCGCGCGTCTCGGTCATCACAAAGATGTTCTCGTCCGTCAGCGTCTTGGTGGCGGGCAGGTCGTTCGGGATACGAATGGGCATGGGTCATGCCTCCTTAGTCAGTCATGCAAGCGCCTGTTCGATGTCGGCGATCAGGTCGGCGGCGTCCTCCAAGCCGCAGGAATAGCGCACGAGGTCGGGCGATACGCCCGCTGCGGCAAGCTCTTGCCCGCTCATCTGGCGGTGCGTCGTGCTCGCTGGATGCAGGCAGCAGGTACGCGCGTCGGCAACATGGGTCTCGATGGCGGCGATTTTCAGCCGCCCCATAAACCGCTCCGCCGCGGCGCGTCCGCCCTTGACGCCGAAGCTCACAACGCCGCAGGTGCCGCCGGGCATATACTTCTGCGCGAGCGCGTGATACGGGTCGCCCGGAAGCCCCGGATAGCGCACCCACGCGACTTTGTCGCTCGCGGCGAGGTACTGCGCGACGGCAAGCCCGTTTTCGCAGTGGCGCTTCATGCGCACATGCAGGCTCTCCAGCCCAAGATTGAGCAAGAATGCATTCTGCGGCGACTGGATGGAGCCAAAGTCGCGCATGAGCTGGGCTGTCGCCTTGGTGATAAACGCTCCTTCCAGTCCGAAGCGCTCGGTATAGGTAACGCCGTGGTAACTCTCATCCGGCGTGCAGAGGCCCGGGTACTTCTCCGCATGCGCCGTCCAGTCGAATTTGCCGGAATCGACGATCGCGCCGCCGACAAGCGCGCCGTGACCGTCCATGTACTTGGTCGTGGAGTGCGTCACGATGTCCGCGCCCCATTCAAACGGACGGCAGTTGACGGGCGTAGCGAAGGTGTTGTCCACGATCAGCGGCACACCGTGCGCGTGCGCGGCGCGGGCAAACTTCTCAAAGTCGAGCACGGTGAGCGCGGGGTTGGCGATGGTCTCGCCGAAAACCGCCTTGGTATTCGGGCGGAACGCCGCCTCCAGCTCCTCCTCCGTGCAATCGGGCGAAACGAAGGTAAAGTCCACGCCCATGCGTTTCATCGTCACGGCAAAAAGGTTGAAGGTGCCGCCGTAGATGCTCGACGAGCTCACCACATGGTCGCCGCAGGAGGCGATGTTGAACACGGCGTAGAAATTCGCCGCCTGGCCGGAGGAAGTCAGCATCGCGGCGCTGCCGCCCTCAAGCGACGCGATCTTCGCCGCGACGGCGTCGTTGGTCGGGTTTTGGAGCCTCGTATAAAAATAGCCGCTTTTCTCAAGGTCGAACAGCTTTGCCATCTCATCGCCCGTGGCGTATTTAAAGGTCGTGCTCTGGATAATGGGTATCTGGCGCGGCTCGCCGTTTCCGGGCGTATAGCCGCTTTGCACGCATTTTGTGCCGATTCCCTGTTTCTCCGCCATTGTTTTGCCTCCCGCGTCAAATTTCCGTATCAGTATAAAACGTTTTGTCATACTTGGCAAGCTTTTTCCGCGCGCACAAATCCGTTTCCCGCGCAGAGTGCTTCTCTTCGGGAAATTTTTTATATTTTCTGTAAAAAAGTGTTTTACTTATGTGAAATTTGTGTTATACTCTTAGATTGCAAGATAATGGCGGGCGTGTGGGAGGCCCGCAGGCAGGTGATCGTGTTTGTATTTCGGCAGCGTCCGCTTTTTTAAAAATCTCATCTTTCTAGCGGTCTGCATCCTGATCCTCATTCCGACCCTGCTTGCCGTGAAATTCTACCGTCAGCTTGAACAGCGGTCTGCCGCCGAGGG
>JAWRIJ010000138.1:0-18937 GCA_040307975.1 Oscillospiraceae bacterium | reverse complement strand
CGGGGGCGCTTTCTTTGCGCGTTTGAGACGTTTTTTATTTGACCGCCGCCTTGAGCGCGTCCACACGGTCGGTCTTTTCCCACTTAACGCCTAAGTCCTCGCGGCCCATGTGACCGTAAGCGGCAAGCTGGCGATAGATGGGCTTGCGCAGGTCGAGGTCGCGGATGATTGCCGTCGGGCGCAGATCGAATACCTTGTTCACCGCCTCTTCGAGCTTATCATCGCTGACCTTGCCGGTGCCGAACGTTTCGACGAGCACGCTTACGGGCTTCGCAACGCCGATGGCGTAGGCAAGCTCGACCTGGCATTTGTCCGCAAGACCGGCCGCCACGATGTTCTTGGCAACATAGCGCGCGGCGTACGCGGCGCTGCGGTCGACCTTCGTGGGATCCTTGCCGGAGAATGCGCCGCCGCCGTGGGGCGCGCTGCCGCCATAGGTGTCGACGATGATCTTGCGTCCGGTAAGGCCGCTGTCGCCCTGCGGGCCGCCGATGACAAAACGACCGGTCGGGTTGACAAATATCTTAGTATTCTTGTCCAAGAACTCCGCGGGAATGGTCGGCTTGACGACGAGCTCGGTCATGTCCTTGCGGATCTGCTCAAGCGTCGCGTCTGGGGCGTGCTGCGTGGAAACGACGACGGTATCGACGCGCACGGGCTTCCAGTTCTCATCATACTCGACGGTGACCTGCGTCTTGCCGTCGGGACGAAGATACTTGACCGCGCCGCTCTTGCGCACCTCGGTGAGCTTTTTTGCCATCTTGTGCGCCAGCGAGATCGCCAGCGGCATCAGCTCCGGCGTCTCGTTGCAGGCATAGCCGAACATCATACCTTGATCGCCCGCGCCATTGTCGAGGTCGCTCGCGCCGGTTTCCTTCGCTTCAAGCGACTTGTCGACGCCCATGGCGATGTCGCCGCTCTGCTCGTCAATGCTGGTAATCACGCCGCAGGTGTTGCAGTCGAAGCCGATGGCGGCGTCAGTGTAGCCGATGTCGCGGATCACGTCGCGCGCGATCTTCGCGATGTCGACATAGCAGCTCGTGGTGATCTCGCCCATAACGTGTACGAGGCCGGTGGTCACGGTGGTCTCGCAGGCGACGCGGCCTTGCGGATCCTGCGCCATAATGGCGTCGAGCACGCCGTCGGAAATAGCGTCGCAGACCTTGTCGGGATGTCCCTCGGTGACGGATTCGGAAGTAAACAAACGCTTTGCCATGATGAATCTCCTTTCTTCTCTTTGGCGGAAAAGCAATAAAAAGCCCTCGGTCGAATCGACCGAGAGCGCTCTTACTTGCTTTTCCTCATCTTTCGATTCGTTCGTCGGATTTGGCACCTTGAATAGACAGGTTGCCGCGGTTTCGCAGGGCCGTTCCCTCCACCGCTCTTGATGAAGTATTGAATTGTGCGTTTAGTATAGCGTATCAGTCGGATTTTGTCAAGCCGCCGCCCGTCAAAAAGATAAAAAGCAATATTTTCAAATTTTTAATGACTTTCTCGTTAAACTGTGCCATAATGGAGTATCATCGTTAATCGGAGGGTTCCGCCTTGAAAAAGCTCAACGACGCAGTCGACAGGTTCTGTATCCTGCACCCGAATTTCGGCATTGCAAATCTGATGCTCTATATCGTCATCGGAAACGTGGCGGTATATATTCTCAATATGTTCTCACAGAACGCGCTCTCCGCCGCGCTCTACTTCTCCCCCGTTCTTGTCCTGCGCGGACAGATATGGCGCATTATGACATTCATCCTCGTCCCAAGCGGGGGCGGGCTGCTGTTTTTCTTCTACTGCTACTTCACCTACTCTATGGGACGCACGCTGGAGCAGCAGTGGGGCACGGCAAAGTTTACCTGCTACTATCTCGGCGGCTCGCTTTTGACCGTGATCGGCGCAACCGTCGTAAGTTTTCTCGCGCGCGCCGACATCGCCGTCTACAGCGCGAGCGACGTGACGTTTGCCATGTTTCTCGCCTTCGCGGTGCTCTTTCCGGACGCGACGTTTGTGCTCTTCCCGCTCCCCATTCCCATCCGCGCAAAGTATATCGCATACTTTGACCTTGCGTACTTTGCCTTTATGATCGTCTCTCCCATTCTTCAGGGCGCGTGGTATTACTGCATTGTGCCGCTGATGGCGCTTTTGAACGTCGCCATCATGATTTGGCCGGAGATGGCTGCGTTCCTCAAGCTGGAGCAAACGCGCTCAAAGCAGACGGTACGCTTTCGTAACGCGACCGCCGGCGCCAAGCGCGAGGCGCAGCAGGCAAGCAGCGGCGTGCGCAAGTGCGCCGTATGCGGACGCACCAACCTCACCAATCCGGAGCTTGATTTCCGCTATTGCTCCCGCTGCGCGGGCTATCACTGCTTCTGCTCCGACCACATTTTTTCCCACGTTCACTTTACGGAATAAAAGGAGACTGCCGCCATGCTGACCTATGAAGAAGCCTATGCTCTGCTCAAAGAGTATAACGAGGGGGAATTCCACCTGAGCCACGGCCGCATCGTCGGCGATGTGATGCGCTGGTACGCGGAGACGCTCGGCTATGGGGATGAATCGGACTTTTGGCGGCAGGTCGGGCTGCTGCACGATCTCGATTATGAGAAGTACCCCGACGAGCACTGCGTCAAATCGCAGGAGATCATGCGAGAGCGCGGGCTGGACGAGCGGCTCATCCGCGCCACGGCGAGCCACGGCTGGGACGAGGACGACGCGCGCCACGGAGCGCTTCCAAAGCCCGAACACGAGATGGAAAAGGTACTCTACGCCGTCGACGAACTCACGGGGCTCATCGGCGCCGCAGCGCTCATGCGTCCGAGCAAAAGCGTCGACGACATGGAAGTAAAGTCCGTCAAAAAGAAGTTCAAGGACAAGAAATTCGCCGCCGGATGCAGCCGCGAGGTCATCGAGCGCGGCGCGGCGCTGCTCGGCTGGGATCTTGACCGCCTTATTGAGCATACCATTCTCGCCATGCGCGCGAGCGATAACGTAGATTAAAAGAGGTGAGATAAGGTTGAAAAAGCTGCTTATCGCCCTGTCGGCGGCCGCCCTCGCGCTGTCGCTGTGCGCGTGCGCGCAAAAGGCCCCCGCGGCTTCCGTCGCGTCCGAAACCGGCAGTGCGGCAAGCATCGGAACGGAGCCGGAGCCTGTCGAAGCGCAAGCCTTGCAGGAAGACGAGGTTTGGCATTACGAGCTGACGACACAGACAGCGAGTGAGGAATACAAGGCGGACGACGGCACGCTGCTCGCGGCGTGGAGCTTCGAGGAGCCGATCCTCATTTTCCGCAGCGAAAGCGGAAAGAGCTTCAGCGGTCATCTGCCGAACCTCGGCGTCACGGAGGAGCAGATCGCTATTGCCAAGGCGTTCAACGACGGGATCGCCGCTTTTGAGCGAGAGTCTCTTATGTCTTTTGAGGGCGTCAAGTCCGAGGCGTGGGAGCAGTATGACTGGAAGACTTCGCAGAAGATCGAGTTTCAGCCTCTCGTCTATGAAATGACGGTGGAAAAGAGTCGTTTGCACGGCGACCTGCTGAGCGTTTTAACGTGCGAATATGTCAATCTTGGCGGCGCGCATCCCGACTGGGCCTGCAAAAGCCGAAACTTTGACCTTGCCACGGGCGAGTTCTTTACGCCAAATGATCTGACCGACGACCCCGCTGCGCTGCGCAAGGCGATCGCGGATCACATTGTAAGCGATATTTACGTGTCGGAAGAGTACGAGTACTATAACGACGATTTTGAAGAGACCGTCCGCGCCGAGGAGGACTTCACCGCCTATTTTGACGAGACCGGCATGACTGTTTTTTTCGAGGAGTATGAGATCGCGCCGCGCGTCTTGGGCACGCCGGAGTTCACGATCCCATACGCCGAGCTCGCCCGCTGTCTGAACGCGCGCGGTCAGCGCCTGCTCGACCTCTCACCGGAGGACAAGGCGCTCGGCGATTTTTACGAGGCGGAGGAAATGTGGTACTGGTTCGAGGGCGGTATGCCCATCGACGAAACGGACTCCAAAACGACGCACGTAAAAGCTCCGGACGGTGATTTCGACATTCTCCGTTACCGCGTCGACATCCCCGGCGTCAAAACGGCTTCCGACCTGCTCGCACGACTGAAAACGCGTTTCAGCGAAGACCTTGCGGACCGCCGTGTTTCCGAAGCTTTGAACGCGCAATACCCACTCTTGACTGAAATCGACGACGCGCTTTACGCGCAGCCCGCGGGGCGCGGAACCGATATCACCATCGACTCGGTGGACTACCGCGCGGAGTTGGACGCCGACGGTCACGGCGGCAGGGTGCTCGCAACCATCCACCGGCGGGATTTCGACGAGGAAAAGGAAGAGTGGATCCTCACCGACATGACGGAGGAGGTTGCGTTCCCGTTTACACTGACGGACAGCGGCGCGATTTTTGCTGATTTTCAAGCGATTTGGTGATAAAGCGGCGCTTCTGCGTCGCTCAAAAGGAAAGGCAGGCAATGCGCCGTTTGCGCATTGCCTGCCTTTCCTTTGCCGCGTTCTGCTCAGCCATCCTTTTTCAGCAGTTCCCTGCCGTAAGCATTCCAATAGGGCGAGAGCCCCTCATAGGGAACGGTAAATTCCGGCGTCCCCTCCGAAAACGGTGCGGCTTCATAAACGGGGAAGACAAGATGCAGCCCGTTCTCCGCAAAAAACGCCTGCGCATTGCCGAGCCTTTCCATCCAATCCGGGAAAAAACGCTCCGAACCTCCAGACGCCTCAAGCTGCGCCCCAATTTCCTCCGCAAGCTTTTCGCGAAACTCATCCGGTCGATCCGTCAGCTCGCCCCAAACAAGAAACCGCGCAGTTTTCAGGTCATAGTTCCACGCCACGGCGCAAGGCGTCGGATGAGCGCCGCCCGTTTGCTCTTCCCCGCGGACGCAGACGCTCACGAGCCGCTGTGTCCGATAGACGTTTGAAACGGAGAGCTGCGCCAAATAGGCGCCCGAAAAGTCGAATCCGCTTCTTTCCGAAAGCATTTTTCCGTCCGCAGCCATCGTGCGCAGCACGCCCAGCGCCGGAAGTTCCCGTAAATATCGCTCCATTTCGTCGTTGAAGGCGTCGCGCGCCGCCGCCATCGCCTCCGGCGGCTCATTGCTGTGCGCCAGCGCGTCGTGCTCCAGTTTCAGATGCGGCAGCTCGTAATCCACACCCGCGAGCAGCGTGCCATCCTTGGCATAGCTGCGGTCAAACGCAACGCGGCGCGTCTCCACCTCAAAATGCCACGCAGGCTTAAGCAGCGCACAGCCGGAGAGCACGAGGCACAGTGCCGTGAACAGCGCCGTCAGATTTCCCCATACGTTTTGTTTCATCCGTTCGCCCCGTCCACAATAACCGGCCCCGTCGTCCACTCGCCGCCGCACGCGCTCTGCGCGAGGTCGGGATACGCAAGCGCATATAGGTCGTCCGCGCGCGCCTCCCGTTCCATCAGCCACCGCGCCTCCGCCGGCAGTTCCCGCACATCGGCAGGCTTGATGAGAACGGGAAGCGTCGCTTTTTTTCGCATCTCATGCAGCAAGCACTTTCCCTTGTCATTCATCGCCAATACGCGGAGATAAGGCACCCGCTCCGGCCGCTCCGACGGCGGCGCGTCAAGAAAGGCCGCGAGCAGCATCCGCCGCAGCCGCGCATAGGCATAACGCTTGGTTTTGACCGCGTCCAACAGCGCGTCAAGACTCGTCGCCACGCGCATTGCGTCAAAAAAACGGTGATACAGTCCCTCCCCGCCCTCGTCATACGCGGCGAACTCGTCCTCCGGCATCGCGCGCAGCTTTGCGAGGATGGCGCGCTCCAGCGTCTCCATGCGCACAGGAGCGCGCAGCGCGTCGCGCTCCGCCTCATACAGGCGCAGCATGTCGGGCGTGAGGTATCGGGACAGCTCAGAATCGTCGAGCGCATCCTTACCAAGGATGCAGTCGCGGATATGGGACGCGGACGCAAAGCCCTCCGCCGCAGCGCCGTCATGCGCCGCGCCGGCGCGCGGAAGCGCCAGCGGCACGATATCCCCGCCCAACCGCTGCAGCGCCTTGCAATATTCGACGCCGAGGATATCGTTTGGGGTGCCCAGCGCCACCGCATCCTTGCCGCAAAAGCGCTCCGCCGCACGCGAGCGCGCCGCGGCAAACGAATCGCCCGATAAAAGTTCCTCTTGCAGCGCCGATGCAAACCCGTCCGACAGCAGGCAGTCCGCGACGCGCACAAGCTTCTCCGTGTCCGCGCACTCGCTGCCGAACGCGAGCGTATCGACCACGCCGGTGTGCGACAATATCTCCGCGCCGCCGCGGGCAAACCCTTCCGCTGAGGAGATCGCCCAAAAAAGCGGCAGCTCAAGCACAAGATCCACGCCGCCGCGCACCGCCGCCTCGGCGCGCGTATGCTTGCGCACGACGGCAAAATCCCCGCGCTGAACGAAGTTCCCGCTCATGGCGCACACTACCGCCGTATCCGCGCCGAAACGCCGCCGCAGCTCCGCGAGCTGCCACTTATGTCCCGTATGGAACGGGTTGTATTCTGCGACCACGCCGACGATTCTCATAAAACGGCCCTCTATAATTTGCAATTCCCGCTTGTCATCACGGAATTTTCTGATATAATAGATGTGTTGTGTTTATCTTAGCGAAAAAACCAGCGCGTTGCAAGCGCAAACCAAGAAAAAGGAGCAATTCTTATGAACGTATTGGTCATCAACGCGGGCAGTTCTTCCCTGAAGTATCAGCTGCTCAACCCCGAGACCGGCGATTTGCTCGCCAAGGGTCTGTGCGAGCGCATCGGCATCGATGGCAAGTTCACCTACAAGCCGCAGCTTCCCGGCAAGGAGAAGCTGGATGCCGTGGACGTCGCCATGCCGACCCACAACGAGGCGATCAAGGCGGTGCTTGACGCGCTCGTCGACTCGAAAAACGGCGTCGTCGGCTCCATGAAGGAGATCGACGCGGTGGGTCACCGTGTCGTCCACGGCGGCGAAAAGTTCGCCAAATCCGTTTTGATCGACGATGAGGTAATGAAGGCCATCGAGGAGTGCAACCCCCTTGCGCCGCTGCACAACCCCGCCAACATCATCGGCATCAAGGCGTGCCAGGCGCTCATGCCGGGCGTGCCGATGGTCGCCGTGTTCGACACCGCGTTCCATCAGACCATGCCGCCCGTCGCCTATATGTACGCCCTGCCCTATGAATATTATGAGCAGGACAAGGTGCGCCGCTACGGCTTCCACGGCACCAGCCACAAGTACGTCGCGCAGCGCGCGGCGGATATGCTCGGCAAGCCCATTGAGAGCCTCAAGCTCATTTCCTGTCACCTCGGCAACGGTTCGTCCGTCACCGCGATCGACGGCGGCAAGAGCGTCGATACCTCCATGGGCTTCACCCCGCTCGCCGGCGTGCTGATGGGCACCCGTTCCGGCGACCTCGACGCGGGCATCATCCAGTACCTGATGGAGCGTCACGGCTACACGATCGACGAGATGCTCACCATCCTTAACAAGAAGTCCGGCGTGCAGGGCATCAGCGGCATCTCCTCCGACTTCCGCGACCTTGAGAGCGCGTTTAAGGACGGTATCGAGCGCGCGGGTCTCGCAGTCGACATGTTCAACTACGGCGTCAAGAAGCTCATCGGCTCCTATGCCGCGGCGATGGGCGGCGTGGACGCGATCATCTTCACCGCGGGCGTGGGCGAGAACAGCGCCAGCCAGCGCATGGCGATTGCCTCCGGTCTTGAGTTCATGGGCGTAAAGATGGACGAGGACGCAAACAAGGTGCGCGGCGAGGAGCGTGTAATCTCCGCCGCCGACTCCAAGGTCAAGGTGCTGCTCATTCCGACGAACGAGGAACTCATGATCGCGATGGACACTGCCGCTCTCGTCAAGTAAACGACGTAAGGAGACCGACATGGCGGATTTTAAGACCCGCAAATTCAAAAAGGGTGAGATCATTTACCGGCAGAACGACTTTGAGATGTGTCTCTACGATCTGCTCTACGGCGGCGTTGCGCTTTACCAGAATTATGGCACGGCGGAGCAGGTACTTATCAAGGAGATCTCCTCAGGCTTCTTCGGCGAAATGGAGCTCGTCGAGGCACGTCCGCGCACCACGACGGCGATAGCGACGGAGCGCACTGAGGCAAAGATCATCACGGCGGAGGACTTCGGCGCGCTCTTTCAGGAAAAGCCCGCGATGGTCATGTCCGTCATGCAGCAGATGAGCGCGCGTATCCGCGAGCTGACGCGCGATTACAACAACGCCTGCCGCGTCGTGGCGCAAGCCATGGAGGCGGAAAAGGCGGGGCGCGAGAAAAGTGCGGAGCTCCAGCAGGAGCGTCAGGCGCTGTCCGATTTTTACTACAATTATCTCACCATCTGATTTCCCGGGAAATAAAACGAGGGACGGTTCATGGCAAACCGTCCCTCGTTTTCGCTTCTTATCCCGCCTGCCGCGACAGCAGCGCCGCGCCGATGATACCGGACTGATAGCCCAGCGTGCAGCACGCGATCCTCGTGTGCTTCTTGACGTACTTATGGCCGAATTCGATGCGCTCCACCTCCTCGCGCAGGGGGCCGAGCAGCGCCTCGCCCTGATTGGCAACGCCGCCGGAGAACGCGATGATCTCTGGGAAGAAGATGTTGATGACGTTCGTTACGCCGGACGCAAGGTACTTGACATAGGTGCGCACGACCTCCGCGCCAGCGGCGTCGCCGCGCTCTTTCGCCGTAAACGCCGTGCGCCCGTCCACGCCGCCGTTCTCCTCGGCGACGGCGTGCATCAGGCTCTCGGGGTGCGTGTCCATCGCCGCGCGCGTCATACGGATAAGCGCCGTGGCGGAGGAATACGCCTCAAAGCAGCCCCTGCGCCCGCAGGTACACGCCGCGCCGTCTTCGGCAATAACCATGTGCCCCAGCTCGCTTGCCGCGCCCGTGTAGCCCGTAAGCATCTTTCCCTCCAGCACCACGCCGCACCCGACGCCCGTGCCGAGCGTCAACACGACCGTGCTGTGCGCTCCTTTTCCAACGCCAACGCTCGCCTCCGCCAGCGCCGCGACGTTCGCGTCGTTGCCGAGGCGGATCTCATAGCCCGTACGCGCCTTGATCGCGCCGCGCAGATCGTAGTGAATGAGGTTCAGGTTAAACGCGCAGGCGACCTCGCCGTTCTCGTCGTCCACCGTTCCCGGGCAGCCGAGACCGACGCCGCCGAATTTTTCGCCCTGCTCCAGCTCACGGATGAGCGCCGCAATGCCGTCCGCGATCGCCTCCGGTCCCCGCTCGACGTGCGTGGAACGCGACGCCTCGCGCACGATCTCCCCCGCCTCGTTGACAACGCCGCCCTTGATGTTGGTGCCGCCGAGGTCGATGCCGAGGTAATTCATATATGCACGCCTCCCTGTGCGATCCGGCTCTGTCAGACCGCATGCCCTCTCTTCTTTATGATTTCCACGACCTCGTCCACATACCTGCGGCAGGCCTCTCCGCTTTCCGCTTCGACCATGACGCGGATCACCGGCTCGGTGCCGGACTCGCGCACAAGGATGCGCCCCGTTCCGCCCAACGCCTCCGTCACGCGCTCTACCGCGGCGCGTACCGCTTCGTCCGACTGAGCGGCGGCCTTGTCGCGCACGCGGACGTTCTCCAGCACCTGCGGGTACATCGTGAAGCCCTCGCACAGCTTGCTCATGGGCTTATCCGTCGCACACAGCACCTCCATCATCTTGAGCGACGTCAGAATACCGTCTCCGGTGCTGGCGTACTTCGTGAAGATGATGTGCCCGGACTGCTCGCCGCCAAGGCGGCAGTCGTGCTCGGTCATGTACTCATAAACATACTTGTCGCCCACCTTGGTCTTGGCATAGTCGATGCCCAACTCGTCAAACGCCTTGTAAAGCCCGAAGTTGCTCATCACGGTGGTAACGACCGTGTTGTTCAGAAGCTTGCCGCGCTCTTTCATGTACTTGCCGTAGATATAAAGAATGTGGTCGCCGGTGACGACATTGCCCCGCTCGTCGACGCACAGGCAGCGGTCAGCGTCGCCATCGTAGGCGAAGCCCACGTCGCAGCCGTTCTCCACAACGAATTTCTGCAAGCCCTCGATATGCGTCGAGCCGGCGTTCTCGTTGATGTTTACGCCGTTCGGCTCGGCATTGATGACGAGCGTTTTCGCGCCCAGCGCGTCAAACACCGCACGCGCCGTGCTCCATGCCGCGCCGTTCGCGCAGTCAAGCGCTACCTTCTTGTCGCGGAAAGAGTAAACTCCCAGCGAAATGAGATAGCCGATGTAGCGGTTCCTGCCCGCGACGTAGTCCACCGTGCAGCCAATGCCGTCCCGATGCGCATAGGGCACCTTGGTATCGTCGTCAAGATAGTCCTCCAAAAGTGAAATGGTCTTCTCATCCATCTTCTCACCGCGGGAGTTGATGAGCTTGATGCCGTTGTCATAGTAGGGATTGTGCGACGCGGAGATCATAATGCCGCAGTCGAACTCGTCCACGCGCGCAATGTACGCGACCGAGGGAGTCGTCGTGACGTGCATGATATACGCGTCCGCGCCGGAAGCGACAATGCCGCCGACAAGGCTGTATTCAAACATATACGACGAGCGGCGCGTGTCCTTTCCGATGACGATGCGCGCCTTCTCCTTCGATCCCGTTTTGCGTTTCTGCTCGCCGTAGTACCAGCCGAGATAGCGCCCGACCTTGTACGCGTGCTCCGCGGTCAAGCCGACGTTTGCCTCCCCTCGGAAGCCGTCGGTGCCAAAATATTTACCCAATTTATATACCAGCTTTCTTAGATTGTTCCTTGCTATGCTTTGTACCCGTTTGGATTCTGCTTTTGCCAATTCCAGGAATCGCGGCACATCTCCTCGATTCCGTACTCTGCCTCCCAGCCGAGTTCGCGCTTCGCCTTTTCGGGCGAGGAATAGCACGCCGCAATGTCGCCGGGACGGCGGGACTTGATCTCATAGGGGATCTTGAGCCCGTTCGCCTTCTCAAACGCGCGCACCACGTCCAGCACCGAGTATCCCTGCCCCGTGCCGAGGTTGTAGACCGCGAGACCGCAGTTCTTCTCCACCGCCGAAAGCGCCTTAACATGCCCGCGCGCGAGATCGACGACATGAATATAATCGCGCACACCCGTGCCGTCCGGCGTATCGTAGTCGTTGCCGAATACGTTGAGGTGGTCGAGCTTGCCGACGGCAACCTGCGTGATGTACGGCATGAGGTTGTTGGGGATGCCGTTTGGGTCTTCGCCGATACGCCCCGACGGATGCGCGCCGATGGGATTGAAGTAGCGCAGCAGCACCACGTTCCACGGGCGTCCCTCCCCCGCCTTGACGTCCGCGGTATAGAGATCGGACATGATCTGCTCAAGCATCGACTTCGTCCAGCCGTAGGGGTTGGTACACCGCCCCTTGGGGCACTCCTCGGTGATGGGGATAACCGCCGGATCGCCGTAAACCGTAGCGGACGACGAGAAGATAATGCTCTTGCAGCCGTGGCTGCGCATCACGTCGAGCAGCACGAGCGTGCCGCCGATATTGTTGTCATAGTATTCCCACGGCTTCATCACCGACTCGCCCACCGCCTTGAGTCCCGCGAAGTGGATGACGCAGTCGAAGGGATAGGGGCCTTGCTCGGCAAACACGCGATCGAGCTTAGCGCGGTCGCGCAGATCGACGTTGTAGAACGGGATCTTCTTCACCTCAGGGCGCTTCTCACGCACGATCTCCGCCGCGCGGCGGAGCGATTCCTCGCTCGCGTTCACAAGGTTGTCGACCACAACGACGTCGTGCCCCGCGAGCAGCAGCTCGACGACGGTGTGCGAACCGATATAGCCCGCGCCGCCCGTTACCAGAATATTCATGTCAACACTCCTGTTTCGTTATACTTCGCAAAATCTACCAAATACATGATAGCAAAAGCGCGCGGGGGTGTCAAGGCGCGAAAGCGTCCAATCAACGCTTGCATTTTTACTGTGTTCTGTGCTATGATGACGCGGAACGGAGCGACATCCGTTCAAAAGACGTATGAAAGGTGGAAACCCCATGAAAAAATGTCTGTCCCTCATTCTCTCGCTGGTGATGCTGTTCGCGCTCGCGCTGCCCGCGTCCGCGGCCGACGCGCCAGCCGAACTGACCGCGACCGCCGAGGCCGCAAACATCCAAAAGTACGGCAACGTCGTGCTCTCGCTCAAGTGTGACGAGCTCAAGGCCGCCGGCTATGCCTTCGGCGACGTCGTAACCGTCAAGTTCTTGAACCAGACGCTTGAGATCCCCTTCTGCAACAACTACTCCGACGTTGATTCCGGTTCCCCCGCGCTCTTCGCGCGCGATGCGGACGAATATGCCCTTGTCGCCATCAACATGGGCGACTTTGCCACGACCTACGGTATCGCGACAAAGACTACCAACGAGGATAAGACCTTTGTGTGGAACTACAACGACGGTGTGACCGGTCCCGTCGCTTTCACCATCTCCCTGAAAGAAGCCAAGGGCTACTATGACGAGTACGTCATGCACCAGCTTAAGTACACCAACGAGCGCGCAGACTATGCCGAGCTCTCCGACGAGCAGTTCGCCAACTTCCGCGCCGTCGCAACGACCGGCATGGGCAAGGGCACGCTCTATCGTACCGCCTCCCCCGTTAACCCTGAGAACAATCGCAACGCCTATGCCGACGCCGCCATCAAGGCTGCGGGCGTCACCGTCGTGATGAACCTTGCCGACGACGCGGATACCGTCAAGAGTTATGAGGGCTACGCGGACAGTTACTATTCCACCGTCAAGTACATCGCTCTGAACATGGGCGTTGATTTCGCCGCCGAGGACTTCCAGTCCAAGCTCGCCGAGGGTCTCAAGTTCTTCGCGGAGAACCCCGGCGTCTATGCCGTCCACTGCACCGAGGGGAAAGACCGCGCCGGCTTTGTCACCGCGCTGCTCGAGTGCCTGATGGGTGCGAGCTATGACGAGGTCGTCGCCGACTACATGGTCACGTTTTACAACTACTACGGCGTTGCAAAAGGCGAAGCGCGCTATGATATCATCGCGAACAGCAACATCGTCAAGAGCCTCCAGCGCGCGTTCGGCGTGGACGACCTCAAGACCGCCGACCTCGCCGCCGGCGCAGAGAAGTACATGAAGGCCATCGGCCTTTCGGACGCGAACCTCACGGCGCTCAAGGCAAATCTTGCCGCCGACGCGCCCGCTCCTGTCGCGCCCGCGCCGGTTCCGGCTCCTACCCCCGCGCCTGCGCCCGCGCCGGTCGAAAAGCCCGCCGAGCCCGCGGCCCAGTCCGAAGACAGCGCGACTTACGTGGTCGTCGCGGGCGACTGCCTGTGGAACCTCGCGTACAAGTACTATGGCACGGGCAAGCTCTATCAGAAGATCGCCGACGCCAACGGCATCAAGGACGCTTCTTTGATCTACGTCGGTCAGACGCTGGTCATCCCCGCCAAATAACCGTTAAAAATCGGAAGAAAAGGAAACAGACGCCGCGGCACGGCGCCTGTTTCCTTTGTTTTTTGTGATAGTTTCCTAAATCGGCCCAGTTTCCAATCGGCAAAATCGACAGGTTCTTCCCTTTACTTTTTAGCGCGCGGGTGTTAAAGTGCAAAGCGAACGAGAGAAAATCATTTACAGAGAACATGGGAGCGATATTATGGCACAATCGTTTTTACTCAAAGGCGACGTCTGCCGCGTCGGCCGCATTGAGGTCGAAAAAGGCATGACCTTGCGTCAGATCGTCGACGAGCTCGGCGGCGGCATCGCAAACGGCAAGGCGTTCAAGGCAATGCAAATCGGCGGGCCGTCCGGTGGTCTCATCACCGCGGAGCAGCTTGACCTGCCGCTTGATTTCAAGGCGCTCGCGCCCTACGGCGTGCGCCGCGGCGACGGCGTCATCACCGTACTTGATTCAGACCGCTGCATGGTCGACGTATGTTATAGCTTTCTTCGCGCGACGCAGGCGGACTTCTGCGGCAAGTGCGTCTCCTGCCGCGAGGGCACGAAGCGCATGGCGGAAGTCATGGGCGAGCTGGTTGAATGCCGCTCGAACGACGCCGACGTCGGCATGATGCTGGAGCTTGGCGAAGTCGTACACATGACGGCGTTCTGCGCGCTCGGCAAGGGATGCGCCTCGACGCTCGGCACCGCGTCGAAAGTGTTTGCGGACGATTTTCAGAACCATCTTGACGGGCACTGCCCGCTGTGTGAAAAGGAAACGCGCGCGCCCATCGCGGCAGGCGACGGTGTTCCTTACGACAAAAAGCGGGTCGTCATCAATCCCGAAAAGTGCAAGGGATGCAGCCGCTGTGCGCGTGCCTGCCACGCGCTGGCGATTACGGGCGAGCTGAAAAGCCCGTTCCATATCGATCCAGACAAGTGTGTCAAGTGCTACACCTGCATGGAGCTGTGCGCGTTCGGCGCGATCGAGGAGGTGATCGTCGATGGCTGAGGGCATCATGTACGTGGACAACATCCGCGTGGAGTTTGACGATACGCACAAAAGTGTTTTGGAGGTCTGCCAAAAGGCGGGCGTCGAGGTGCCGAACTTCTGCTTTCATTCCGACCTCTCCGTCTACGGCGCCTGCCGCATGTGCATGGTCGAGAACGAAAACGGCGACATCGAGGCGGCGTGTCAGATGCTGCCTCGCGACGGGCTCAGGATCCGCACGAACACCTCGCGGCTCCTGCGCTACCGCCGCACCATTTTGGAGCTTATCCTCTCGGCGCATTGCCGCGATTGCACTGAATGCTCCAAAAACACCAACTGCCGTTTGCAGGAGATGGCGATGCGCTTTGGTATCCACGATATCCGCTTCGCCGACACGCGGACGCACTATGAGGAGGACACGAGTTCCCACGCCATCACGGTGGATATGAATAAGTGCATCCTCTGCGGCGACTGCGTGCGCGTGTGCGATGAGGTGCAGGGCATGAGTATCCTGCGCTTCGTCGGGCGCGGTCCGGATCTCCGCATCGCCACCGAGGGCGGTCAAAAGCTCAGCAACACCCACTGCGTAAGCTGCGGGCAGTGCTCCGCGGTGTGTACCACCGGCGCGATCACGGTCAAAAACGAAATCGGCCTCGCGTGGAAGGCGCTGCACGATCCCAGTAAGCGTGTTGTCGTTCAGATCGCACCCGCCGTACGCGTCGCCGTCGGCGAGGCATACGGCTATCCCAAGGGCACGAACGTGCTCGACCAGCTCGTGACCGCGCTGAAAATCATGGGCGCGGACGAGGTTTATGATACCATCTTCGGCGCCGACCTTACCGTGCGCGAGGAGGGCGAAGAGTTCCTGCGCCGCCTGGAGTCGGGCAAAAATCTGCCGCTGATGACCTCCTGCTGTCCCGCGTGGGTGCGCTACGTCGAGCAGGAGCGTCCGCAGTTCCTCAAAAACCTCTCCTCCGCCCTCTCCCCCATGCAGATGTTTGCCACCGTGCTCAAGGATCGCTACCTTGAGAAGGACAAGGAGGACGGGCGCACGACCTACCACATCGCCATCATGCCCTGCACGGCGAAGAAGATGGAGGCAAACCGCCCCGAATTCCGCCGCTTCGGCGTACCGAACGTCGATCTCGTGCTCACAACGCAGGAGGTCATCAAGATGATCAAGGAATCCGGCATCCGATTCCAGATGCTGGAAAAGGAATCCCCAGACCTTCCTTACGGGATGGGCTCCGGCGCCGCCGAGATCTTTGGCTCGACCGGCGGCGTGGCGGAGGCGGTCATCCGCCACTGCCTGCCCGACAAGTCGAAAAACGCTCTGCGCTACATCCAGCACAGCGGTCTGCGCGGCAGCGCTCCTGTCCGCTTCGCGACGGTGAAGATCGGCGAGCGCGACGTCCGCGTCGCCGTAGCGCACGGGCTTGCCAACGCAGCGAAGCTGCTCGACCAAATTGAGTCTAGAGAGGTGGAGGTCGACCTCGTCGAAGTGATGAGCTGCCGCGGCGGCTGCGTCGGCGGCGCGGGGCAGCCCTATGCCCTCATGGACGGTAAGCTCAAGCGCGCCGAGGGGCTTTATGAGATCGACCGCAGCGCTATGTTCAAGCGCGCCGAGCGCAACCCCGTGCTCAACACAATGTACGATGAGGGGCTTAACGAGCGCGCGCACGAGCTGCTGCACCATGCCTATCAGGAAGAGCAGGCGGAAAAATGACCATCTGCGAAGACTGCATCTACTACGCCTATGACGAGGAGTACGACGACTACACCTGCGAACAGGCACAAGAGCTGGATGAGGACGAGTTCGCCGCGCTTGTCGAGCGCCGAAGCACGTCCTGCCCGTTCTACCACGCGGGAAATTCAGATTATTACCTCTCCAAAAAGCAATAAAGCAAGGAAAAAGAAAGCACCGGGCATCGGTGCTTTCTTTTTATAGATGAGCGAACTGGTAAGCGGCTCGGCGCTTGCCGCGGCCATATCGCACTTGGCGCGCAGCGGTAAGCGAAACGGCGATATACAATTTATCACAGGGCTGTCTATGATAGCTTCGTAATATATGCTCCCGCGGTCTTGAGCATCAGCTTCTTCGTCCCCACGCCGTCGAACGCGACCTCCACAAGCGCGTCGCCGCCCATGGGCGTGAGGCTCGTCACCATACCGTCGCCAAAGCTCTTATGACGGATGCGGTCGCCGGGATCGAGGTCAAGCAGCGGCGCGGACGCGCCGCGTGCCGCGCTCCCGCCCGAGATGCTTCTTGCGGCGCTTCTCTGGCGCTCCGCCGCAGGCTTTGCGTAGGACGTATGCACCGCGCCGGAGCGGGAAGTACCCGCCGTGCGCGTACCGCTGCCGTAGCCGCTCCCGCCGCGCGCGCCGCCGAAGCCGGAGCTCGTGCCGAAGCCGCCGTACCCATCGCCGTAGTCGTCACCGTAAGCGCGCTCGACGCCATAAGTCGGCGCGCCGGTCTGCGGCTTGCCTTCCCAATCGGCGTCGTCCTCCGGCACTTCCTCCAAAAAGCGGGACGGCGCGTTGGGCGTCGTACGCCCGAAGAGCATGCGCTGCTTCGCGTTCGTGAGCGTCAACTTCTCCTTCGCGCGCGTCATCGCCACATAGCAAAGGCGCCGCTCCTCCTCCAGCTCCTCGTCGTCGCCGTATACGCGCTGTCCCGGAAACACGCCTTCCTCCATGCCGACGACGTAGACGCAGGGAAATTCCAACCCCTTTGCGCTGTGCATCGTCATCATCGTGACGGCGTTGTCGGTCGTCGCGCTGTCGAGGTCGGTGTAGAGCGCGATCTCGTTCAAAAAGCCCGAAAGCGTCTCGTCCTCCGGCCCGTTTTCAAGGAAAGCGAGGATGTTCGATTTGAGCTCCTGCACGTTTTCCAAACGTCCGCGGCTCTCCATATCGCGCTTTTCCTCCAGCGCGCGTGTGTAGCCGCTCTTCTGGCACACCAAGTCGTAGAGGTCGGGCAGCTCCATGTCCTCCGCCGCCTCGCGCAGGTCGTCGATCAGGGCGGCAAACTGTCTGAGCTTCGTCGCCGCGCGGCTCAAATCCGCGTACTCGTCGGCACGGCGCACGATCTCGATCATCGGCACGCCCTGCTCTGTCGCAAGCCGCTGCACCGTCTCAATACTCGACGTACCGATGCCTCGTGCGGGGTTGTTGATGATGCGGCGCAATCTCAGGTCATCCGACGGGTTGTTGAGAACGGCGAGGTAGGCAAGCATATCCTTGACCTCGGCGCGTTCAAAGAACTTCATGCCGCCGATGACCTGATACGGCACACCGTTGCGCTTGAATGCGTATTCCAAAGCGTTCGACTGTGCGTTCATACGATAGAGCACCGCACAGTCGCTCCACTTCTTCCCACGGCCAAAGTCGTTCATGATGGATGAAACGACGTAATTCGCCTCGTCGGATTCGTTGAACACGGTCTTGATCGTCACCTTGTCGCCGCTGCCCGCGTCCGTCCAAAGCGTTTTTCCCTTGCGTCCCGTGTTGTTCTTGATGACGGCGTTCGCGGCGTCGAGGATATGCTGCGTTGAGCGGTAGTTCTGCTCTAGGCGGATGGTGCGCGTGCCCTTGTATTCCTTCTCAAAATTGAGGATGTTCGAGATGTCCGCCCCGCGGAAGCGATAGATGCTTTGATCGTCGTCGCCGACGACGCAGATGTTTCCGCTTTCCCCCACGAGTTGCTTCATCAACAGATATTGCAGGCGGTTCGTGTCCTGATACTCGTCGATAAGCACATAGCGGAACTTGCGGCGATAATAGTCGCGCACCTCGGGATAGCTCTGCAGCAGCTCCACCGCGCGCAGGAGAATATCGTCGAAGTCCAGCGCGTTCGCCTCTCTCAGCACACCGTCGTAGCGCTCATAAAGGACGGCGATCTTTTCCTTGCGCCAATCGCCGCTGCCCGACCAATGGGCGGCAAAGTCGCGCGCGGTCTCCATCGCGTCCTTCGCCTTGGAGATGACGGAAAGCACCTCGCGCGGCGCAAACGCCTTCTCGTCCAAACCAAGCTCACGCACGAGGTCGCGCACCACGCGGCGGGAATCGTCGGTATCGTAGATGGTGAAGTCAAGCGAAAAGCCCAGCTTGTCAATATCGCGGCGCAAGATACGCACGCAGGCGGAGTGAAACGTCAGCGCCCACACGTCCTGTGCGCCCTGAATCCCGAATTTGTCGAGGCGCTCGCGCAGCTCATTCGCCGCTTTGTTTGTAAAGGTAACCGCCAGTACAGACCATGGTTTTGCAGGCTCCACGGCGCACAGATGGCGCATCCGCGCGCGCTCGTCCGGTGAGGGGCGCTCGGGAAAGCTCTCCAAAAACGCAAGATCGTCCGCCGTAACGCCGTCCGGCACCTCGTCCGTATCGCTGCCGCGCCCGTAGGTCAAAAGGTTGGCGACACGGTTGATGAGCACGGTCGTCTTTCCGCTGCCCGCGCCCGCGAGCAGCAGCAGCGGCCCCTCGGTCGTGAGTACGCCGCGGCGCTGTTCGGGGTTG
>JAWRIJ010000137.1:0-26348 GCA_040307975.1 Oscillospiraceae bacterium | reverse complement strand
CCACGGCGAGGATGCCGGTGAGCTTGTAGATGAGCCAATCGTTGAACATGCCGAGCGTCGCGGCCTTTTCATAGACCTCGGGGAGCTTGTTCTTGACCCACAGAAGCCTCGGCAGCGCACCGAGGGCATACGCCTCGCCGGACTGCAGGTAGAGTTCGCGCTCAAGTCCGGGATAAGCCTTGATGAGCTGCGAAACCTCGTCGGTGCTGCGCGCGTCCACGTTGGCGCACGCCCAGATTTCGTTGCCGTCCTTGTCGTAGAGCAGGATGCCCTCGCGCATACAGGTCGTTGAGACGGCGGCGATCTCCTTTGGGTCGATACCGGTCTCTTTCAGCACGCCGCGGATGCAGCCGGAGGCAAGCTCCCAGTTGTGCGTCCAGTCGAAATCCATGCTGCCGGGGAAACGAGGGTCTTCCTTATGCTCCCACTCCTCCTGCACGCAGCCGAGCTGGTTGCCGATCAGGTCGAAGAGCACGGCGCGGACGCTGCCCGTGCCGGCGTCTACGGCGAGCAGATACTTTGCTGCCATAACGGTTTCCTCCTGTCAATATATAATATATTTTAATGTGTTTTGCTTTCTTCCAAAACGGCTTCGGCGGTCGGCTCGTCCGTGATAAGCACATCTAAGTACCCGCCGCGGAGCACCGCGCGGATCGCCTGCGCCTTGCTCAGGCCTGCCGCCACGCCGATGACGTTTCGCAGGCTCTTGAGCGTGTCCAGCCCCGTGCTGATCGTGCGCGCCTCAAGGTCGGTCGAGACAGGCTCGCCGTTCTCGTCGATAAAGTGGCTGAGGATGTCGCCCACGGCGCCGTTGCGCTTGAGCAGCAAAAAGTCGTTCGCCGTGAGCACGCCGCTCATCAGCACCGTGGCCTGATCGTCCATCGCGCCCACGCCGACCACGGACAGGGAACTGAGCGGCACGAGGTCGCGCACGTCCTGTACGGATTTTTCCGCCGTCATCGCCGCGGCGACCTCTTCGCCGGAAACGATCAAGGGCGTCGGAATGAGATAGAGGCGCGAGTTGAAGACGCTTGAGCGCGCGTTTGGCAGATAGTGGCTTACGCCGCCCGTGAGCGAAACGCAGGAAATGGTCTCCTCGGCGTCGATGGCGAGGTGGTTCAGCACGCGTCCCGCCGTATCGCCGTAGCCGATGTTGATGAACGCTTCGCCTGCAACGCGGCTGCCGACATACATCGCCGCCGCCTTCGCGACATTCTCATTTGCGTCCTCCGGCGAAACCGGCGCGGGAACGACGAAGCAGTCCTTGAGCCCGTAACGCTCGGCAAGCGCCTGCTCGGTTTCAAGCAGCTGCTCGCTGTCGTGCCGGAAGCGGAACTGGATCACACCGGTTTGCTTGGCGCGCTCCAGCAGCTTGATAACCTTCATGCGGCTTAAGCCGAGAAGCTCGGAAATCTGAACTTGTGTCAGCTCTTCGTGATAATAGTACCAGGCGGCCTTCGCCGTCAGGATCTCCTCGTAGTCCATTTTCGCATACGCTCCCAACCAGCCGTAAAGAATACAAATGAAATGGTGAAAAACATTTGAAACGATTTTGCGTGAAAATATCACCGCAGCCGTCCACCGACCGACCGGAGAGGAAGCTTGCGGCATAACACTAGTGGGATTATAAACCTTTATACACCATCTTACAAAGGAAAATCCGCAAAAAAACAAAATTCATCCATCTTGAACAAAAGATGAAGTCATTTTTTTGATATTGTACCGAATTGAAGCGTATTGACAAAAAAGAAACGGAAAGCTAAACTATAAATGCAAATATTTCAGGCGTTTACATTTGTTTAAAAACGTCGAATTTGTTTTATTTTGCACGCGCGGAGGGAAAACTGTGGCTAACGAAATGAAACAACAAGCCGCACAACACACCCTGTCGGTGAGAAATATCACGAAGTCCTTTGGCACCAACGCGGTGCTCAAGGGGATCAGCATGGATCTCACGGCGGGCGAGGTGCTGGTGCTTATCGGCGGCAACGGCGCCGGCAAGAGCACGCTGATGAAGATCATCATGGGCATCTATCAGCCGGACGGCGGCGAGATCAGCATCTCCGGCAGGAGCGTTAATATGACCAAGCCGTCCGTTGCGCTCGCCGAAGGTATTTATATGGTTCCGCAGGAGCCGATGCTGTTTCCGAACATGACGGTGGAAGAGAATATCCTCATCGGCTTCAAGGAAAGCCCCGTCGAGCTCAAGCGCCGCCTTGCCAAGCACATCGAAGAGCTGGGCTTCAAGCTCAACCTTCAGCGCAAGGCAAACACGCTGTCCATCGCCGAGCAGCAGCTTGTCGAGATCCTGCGCGGCATGATGCGCGAGGCAAAGATACTCATTCTCGACGAGCCCACGAGCGCGCTTACGTTCGGTGAGGTGCAGTCGCTTTTCAAAGTCGTGGAGGACCTTAAGGCGAAGGGCATCAGCATGATCTACATCACGCATCGCCTCACCGAGGTCTTTGAGATCGCGACCGACGTCGCCATTATGAAGGACGGCGTCATCACGCTCAGCGGCCCCGTGGGGAACTTCACCAAGGAAATGCTTATTCAGGGTCTGCTTCCGACCGATGCGGAGATGCATCAATCGGAGAAGAAGTCCTATGTTCCGGTCGATTACGAGCATCTTGAGCCGGTCATGGAGGTCACGAACCTGAGTGGCTACGGCTTCAGCAACATTTCGTTCAAGCTCTATCCCGGCGAGATCCTCGGTATCGCGGGCGTCGTCGGCGCGGGCCGCACGGAACTCATCAGCACGATTTTCGGCCGCGACAAGGTGCTCGGCGGCAAGGTTGTGCTCGGCGGCAAGGACATCACCGGACACAGCACGAGCAGCGTGCTGCGCGAGGGACTCAACTTTGTTCCCGAGGATCGGCACTATCACGGCCTGTTCAAGATCCGCTCCATCTCGTCGAACACAACGTCCGCACTGCTGGGGACGGACGAGATCGGCAAGGTCGATATGAACCGCAAAAAGCAGAACGCCATCGCGCAGAAGTACGTCGACGACTTCCGCACGAAGATCGTCTCGCTCGATGACCTGATCGGCAGCCTCTCCGGCGGCAACCAGCAGAAGGTCGTCATTGCGCGTTCGCTTTCCACCGCGCCCAAGGTCGTCATCCTCGACGAGCCGACGCGCGGCATCGACGCCGCGGCGCGCGGCGACGTTTACAGCATCATCCACCAGCTCAAGGACGCGGGCGTCGCGGTGCTGATGGTCTCGTCCGACATCGAAGAGGTCGTCGAGCTCGCCGATCGCGCGATCACTGTGTTCCAGGGCCGCATCAACGGCGAATTCGGACACGATGAGATTACGCAGGACGCCCTGACCAGCGCTTCCTTCGGCATCACGGGAGAAAAGGAGGCGGCGGTATGAAGAGCATCCTCAAGGCACGCTGGATTTCCAGCTTGGTTTTCCTGCTGCTGCTCTTCCTCATCACGGGGATCGTCGACCCGACGTTTTTGACGTATTCGAGCATCATCAGCTGCTTCAACAACGCCACAATGTATACGCTGCTCGCCATTGGCATCGCGTTTGTCATCATGACCGGCGAGATCGACGTCTCCATCGGCTCGACGCTCGGCCTCGCGGCGGCGATGACGGGGCTGATCGCGAAGGAGAACGGCAGCATAGCGCGCATGATCCTCACGGTGCTGCTCATCGGCGCGGTGATCGGCCTTGTGAACGGTTTGGGCGTAGCGTGGTTTGGCGTACCGTCCCTCATCTTTACGCTCGGCACGAACGGCGTGGTGCGCGGGCTTATCTACATCGTTTCCGACGGGCGCACGGTGGAGAACTTCACCGGCGGCGGCCTCGGCAGCTTTTCCAATCAGGTACTGTTTGCGGAGATCACGGTGTATTATGCGATCACGCTGCTTGTGTTCATCGCGGCGCACCTGATTGTGACGCGCACCAAGAAGGGCAAGTATTTCATCGCTGTCGGCGATAACCCGAACGGCGCGAATCTGGTCGGTATCTCGGTGTTCAAGACCAAGCTGGTCGCCTATATTCTCTGCGGCGCGTTCGCGGGCGTGGCGGGCTTCGTGTTCGCCTCGAAGTACGGTCAGGTCATGATCTCCGCGGGCAACGGTTATGAAATGACGGCGATCGCCGCGTGCGTGCTCGGCGGCATCTCGCTCTCGGGCGGTCTCGGCAACATGGTCGGCGCGGCGCTCGGCGCGGTCATCATGGCGTCCATCAGCAGGCTTTTGGTCTACATCGGCCTGCCGTCAACCTACGATAACACCATCACCGGCGTGATGCTGATCGTCATCGTCGTGATCGACGCGCTCGCGCAGCGCCGTTCCATCGAGATGGCGAGGAGAAAGCGCCTGCTCTCCCGTACTGCGCCGCAGACGGAGGAAGGAGGGAGCGAGGCATGAAAAATGTGAAGAATCTGTTCAAGCGTTGGGAGACCTTCCTCGTCGTGTTCCTGATCCTTGAATTCGTGATCTTCGGCGCGGCGAACCCCAAGTTCCTCCGCCCCGCCTCCATCATGACGAGCCTTGTCAACTACATCAGCGTATGCATTATCGCGCTGTTCGTCACGCTTGTGATGATCACCGGCGGTATTGATATCCAAGCGGCGTCCATCATTGGCCTTACGTCCATCGTGGAGGGCTATCTTTGGAGCGACCTCGGCGTGAACATTTGGGTCGCGGTCGTGTGCGCGCTCGTCGTCGCGGTGTTCTGCGGCGCGCTCTCCGGCTTCTTCATCGCCTATTGCGGCGTGCAGCCGATGGTCGTTACCCTTGGCGGCAGCTTCCTGTATTCCGGCCTTGCACTGCTGGTTTCCGGCCTCTCGGCGACGCCGGCGTATCAGGGTATCAGCGGCTTCCCGTCCAAGGACGCCGCGGGCGCGTTCCACGGCTTCCGTTTCCTTGGCAAGGGCACCATTCTCGGCGTCCCGACGCAGATCGTCGTCTATCTTTTGCTGATTGCGCTGTGCGCGTGGCTGCTGCACCGTTCAAAGTACGGCGAAAAGCTCTACCTCATCGGCGTCAACGCGCAGGCGGCGGAGTATTCGGGCATCAACACCCGCGCCGTCATCATGAGCACCTACGTCCTCTCCGCACTCAGCGCCGCCGCTGCGGGCACGCTGCTTACCGCGAACGTCGACTCGGCGAAGTATAATCTCGGCGCGGGCTACACGCTCGCAATCATTACCGCGGTCGTGCTCGGCGGAACGCTCAACACCGGCGGCAAGGGCAGCATCTTCGGCACGGTGCTCGCCTCGCTCATCATCTGCATCCTGCGCTACGGCCTGCCGTTGTGCTTCGGCGTGAGCACGCAGAACCTTGACCTGCCAATCGGCGTGATCCTCGTGCTGGTCGTGCTCGGCCGCGAGATCGCGGGGCAGCACATGATCTCCGCGTTGCTGAAGCGGACGAAAAGAAAATAATAAACGGCGCGCGCCGTTTGTTATAAATAAAACAATTGGAGGAAAACGAAATGAAAAGAACCTTAGCGATGCTCCTTGCGCTGTGCATGGTATTCGCGCTGGTCGCCTGCGGCAACAAGACGCAGGAGCCCGCCGGCAGCAATACCCCGGCAGCCGAAGCTCCGGCTGCCAACACCCCGGCCGCCAATACCCCCGATGCGGCTCCCGCCGCCGGCGGCAAGAGCCCTGTGGACGGCATGACCGTCGCCTTCATCCCGAAGGTCTCCGGCAACTCCTTCTTTGAGGCTGCGAACGATGGCGCGCAAAAGTACGCCGCCCAGTGGGGCCTGACGGTCGACTATATCGGCTCGCCTGACGCGTCCGTCACCACGCAGCTCGAGCTCATCCAGCAGGCCATCGACAAGGGCGTGGACGCCATCTGCATCTCCTCCGTCGACGCGACCGCGCTCGATGAAAAGCTGAAGGAAGCGCAGGCTGCCGGCATTTTCGTCAGCACCTGGGACTCCGACGTTTCCCCCGACGCCCGTGCGCTGATGGTTTCTCAGGGCACCGCGGCGGTGCTTGGGCCCATGCTCGTCGAGATGGGCGTCGACTCCCTCAAGGAGCGCGGCATTGACGTCAATGGCGCCGTCAAGTATGTTTGGCACTTCTCCAACCCGTCCGTCGCCGACCAGAACTCCTGGTACGTCGCGGGCAAGGAGTATATCGACAAGACCTATCCCAACTGGGTCATGGTCGCCGAGCCCTATTACTCCAACCAGGATCCCGCGCAGTCCGTCTCCATCGGCGAGGCCGTCCTTGACGCGCATCCCGACGTTGACCTCATCATCTGCAACGACTCCACCGCGCTTCCCGGCCAGTGCCAGGCTGCCCAGAACAAGGGCCTGAAGGCTGAGAACGTCACCATCACCGGCTTCTGCCCGCCCTCCGGTATGACCGCTTATCTCGACGCCGGCGTCTGCACGCGCTGGGGTCTGTGGGACTGCGGCATCCAGGGCGCCATGGGCTGCTATCTTGCCGCTTACGTTTCCGCCGGTAACCAGGTCCATGTCGGCGACACCGTCGACATTCCGGGCATCGGCAGCGTTCAGATCCTTGCCAACAGCGACCTCGTTGAGGGTCAGGCGACCGCCGACGTCAACAACGGCGTGGTGCTGCTCCCCGAGCGCGTCGTGTTCACCAAGGACAACGTTGCGAACTACAACTTCTGATCTGCGCGGCAGGCGCAATTGCTGACAAATCAGGACAAGAACCGGCGGCAGGCGGGTTGCCTGTCGCCGGTTTGCTCCCAAACCATCCACTTTAAGGAGGACTACCATTATGGCTGACAAAGACGGACTGAAGGTCGCGAAGGACTATCACGTCGGCGAAGCGTTTGCCAATCAGGGCGATTTTCAGGTCAAGGGCGCTGCGTCTCTAGACTGGGGCATGAAGCACCGCCTGAGCAAGATCTTCGACCCCAAGACGGGAAAGACCGTGATGTTCGCGTTCGACCACGGCTATTTCATGGGCTCCACGGCGGGCTTGGAGCGCCTCGACCTCTCCGTGCCGAAGCTTATGCCCTACGTGGACGTGCTGATGTGTACGCGCGGCGCGCTGCGCACCTGCATCCCCGCGTCGAACCGCTGCGGCGTGGCGCTGCGCACCTCGTCGGGCAGCTCGATGCTGGACGACGATCTGAGCCATGAGGTCGTCGCCGTCGATATCGAGGATGCGATCCGCCTGAACGTCGACTGCATGGCAGTGCAGACCTTTATCGGAGCGGACGGCCAGCTTGAGAGCCTCGACAATCTCTCGCAGGTCATCAACGCCGGCATGAGCTATGGCATCCCGACCCTCGGCGTCGTCGCCGTCGGCAAGAATATGGAGCGCACCGATAAGTACTTCAAGCTTGCCACGCGCATCATCGCTGAGATGGGCGCGCAGATCGTCAAGACCTACAATTGCGAGCACTTCGATGAGATCGTCGCCGCTTGCCCGGTGCCCATCGTGGTCGCCGGCGGCAAGAAGCTGCCCGAGGACGAGGCGTTGACGCTTGCCTACGACGTGATTCGTCAGGGCGCGGCGGGCGTCGACATGGGCCGCAACATCTTCCAAAGCGAGCATCCGGTCGAGATGGCGCAGGCCGTGCGCAAGGTCGTGCACGAGGGCTTCACCGACAAGGAGGCCTATCAGTTCTATCAGGAGCTCGTCCACTGAGCATAATAAAAGAAACCGGCTTTCCGCCCGCGCGAGCGCGGCGGGGGTCCGGTTTCTTCGGCTATGGAGGAAACGCCATGAGAAAAAGCACGCTTTTGGGCCTGACGGCTCTTGCGGCAGCGGGCGCGCTCGCCGCGTGGAAGCTATTCGGCGAGACGGCGAGCGACGCGGCCGAGCGTACGCCGGAGACGGAACAGACGCCCGAGGACGCGGACAAGACCGTCGCCTTCCCGCTCAAGAACAAGTTTGTCGATTACTCGCGCGGGCAGGATGATCCGGTCTACCTCTTTGAGCTGGAGACGCCCTCCGGCGTGAAAGAATTTGCCGTGAGCTTCGCGCATTATGAGACCTACTATATCGGCGACGAGGTCATCTGCGCGGAGACGGACCGCGGGCTGCAGGTTCTTTGAGGCGCGAGACTGAGCATAAAAAATCTCTGAAACCTTCAAGGTTTCAGAGATTTTTTGAGAATATGAACTTAGTTCAGGGCATCCTTGAACGCCTTGCCGGCCTTGAACGCGGGAGCCTTGGAAGCCTTGATCTTGACGGGCTTCTTGGTCTGCGGATTGATGCCGGTGCGGGCGGCGCGCTGCTTGACCTCGAACGTGCCGAAGCCGACGAGCTGCACCTTGTCGCCCTTCTTCAGAGCGCCCTGAACGGACTCCAGGAAAGCGGCGAGAGCCTTCTCGGCGTCTTTCTTGGTGAGTTCGCTCTTTTCCGCCATGGCGGCAACGAGTTCAGTCTTGTTCATAGCATGATTTCCTCCAAAATGAATTGTTTGCGCGATATCCGCGCGATGCATCGAAATTATGGCGAATTTTGATGGTATTGTCAAGAGCTGATCTTCATTTTTTTTATTTTTTTAAAGAAAAGCTAAAAAATTTTGGCGATTAGGTGTCATAACGGGCATGTTACGTAAACAAGCGGTTTCCAGACGCCGGATCGAAGCAAGAAAATAGCGGTTGGCGGTTGACATATCCGGTGGGATTGATGTAAAAATATACATAGAAGGAATTGATGCGGAGGGAGGTTTGCTCCGTGGCAAAAAAGACAAAAAAAGAGAAGAAAGAGAAAACGGGGAAAAAAGGGAAAAAGGGCAAGCTTCCCAAGCGCAAGCGCGAGCCGCAAACCCCTTATGACGCCGCAGTCTCCACGCTCGGAAAGGCCGTGTGCATTTATGCGGTTCTGACGGTTCTCGGCATTTTGCTCGCCGTCGCGCTCGGCGTTCTCGCCGCGGGGTGAGGCGGCACGGAACACATCCAATAAAAGGCTCGAAATCGAAAGATTTCGAGCCTTCTGAGAAGATGGGGCGCCACGCCTCGCGCGCGGCGGGAACGAAAGGAGAGAACTCCCTGTGCTGTCATTTGATCCGACGCGATATGCTTACGCTTCACGCCGCAGCGTCGTGTACGCGCGCCGCGCCATGGCGTGTACCTCCGTGCCGCTGGGCGCGCAGATCGGAATAGACGTCATGAAGCGTGGAGGGAACGCCGTGGACGCCGCCGTGGCGATGGCGGCGGCGATGCCGCTGCTGGAGCCGACGGGAAACGGCGTCGGCAGCGATTGTTTCGCGCTCGTTTGGATCGAGCGGGACAAGCGGCTGTACGGCCTCAACGCAAGTGGCAGGGCACCGATGGCGCTCTCGGCGGAGACAGTGAGGGAACGGGGCTTTTCCGCCGTGCCGACGGAGGGTTGGCTGCCGACGATGGTGCCAGGCGCTCCCGCGGGCTGGGCGGAGCTGCGCCGCCGCTTTGGGACGATGGAGCTTGCGAAACTGTTCGCGCCCGCGATCGGTTATGCGCGCGAGGGCTGCCCCGTGCCGGTGACCGTCGCACAGCAGTGGGAACGGGACGTAAAACGTATTGCCGCGGCGATGGCGCGCGACGCAGCCGCGCACGAATACTGGTATCGCTCCTTCGTGAAGCCGGACGGCTCACCGTATCGCGCGGGCGATGTGTTCCGCTGGGAGGCGCTCGCCAAAACGCTGGAGGAGCTTGCCGAGACGGACTGCGAGAGCCTGTACCGCGGCGCGCTGATGGAAAAGACTATCGCGTTCAGCCGCGCGACGGGCGGATATTTCAGCGAGGAGGATTTCCGAGATTACCGTCCCGAATGGGTCGAGCCGATCACGGCGGACTATCGGGGGTATACGGTCTGCGAGATCCCGCCGAACGGCCACGGCATCACGGTGCTGATGGCGCTGAACCTGCTCAAGGGCTTTGCGCCGTGCGTCCAGCGCGAGAGTGCGGAGGAATACCACCGGACCGCAGAGGCGATTAAGCTCGCGTTTGCGGACGCGAAGGCGTATGTCGCCGACCCGCGCTATATGAAGACGAGAACCGCCGATCTTTTGAGCGAGGACTACGCCGCGAAGCGCCGCGCGCTCATCACCGATAAGGCGCTGCTGCCCAGCGCGGGCGATCCGTCGTGCGGCGGCACGATCTATCTCTGCACCGCCGACCCGTTTGGGAACATGGTTTCGTTCATCCAAAGCAACTACACGACCTTCGGCGCGGGCGTTGCGATCCCGGAAACAGGGATCTCGCTGCAAAACCGCGGCGCGAATTTTTCGCTCGATCCCGCAAGCGACAATTGCCTCGCGGGCGGCAAGAAGTCCTATCACACGATCATCCCCGGCTTCCTGTGCAAAGACGGCGAGGCGGTGGGACCGTTTGGCGTGATGGGCGCGTTCATGCAGCCGCAGGGGCACGTACAGGTGGTCGTCAACACCGTAGACTATCACATGAATCCGCAGGAGTGCCTTGACGCGCCGCGCCTGCAATGGACGGGCGGGCGGCACATCCAGCTTGAACGGGACGTGCCGCCGGAGATCGGCGTGCAGCTCGCGCGCATGGGGCACGAGGTCGAGATCGTGGATAGCCGCCTTTCGATGGGACGCGGGCAGATCATCTGGCGCACGGACAACGGGCTGCTTGCCGGCGGTACGGAGCCGCGCTGCGACGGCGCTGTGTGCGCGTGGTGAAGGGCGAGGAAAGGGGGAGCATTGTGAACGGCGAGGAAGAAAAGCGGACACGCCCGCAGGTGCTGCTGCTGGGCAACGGCATCAACCGTGCGTTCGGCGGCGGCTCGTGGGGACAGTTGATCCGTGACATCGCCTGCAACGGCGAGCTGCCGAAGGATTGCACGCTGCATCTTCCGATGCCGCTGCGCGCCATCCTCGTCACCGGCGACACCGTGGGGCTTCGGCTGCGCGAGGCGGGCGAGATCCTCTACGGTAAGATCGGCGACGCGGGGCACGTGGAGATGCTGCGGCGGCTGCTGGACATGCGCTTCGACCACATTCTCACCACCAATTTCAGCTATGAGCTGGAGCAGGCGGCGCAGCCGGGACTGCAATTGAGCGATCATGCGCTCCGGCAGATGATGCGCCACACCGACGCGCGCAATCAGGCGGAGGCGCGGTATCTGTTCTACACCTACGAGACGCTGGAGTGGCAGGGGTATGAGAACAAGGTTTGGCACATCCACGGCGAGGGGCGCAAACCGGACAGTATGATTTTGGGGCACTACTATTATGCGAACCTTTTGGAGAAAATATCGAGCTACGTCAAAGCGGAGGGCGCGCGCTACCGCCGCGAGCAGGAGCGCGATGGAAGCGTGCGCATCAAAAGCTGGGCGGATGCGTTCCTCTTCGGCGACGTCTATGTGCTCGGCTTCGGCTTCGACGTGTCGGAGTTCGACCTTTGGTGGCTTCTGAACCGCAAAAAGCGCGAGCGCGCCGACACAGGGCGGACATGGTTCTTTGCGCCGGAGGAAAACCTCGCGGATGGGCGCATCAACGAGAAAGAGGCGCTTTTGCGCGTGCTTGGCGTCGAGGTGCGGCACTGCGACCTGCATCGCGCCACCGGCGATCCGCTGGAGCGAAGCGTGGGCTTTCGCGCGTTCTACGAGCGCGCGATGGCGGAGATCGAGACGCTGATGCGCGAAAACGCGCAGCGCTGAGCAGAGCGTACAAAACCAGAGGGCAACGGCGGATTTGTTTGGCGAAAATGCCGTTGACTTTGAATAATAAAAGTGTTAAAGTTTTAAAGCGTTAAAGCGGCGGACGATCCCGCGCGCCGCAAAGAAGGGAAATGACGATGGATCTACAGCAAGCGAGAGATGAAATACGCGCCGCGGACGAGGAAATGGCAAAGCTTTTCCTCCGCCGTATGGCGGCGGTGGGCGAGGTCGCGGCGTATAAGAAGGAGCGCGGGCTGCCCGTGTTCGACGCTGCGCAGGAGGAGCGGGTGCTGCAAGGCCGCTCCGCGCTGATTGAGGACGACGAGCTGCGATCGTACTATGTGCAGTTTCTGCGCCACACGATGGACGTGTCCAAGCAGTATCAGCACCGGCTGATGGATGGGCTGCGCGTGGCGTACAGCGGCGTGGAGGGCGCGTTCGCGCACATCGCCGCGCGGCGCATTTTTCCAGACGCGCGCGCTGTGCCTTACGCCTCGTTCGAGGATGCCTACAACGCCGTGGCGGACGGCGCGTGCGACGTTGCGGTGCTGCCCATCGAGAACAGCTACGCCGGCGAGGTGGGGCAAGTGGTGGACCTGATGTTCCGCGGCAGCCTCTATGTCAGCGGCGTATACGACCTCTATATCACGCAGAACCTGCTCGGGACGCCCGACGCGTCGATCGACGATGTGCGCACGGTGCTCAGCCACCCGCAGGCGCTGCTGCAATGCAAGGGCTATCTGGACTCGCACGGATTTGAGGCGCACGCGGCGGACAACACCGCGGTCGCCGCGCAGACGGTGGCGGAAAAGGGTGACAAAGGCCTCGCCGCCATCGCGAGCGCCGACACCGCGAAGCTCTACGGACTCAAGATCCTCGACCACGACGTCAATGAGAGCCGCGCGAATACCACGCGTTTCGCGGTCTTTACCCGCGCGCGGGGAACGAGCGAAGCGGGACGCGAGGGCGGCGCGTTTTTGCTGCTTTTTACGGTCAGCGACGAGGCGGGCGGTTTGGCAAAGGCCATCAACGTTATTGCGGAGCACCACTTCAACATGCGCGTGCTGCGCTCGCGACCGATGAAGAACCTGCCGTGGCACTATTATTTCTATGTTGAGGCGGAGGGCGACGACACCTCGCAGGACGGGCGCGATATGCTCGACGCGCTGCGCGCCGTCTGTCCCATCCTCAAGGTCGCGGGGCACTATACCGCGGCGGAGAACGCGCAGCAGGGAGGCGAGACGATATGACGATCCGTATGGAACTGGGACGCGACAGCTACGATATCGTCATTGAAAGAGGCTGCCTTGCACGCACGGGGGAGTATTTGAATTTGAACCGCCGCGTGCTGGTCGTCACGGACGACGGCGTGCCGCGGGAGTATGCGCAAAAACTCGCCGCACAGTGCAAAATGGGCGCCGTCGCGACAGTGCCGCGCGGCGAGGGGAACAAAAGCCTTGCGTCGCTGGAAACGCTGCTGAAAACGATGCTCGACGCCGGATTTGACCGCGGCGACTGCGTGTGCGCCGTCGGCGGCGGTATGGTGGGCGATCTCGCGGGCTTCGCCGCGGCGAGCTATATGCGCGGCGTCGATTTTTACAACCTCCCGACCACGGTATTAAGCCAGGTGGACAGCTCCGTGGGCGGCAAGACCGCGGTGAACTTCGGCGGCGTGAAGAACATCGTCGGCGCCTTTTGGCAGCCGAAGGCGGTGCTCATCGACCCTGCGACGCTGCAAACGCTCTCACCGCGCCAGATCGCCTCGGGGCTTGCCGAGGCTGCGAAGATGGCGCTTATCGCGGACAGGGAGCTTTTTGAGCTGTTCGAGACGCGGGACGTTTCCATGTGCATGGAGCGTGTGATCGAGAGTTCCATCCGCATCAAAAAGAGCGTCGTGGAGCAGGACGAGCGTGAGAGCGGGCTGCGCCGCGCGCTCAACTTCGGGCACACCATCGGGCACGGCATCGAGAGCGCGACGAGCCTTACCCACGGCGAGAGCATCGGGCTCGGTATGCTGCCGATGTGCTCAGACGCGGTAAGGCTGAGGCTTCTGCGCGTGATGGAAAAGCTGGGGCTCCCGACCGAGGTGCATGCCGACCGCGATAAGGTTTACGCGGCGATGCTGCACGACAAAAAATCAAGCGCGGACGGCGTGACGGTCGTACGCGTGGACGAGGCGGGGGCGTTCCGCATGGAGCGCGTGGCGCCGGAAACGCTCAAGCCGTGTATCGAAATGGTGGTGAAAGCATGAAGAATACGTTCGGAACGAGCGTTGCCGTGACGCTTTTCGGCGAGAGCCACGGCGCAATGCTCGGCGCGGTTGTTGACGGACTCGCGCCCGGCATCCGGGTGGACGAAGGCTTTATTGCGCACCAGCTCTCGTTGCGCCGCCCGCGGGGCGGTATCTCCACCGCGCGCGTGGAGACGGACAAGTTCCAAATCGTCAGCGGCATGTTCGAGGGAAAGACCACCGGAACGCCGCTTGCCATCCTCATCCCGAACGAAAACGCGAAAAGCGGCGATTACGCCGCAACGCGCGCGCTTGCGCGACCGGGGCACGCGGACTATACCGCGTACGCGAAGTATCACGGATTTGAGGATTATCGCGGTGGCGGACACTTTTCCGGACGCGTCACGGCGGCGCTCGTCGCGGCGGGCGCGGTGGCGCTCACGGCGCTGCGCGGACGCGGTATTTGCATCGGAACGCATATCGCGCGCTGCGCGGGCGTCGACGACGCGGCGTTCTCAAGCGATTTGGACGCGGATATCGCGGCGCTGAACGAGAAAGCGTTTGCCGTGCTCGACGAGGCGAAGGGCGAAGCGATGCGCGCCGCCATCGCCGCCGCGGCGGAGGAGGGCGACAGCGTGGGCGGCGTGCTGGAGACCGTCGTGACGGGAGTTCCGGCGGGTGTGGGCGAGCCGTGGTTCGATACGCTCGAAGGCGTCCTCGCGCACGCGCTCTTTTCCGTCCCCGCCGTCAAGGGCGTGGAGTTTGGAGCCGGCTTCGCCGCGGCGGACATGCGCGGCAGCGCGTGCAACGACGCGTTCTGCATGGACGGCGGAGCGGTCAAAACGAGAAGCAATCACAACGGCGGCGTCAACGGCGGGATCTCCAACGGTATGCCGCTGCGCATCCGTTGCGCGGTCAAGCCAACGCCGTCGATTTTCAAGGAGCAGCAGACCGTCGATTTCCTGCGTGGCACGGACGCGACGCTTGCGCTCAAAGGACGGCACGATCCCGCCGTCGTCCACCGTGCCCGCGTCGTTGCGGACAGCGTGTGCGCGCTTGTACTGTGCGACGCGCTCGCACAGCGCTACGGAACGGATTGGCTGGGAGGAAACGCATGAAGTGCGGACTGCTGGGCGAGAAGCTGGGACACAGCTTTTCAAGGGAGATACACGAAAAACTCGGACGCTATTCCTACGAGCTCTTCGAGGTCGCGCCGGATGCTTTGGACGCGTTTTTGACGCGAAGGAACTTTGACGGCCTGAACGTCACCATTCCGTACAAGCAGGCGGTCATCCCGTATCTGGACGGGATCGGCGAACGCGCGGAGCGCATCGGCGCGGTGAATACCATTGTCAACCGCGACGGGAAACTGTACGGCGACAATACCGATTTCGGCGGGTTGGAAGCCCTCCTTACGCGCATGGGGCTGGTGCTTGCGGGCAAGACCGTGCTGATCTGCGGCACGGGCGGAACAAGCAAGACCGCCTCCGCCGTGGCGGAAGCGATGGGCGCGGCGCGGATCGTTCGCCTGAGCCGCGGCGGACGCGGAGACGCGGTGACCTACGAGGCGGCGCGCGAGCAGTACGCGGACGCGGACGTGCTTCTTAACACGACGCCGAGCGGGATGTATCCGAACGTGGGCGAAGCGCCCGTCGATCCCGCATGGTTTCCAAAGCTCTCGGGCGTTGCGGACGTGGTCTACAACCCGCTTACGACGCGCCTTGTGCGCATGGCGCGCGAGCGCGGCATTCCGGCGGAGAACGGGCTTTATATGCTCGTCGCGCAGGCGGTGCTCGCGGCGGAGGCGTTTGCCGGCGAAACCTTCGGTGCGGGAGCGATCGAGCGCATTTACGGGGAAATTCTCTTTGACAAGCGTTCCATTGTGCTCACGGGCATGCCGGGCAGCGGCAAGAGCACGCTGGGACGGCTGCTCGCGAGGCGGCTGGATCGTCCGCTGATCGACACGGATGCGAAGATCGCCGAACACGCGGGGGCGCCCATATCGGAGATTTTTCAAAGCAAAGGCGAAACGTATTTCCGAGATCTCGAGGCGCAAGCCGTTGCGGACGCGTGCCGTACGGGAGGCGCGGTGATTGCCACGGGCGGCGGCGCGGTGCTGCGCAAGGAGAATGTGGACAAGATGAAGCAAAACGGCACGGTCGTCTTTCTCGACAGAGCGCTCGACGCGCTTTTGCCGACGCCCGACCGCCCGCTTGCGAACGACGCCGAGAAGATACGGCGGCTCTATGCCGAGCGGCTGCCCATTTACCGCGCGGCGGCGGACGTGACCGTTTCCGTGCGCGGCACGCCGGAGGACGTTGCGAACGACATCCTGAACAAGCTGCGCGGGGAATGAAAAGGAGGAGCGCAATGAAAATTTTGGTCATCAACGGGCCAAACCTCAATATGCTCGGCGTCCGTGAGCCGGACATCTACGGCGCGGAGACCTATCAGGGGCTTTGCGCGCGCATCGAGGCGTTTGCGCGCGAGCGCGGCGTGGAGGTGGAGCTCTACCAGTCCAACCACGAGGGCGATCTAGTGGATAAGATACAAGCCGCTTACGGAAACGCCGACGGCATCGTTATCAACCCGGCGGCGTATACGCACACAAGCGTCGCGCTGCTCGACGCGGTCAAGGCGGTGTCCATCCCCACGGTGGAGGTGCATATCTCCGACGTCTCCGCGCGCGAGGACTTCCGGCAGGTGAGCTATATCCGCGCCGCCTGCGCCGCCACGATTTCGGGACGCGGGATCGACGGCTATCTTGAAGCGATGGAGCTGCTGCTGAAAGAGGCGGGGAAATGACCGTTACGATACATCCCTCCGCCCCGTCGGGCAGCGTCGCCGCGCCGCCGAGCAAGAGCGTCGCGCACCGCGCGCTTGTGTGCGCGGGGCTTGCTGCGGGAAAGAGCGTCATCCACGGCGTCGCGCCGAGTCAGGACGTGCTTGCCACGGTGGACTGCCTGCGCGCGCTCGGCGCATCTTGCGCGCTGAGCGGCGATACAGCGAGTGTGGATGGGACGGGCTTCCTCGCCGCAACACAGCCGCTTGCGTGCCGCGAGAGCGGGAGCACGCTGCGCTTTTTTGCGCCGCTGTGCCTGCTCGACGGACGGGAACGGACGCTTACGGGCAGCGAGCGGCTGCTGGAGCGACCGCTGAGCGTCTACGAAGAGCTTTGCAGGGAACGCGCCTTGCTCTTTGAAAAGAGCGCGACATCTCTGCGGCTGCGCGGACGCCTGACGCATGGCGTCTACGAGTTTGCGGGCAACGTGAGCAGCCAGTTTGTGAGCGGGCTTCTCTTCGCTCTGCCGCGCCTTGACGGCGACAGTCTGATCCGCCTGCGCCCGCCGGTAGAGAGTCGCGCATATATCGACATGACGATAGACGCGCTGCGCGATTTCGGCGTGACGGCGGCATGGCGGGACGAGGCGACCATCGAGGTTTTCGGCAATCAGACATTTGTCCCGCGGGAGCTGACGGTCGAGGGCGACTGGTCGAACGCCGCGTTTTTCCTTGCGCTGGGAGCAAAGGTCACGGGGCTGCGGGAGGATTCTTTGCAGGGCGACCGCGTCTGCGTGGAGCATTTCGCGCGGCTGCGTGCGGGCGAGGCGGAGATCGACCTTTCCGGCTGCCCGGATCTGGGGCCGGTGCTGTTTGCCTATGCGGCGGCGCGCCACGGCGGCATATTCACAGGCACGCGGCGGCTGCGGATCAAGGAGAGCGACCGCGTGGAGACGATACGCGCGGAGCTTGCAAAGTTTGGCGTGACGGTAGACGCGGAGGATGACCGAGTGCGCGTCGGCGGCGGCCTTCGTCCTCCAAAAGAGACCCTTTGCGGACACAACGATCACCGCGTCGTGATGGCGCTTTCCGTGCTCTGCGCGAAAACGGGCGGCACGATTGAGGGCGCGGAGGCGGTGAATAAGAGCTTCCCGGATTTTTTTGACAAACTCCGGACGCTACATATCGAGGTGGAAGAACATGGAATGGATCAGCAAAAGTAAGATATTGATCGTGGGTCTCGGCCTGATCGGCGGCAGCTACGCCCGCGCGCTCAAGCGCCTCGGCTACACGGTTACGGCGCTTTCCCGGCGGCGGGAGACCATAGACTACGCGCTGCGCGAGGGCATCATCGACGCGGGCAGCGCCGAGGTGGACGCGAAGCTTGTGGGAGAGGCGGACGCGGTGATCTTCGCCCTCTATCCGGGCGTTTTTAAGGACTGGATTCGTGAGCACCAGCAGCTGCTCAAACCCGGCGCGCTGCTCACGGACGTGACGGGTGTGAAGGGCTGCATCGTCTATGACATTCAGGAGATGCTGCGGCCTGACGTGGAGTTCATCGCGGCGCATCCGATGGCGGGGCGCGAGGTCTACGGCGTGGAGAACAGCGACGACCGTATCTTCCACGAGGCAAACTTCATTGTGACGCCCACCGCGCGCAACACGCCGGAGGCGATCGACTGGTGCAAGAGCCTCGGCAAGATCCTCGGCTTCCGCAAGGTGTCCGTCCTCTCGCCGGAAGAGCACGACGAGATGATAAGCTTTCTGAGCCAGCTCACGCACTGCATTGCCGTGGCGCTGATGACGTGCAGCGACAACCAGCACCTCGTCGACTACACGGGCGACTCGTTCCGCGACTTAACGCGCATCGCACGCATCAACGACGCAATGTGGAGCGAGTTGTTTCTGCTCAACAAGGAGCCGCTGCTGCGGCAGATGGACATATTCCTCAAGGAGTTCTCCGAGCTGCGCGACCTGCTCGCGGCGGGGGATACGGAGGGCCTGCGCGGCAAGATGCGCCTGAGCACCAAGCGCCGCGCCTATTTCGACAAGTGATATCGCGGGAGGAACCAGACTATGAATATGGATTTTAAGCGCAAGCTCACCATTCCCATGGAGACCAAGGAGATGTATCCGCTCACGGGCGCAATGTCGGAAAGCATCCTGCGCTGCATGACCGAGCTCAAGCGCATCTTTGAGGGCAAGAGCGACAAGATCGCGCTCATCGTCGGCCCCTGCTCGGCGGACAACGAGGACTCTGTTCTCGACTATGTTTCCCGCCTCATTCCGGTGCAAGAGAAAGTGAAGGACAAAATACTTATCGTCCCTCGCGTCTACACCAACAAACCGCGCACGACGGGCGACGGATACAAGGGCCTGCTGCACCAGCCCGACCCGAACGAGAAACCCGACCTCTTCAAGGGCATCATCGCCACGCGCGAGCTGCATATGCGCGTCGTGAAAGAGACGGGCTTCGCCTGCGCGGACGAGATGCTTTATCCCGAGAGCTACAAGTATATCGACGATCTGCTTGCTTACGTCGCCATCGGCGCGCGCAGCGTGGAGGATCAGCAGCACCGTCTGACGGCGAGCGGTATCGAGGCGCCTGTCGGCATGAAGAACCCGACGAGCGGCGACCTCACCGTGATGATGAACAGCATCCTCGCCGCGCAGCACAGCCACGATTTCATTTATCGCGGCTGGGAGGCGCACTCCTACGGCAATCCCTATGCTCACGCGATCCTGCGCGGCTACGTGAACCGACAGGGCGTGACGCACCCCAATTACCATTATGAGACCATTGTGTATTTGAGCGAGCTGTACGCGAAATCGGGCCTGCAAAACCCCGGGGTGGTCATCGACTGCAACCACGCCAACAGCGGGAAAGACCCCTTCGAGCAGCCCCGTATCGTCAAGGAAGTGCTTTCGTTCCGCGACCACAATCCCGACGTGCGCAAGCTTCTGAAGGGCTTCATGGTCGAGAGTTACATCGAGGACGGCAATCAGCCCGTCGGCGGCGGCTGCTACGGCAAGAGCATCACCGACGCCTGCCTCGGCTGGGACAAGACCGAGCGGCTCATTTACGATATGGCGGACGAGCTGTAAGCGCAGACCGTTTTTGGCAAAAAAGCGAGCTGCCCCATCATTGTATGGGACAGCTCGTTTCGCATGCCGGTTTGTCCAAATTATTCGTGGATGATGACGGCGACCAGCTCGACGGTTTCCGTACCGCGGTTGGCAATGCCGTGACCCGTGCCGGCGGGGCAGATCGTTACGTCGCCGGCATGGACGGTCTTCTCCGCGCCGTTGTCGTTGTATACCGCCGCGCCGGAGAGGATGTAAAAAAGCTCCCGCTCGCCCTCGTGAACGTGATAGCCGATGCTGCAGCCCGGCTCAAGCGTGATTTTGGAAAAAAGCCGCCCCTTTCCGGCGAGCTCGTCGGGCGAGAGAATGAAGTCCGTCAGCTTGACGGTGCCGTCGCCGTCTTTCATCTTCTCGCGGTATTCCACCTTACAATCGTTTGCGGAACGTATCATGCCCTATCCCTCCATTCAAGAATCTAACCTATCATACCATTGCGCGGCGGCACGGGCAAGCAAAACTTTATTGCTCGATTTGATTCTTGTAAAATTTGGGGAATATGGTATACTGGCACAGACAGCGCATCAATCGGGAAACGAGGTAATATGATGAAAGCATCCAAACGGGAACTTCGATACGCCGCCGAGCATTTCGGGGAGGTGCACCATACCACGCTGAACCCTGAAGGCCCCGGCGTCGTGCGCATCCATCTGGTGCCACCGGTCGTGCATGACGGGGAGATCGGCGCGAGCGTCGCCATTCTCAACGGGCAGGACGTTGTGCCGGTGAACACGTCGTGGAGCATCCTGCTCACGGAGTTCATCGAGGAGGTCAATGGATACAGCGGACCGGTGTCCGATGAGGAAGTGGCGCAGATCATCAAAGCCGTCTGCAAGCGTGTGAAAAGGGTCTATCCGTTTGTAAGCGGCCGGCGGCTCAAGCATGACATCGGCGTTATCATGGAGACCTTCAAACAGATTGCCTACGGCGAGGAGCCTTCTGCGCCCGTGGAGTACCTGACCATGGGCGAGTACGCGCCGCGGATGCGCGCGCCGCACCGCATGGATCTGATGGTGAGCGCCATGACCGTGGATGGGAGCTGGCATTGCAACCAGCGCTGCGTCCACTGCTACGCGGCTGGACAGAAGGAGGCGGACGAAACGGAACTTTCCACGCAGGAGTGGAAGGAGATCATCGACCGCTGCCGTGCCGCCGGTATCCCGCAGGTGACCTTCACCGGCGGCGAGCCGACCATGCGCGACGACTTGATCGAGCTGATCGACCATGCCCGCTGGTTCATCACGCGCCTCAACACAAACGGTATCCGCTTAACGCCGGAATACTGCCAAAAGCTCAAGGGCGCTTCGCTTGACAGCATGCAGGTCACGTTCTACTCCGCCGACGAGGAGACGCACAACAAGCTTGTCGGCGCGCCGCGCTGGAAAGATACCGTCGCGGGTATCGAAAACGCGCTCGCGGCGGGACTTAACCTCAGCGTCAACACGCCGCTTTGCACGCTCAACCGCGACTATGTGAAGACGCTGGAGTTTCTGCGCGAAAAGGGCGTTATCTATGTTACCTGCTCGGGGCTCATCACCACGGGCAACGCCGCTACGCCGGATTCTGAGCGTTTGCAGCTCACCAACGCGGAGGTGCGCGATATCCTCAAGGAGAGCGTTGCGTATTGCTTTGCGCACGAAATGGAGATCAGCTTTACTTCGCCGGGCTGGGCGGACGACGCATTTTGCAGGTCGCTCGGCATCACCACGCCGAACTGCGGCGCATGTCTGAGCAATATGGCGGTCACACCGGGCGGAAACGTCGTACCCTGCCAAAGCTGGCTGTCCGGCGAGCCGCTCGGCAACATGCTGCGCGACGACTGGTCGACCATTTGGAACGACGAACGCTGCCGCGCGCGGCGGGAGTTTTCGGCGCAGATGCGCTGCGAATGTCCACTGCGTATCCTCAAAGCGGCGCCGCAAGGCGGGGAGGAGTAAGACGATGAAAAAGAGACGTTTTCTTCCGCTCCTTATGCTTGTGTGCCTGCTGCTTTTGACGCCGCTGCTCGTCCAGACGGCGCGGGCGGCGGAGCTGGACGAGATATTGCGTTACGAGATCACCGCGGACGTCAACGACGACGCAACGCTGCGTATGCGCTATCACATCGACTGGAAGGTGCTCGACTCCACCAGCGAGGGGCCGCTTTCATGGGTGCTCATCGGCATCCCGAACAGCAACTACCTGTCCATAACGCCGTTGAGTCCCGCCGTGTCGAAAATCAGCTACTCCTCGGATGACGGCAGCAACGTACGCGTCGATCTCGACCGCGAATACCACGCGGGCGAGGTTGCGGACATCGAGTTTGAGGTCGTGCAGGACTACATGTATCAGGTCGACGAGCTTGCGGAGGGGGAGACGGTCTACCGCTTCACGCCGGGCTGGTTTGACGGCATCCGCGTGGACGAGCTGACGATTCGCTGGAACGCGGACAAGGCGCTCTCCCAAACACCCGCCTGCTTGCAGCGGGACGGTTACTTTACCTGGACGACTTCGCTGGACAAGGGAGAGACCTACAGCGTCAGCGTGACCTATCCCAACGACGCGTTCGCTTTTGACGTGAGCAAGAGCATTAAAACAGGCGACGACTGGGACGACAGCGACGACGTATTTGCGGCGGTCTTCACGGTGTTCGTCTTTTTGATCATCATTTTATTCCTCTTTGTGATCCGCGTCCTGATTGAGAAGGTGATGTTTGGCAGGACCGCGAACTTCTCCGGCGGCACGCAGAAGAAAGTCACGCGCACCAAGATCGTGTACTATCCCGTCTGCCAAGGCTGCGGCGCTCCGCGTCCGGAGGGCAAGGACAACTGCGAGTTCTGCGGCAGGAGCTTCATCAAGAGCGAGGAAATCATCAAGGAGGAAGACATCCCCGCGGAGGAAAAGGAACTGAAGAAAAAGAATACGGACGGAATCTACCGTTATATGTCCCAGCCGAACACTTATGTCCGCGTCCATGTGACGCATGTACCCGTGCCACGCAGCTCGCATCATGGCTCGTCTTCGCGCGGCGGACACTCCTCCTGCGCGCACAGCTCCTGCGCCTGCGCGTGCGCCTGCGCGTGCGCTTGCGCCGGCGGCGGTCGTGCGGGCTGCTCGACCAAGGATTTCTACAACACCGATCTTAAGCTGCGCCAGCTCGCAAAGAAGCACGAGAAGGAAAACCGATAAACGAAAAAACAGCAGGCGATCATTCGCCTGCTGTTTTTAACTGCCGCTGCAGCGTCTCGTTTTGACGGCGCAGCTCCTCGTTCTGCGTTTCGAGCCGGTCAAGCTTGGCGTTAAGCGGCGCGAGCTGGCGCTTCAGCTCCCGCGCCACCGCCGCCTGATAAAGCCGCTCGTGCCCGACCGAGGAGAGCAGCGACAGCAGCGCGCCGCCGCCGACCGCCGCAAGGGCAACAAGCTTGAGGCGCTTCGGCTCCAAATACTTCGCCGCCTTGCGCAGCGCTTTCGTATCGACGGGGAGCTGCTCCAAGACGCGCTGCTGGGCGTAGGCGGAGAGGGACTGCTTCGGAACGATCAGCGCCTGCTTCGGCACGGGCAGGACGGATAATGCTTTTTTCATCGTGTCGCCTCCTAAACCATTTCGATCATTATACCGCAATTATGCGCGCATTACAAGCCGAAAGGCGGATATTGTCAAAAAGAGCGGCATATGCTATAATACCCCAAAAGTTTGCCGCAGACGGGGAGGGAGAAGCGTGAACAAGCAGATATTCAGCCTTTTGGGGAGCATCGGCGCGAGCCCTTATATGGTCGGCGCACAGCGGCTGAACTCGCAGTACGCCAAAATCGAGACGCTCTATGAGCGGCAGGCCTTCAACGACTGCGTCGCCGCGTGCAGTACGCTTTTCGAGCAGCTTTTGGGCGGACTGTATCTCGGCGTCACGGGCGAGAGTGCGCAATCGACCGTCATTTTGAGCGACATCGACTTTTGGAAGACCATCGGCAGCAAGACCTTCTGCGACACGGCGGGGATGCTGCAATACGCCTGCTATCGCCTGACGGAAGGAGACGACGCGCCGAAAGGCGCGAAGGCGGCGGAGCTTGCCAAGACGGGGCTGGACGATGTGATCGGCTATACGGCGGACTTTCTCTCCCGACACGGAAAGAGCAGATGCATCGACCCTGCCATCTTGGAGCGCGACGATCTGCGCGAGCCCATCCACCGCATGGCGGAGTCCCTGCGCACACAGATGGAGGCGGCGGGGTGCAGCGACGGGTTTTCCATGCAGCCGCCGTTCATGAACGCGTGCCTTTTGGATTTCCCGGAGCAGAGAACGGAAATCTGGACGCGGTACATTGCGCGCCAGCTCCAGCGCGCGGGACTGCTCTCGTCCGCCGAGTTCCAAACGCTGGACGCGGAGCAGGTCGTTGTCGAGCGCGTCGGCATGACGAACGAATACATCCGCCGCGCGGCGGCAAAAGCGAACGGCGGCGTGCTGCTGATCGAGCATTTTGAAGAGTTCGACATGCCCTGCGCGGGCGGCAACCTGATGGATCGGGCGCTGAAAACGATCTGCACCGCCGCGGAGCAGTACCGTGGGTCGCTGTGCATCGCCGTGGCGGGAGAGGGCGAGAACGTGGAAAAGGCGTTCGCCCGCGCCGAGCGCGGGGAGGAATTTTTCCCGTTGCTGCTGTCGTTCAAGCGTTGATAAAGCAAAAGAAAGCGGCTCAATTTGAGCCGCTTTCTTTTGCTTTCCGCTTCAATTGCTCGCGCTCCGTCACGTCGGTGATGAGAGCGATGATGCCACTGATCGTCCCCTCGGCGCCGTACACGGGTTCCTTGACGACCTCCAAAAACTCCTGCACGCCGTCTTCGTTTTCCTCGATCACGTAATGCGCGCCCTGCCCTGTCGCGAGGATGTTCATGTCGCTCTCGTGCGCGCGCTTCGCGTTTTCCTTGTCTTTTCGTACCTCTATGTCCGTCTTGCCGCGGATCGTCCAGTTCGGGTCGTTCCGCTTTTCAAGATGCCGCCAGTATTGTGTGGAAAAGACGTACTTGCCCTCCGCGTCCTTGAGGAAGATGTTGCACGGGAGCTTTCGGAGCATCCCTTCGATTTCATAGAAGGTCGCCGAGTCCTTCGCGCGGATGGCGTTGTAAATGCGCTTGGAGAGCAGCTCCCATGGGCACGGCGGAGAAATGAGGTCGGACGCGCCCAGCGCCAAAGAGCGCATATCCTGCTCGGCGGGCGCGTCAGGCGAGACCACGATGAGCGGAATGGACGCGAAGCGCGGGTCGTCGCTGAACGCCTTGATGCACTCAAAATTGCTTTGCCAAGCGAGGCGGATGTCCAAAATCACCGCGGAGACGATATCGCTGTTGCGCGCCAAAAACGAGAACCCCTCCTCCACCGTGGGACAGAGGCGCGTGTAGTTATACCGCGTGAGCAGGCTGCAAAACTCAACCGGCTCCGCGTCCTCTGGCAGAATCATCAGGATGTTTTTCTGTTGGACCATATCGGAACGCTCCTTTCACAAATGCAGCTTTTTTTCAGAATACACGCTGTCGGACGAAAAAGCAATAGCCCGACGATAATGCGCTTGCCATTTCAGCGAAGTTTGTGTATAGTAAAACTGGAAAAGGGGGGGGCCCATTCTTTCAAAGACGGGAGACGAGCATATGGAAACCAAACGATTCAAGGCCGGCGAGGTCATTTTCAGAGAGTGGACGCTGGGCGGCGAAATGTATGAGATCAAGCGCGGCAGCGTCGGGATCTACGCGAATTACGGCAAGGCGGGCGAGCAAAAGCTCACGGAGCTGGGCGTGGGGCGCATTTTCGGCGAACTTGCCGCCATCGACATCGACCCGCGCAGCGCGACCGCCGTCGCGACGGCGGACACGGAGACCGAAGTGATCGCGCCGGACGACCTGAAGGCGTATTTCGCGCAGAAACCGGAGAAGATTGTGGAAATCATGCGCTCGATCAGCCGCCGTACGCGCGAGCTGACGGACGAGTACATGGACGCTTGCGCGGCGATCCGCGAACTGGACGGCTGCCGCAAGACGGGCGCGCAGCAGAGCAAGGGACTGCTCGCACAGATCAAACGTTTCGTTGACCACTATGCCGAGGTGCAGCAGCTCGTGCTGCAGCACGATCCGGGCGCGTATACCTCCGGATACGGCATGATCCGCTATTTCTGACAGGGGAGGGGCAGACGGACATGAAAACTTTGGATTTCAGCGTCGGCGACGTGATCGTCAGGCAGGGCGAGAGCGCCGGATATATGTATGATATCCGCAGCGGCAAGGTCGGCGTTTTTGTCAACTATGGCGCACCGGATGAGAAAAAGCTGACGGAGCTTTCCGCGGGTGCGTTTTTCGGCGAGATGGGCATGGTGGACAAGGCGCCGCGCAGCGCATCCGCGGTCGCGCTGGCGGACGATACCGTTGTTTGCGAGATCGGGGAGGACGACCTTGCCGAGTTCTTTCGGCAAGACCCCGAACGGTTGCTCGCTATCCTGCGAAGCATGTCCGGACGGCTCAGAGGGCTGACCGCGGACTATCTCAAGGCGTGCCAGACGGTGTCTGAGCTTGCGGGCGCGGGCGAGCTGTCTGACGAGCTGCGCGAGCGCGTGGCGCGCTATGCGCGCATATCGGAGGAGTAATGCATTTTTCGGACTGTGAACAA
>JAWRIJ010000136.1:0-14951 GCA_040307975.1 Oscillospiraceae bacterium | reverse complement strand
GCCCGCCATATAGTCGCGCTGCGTGGAGTTGACGACGGGGTTCTTGTTGGAGTTTTCCTGCTTCGCCTCCTCGTTGTTGCACTCAATGAGCGAGAGGATGCGGTCGTCCGTCGTGTTCGCCTTGCGCACAAGCGAGCGGCTGTAGCGGTAGGTGATATAGCGCTTGGCAACCTCGTAAGCCCCGTGCGCCATAATGTGCGTCTCAACAAAGTCCTGGATCTCCTCGACGGTGGGCGCGCGGTCAAGCTTTTGGCACTCAAGCTCCACGCTCTCGGCGATGCGCTGGATCTGCACCGGCGTCATGCGCTCCGCCTCGTCGACGACCTCGTTCGCCTTCGTGACGGCGGAGATGATCTTGACGATGTCGAACTCGACTTCCGCGCCGTTGCGCTTGATGACTTTCATGGTATCTTCCCCTTATCCCAAAATAAACACAATATGTTGTGGTTCAAATAGGCAACCAAACACATTATAGGTATTTTGACCGCGCAATGTCAAGAGGGAGTTTGTAAAATCGGGAAGAAAACCGCAAAGTTTGGAAAAGTTTACACATTTTGTCAATTTAAACCTTGCAAATGAAAATGATTTCTGCTAACATATCAAAGCATGGACGGCGAAGGCCGTCTGTCTCTTACTATATATAAATAACTCTTTGGGGGAATTCGATAGATGGCTCAGAAATCCAATGACAAGCGCATCGAGCGCAAGGAGAGAAGCGATCGAAACATGAACCGCGCGGTGGTGCTGCTGATTGCGGGAATCGTCGCGGAGTGGTATCTGCTGCTGGTCGATCGGGCGTATGTGCGCGGCAGCATCGATCAGTTTATCCGGTGGTTCGACGTACTCGGCGTGCTGCGCTGGGTGGGCTTTGCGCTTTTGGCGGCGGGCGTGGTGCTGTACGTGCTGCGCAAGGAAAAGCCGTGGCTTGAACCGCTTGGCGGCACGCTTGCCGGCGTGGGCGTATTTTTTGCCTTTACCTCGATTTGCATGCGCCACGTCTATCCAACGAGCGTCACGGTGATGTGCGTGCTCGTGCCGGTGCTGCTGATCCTCGGCATCATCTACCTCTTCTATCAGGCGGAGTTCTCCGTGCAGGCGACGGCGCTTGCCATGGCGCTGGGCGCGGTGGTGCTGCTCAGCCGTTCGCAGTCGCGGGCGGTAAAGGCGTGCGCGGTGCTGGCGCTTCTCGGCGTTGCGGCGGTGATTGCGGGAGTCGTTCTGCTCAAGAAGAAGGACGGTGTGCTCAAGCTGGGGGACAAGCGTCTGCGCCTGTTTGCCCCGAACACGGATTACCGTCTGGCGCTCGGCGTTCCGGCGCTGTGCCTCGCGCTTGTGGTCGCGGCGATGGCCGCTCCCGCCGTCGCGTTCTACGCGACATGGGGCCTTGCGCTCGTCGCGTTCGTCCTCGCCGTGTATTACACGATCAAGCTGCTCTAAGGCGCCCTTGTAAAATATGCGGCCTTTTCGACCGAACCGCAACGCGGTTCGACCGATTTTTTACGCTTTTTATACGTGAATGGTGTTATGTCACCGAATTATTCGGCAACTTGACGATTTTGGTCAAGCTGCTCATGGACGCTTGATTTTGCTTCGGTTTTTGGCTAAAATAACGAATAGCGCAATTCCCAAATAACGAAGGAGGAATCAGCATGAAGAACATCCAAAAGCACCTGTCCCTGCTGCTGGCTCTGGTGATGGCGTTCAGCCTGAGCATCAGCGCCATGGCGGCGGATTACCCGGCCGAAACGAAGGCTTTGGCCGACGTGGCGGCGGATCTCACGGGAAAGACCGTGATCCTGCACTCGAACGACGTGCACGGCGAGATCGCGGGCTACGCTTACATCGCCGCCCTCAAGGCGGATTTTGAGAAGCGCGGCGCGGAGGTCATCCTTGCCGACGCGGGCGACTTCAGCCAGGGCGACCCGAATGTCAGCGTTTCCAAGGGCGCGACCGCCGTTGAGATGATGAACGCCGCGGGCTACACCATCGTGACGCTCGGCAACCACGAGTTCGACTACGGCTATGACCAGCTGATGGCGAATCTCAAGGACGCGAAGTTCAAGACCATCTGCGCCGACGTGACCAAGGACGGCAAGAGCATCCTCGATCCGACCTTCGTCTATACCACCAAGGACGGCGTGAAGATCGGCTTCTTTGGCATGGAGACGCCCGAGACCCAGACCAAGGTCAACCCCGGTCTCATTCAGGGCATTACGTTCCTTTCCAACTCCGCCGGCAAGACCGAGCTCTTTGACTGCGCGAGCAAGCAGGTCGCCGACCTCAAGGCGGCGGGCGCGGATCTCGTCATCGGCCTTGTTCACCTCGGCGTGGACGAGGAGTCCGCTCCGGACAAGCATCGCAGCTCCGATCTGTATGCCAATGTTTCCGGCATCGATCTGCTGATCGACGGCCACTCCCACACGGTCATGACCGCGGGCGAGAACGGCGAGCCCATCGTTTCCACCGGCACCAAGTTCGCGAACGTCGGCGTGGTCGTGATCGATAACGCGAGCAAGAAGATCGAGTCCCGTTTCCTCGTTGCCACCAAGGTCATGGGCGGCGAGGACGGCAAGACCGTCGTGAGCGAGCTTGCCAAGGACGAGGCCGTTGCCGCCGCCGCGAAGAAGATCGCGGACGAGGTCGAGGCGAAGTACGGCGCGGTGTTTGCCAAGAGCGCGGTCGAGCTCAACGGCGCGAAGGCGCCCGGCAACCGCACGCAGGAGACCAACAACGGCGACCTCATCACTGAGGCGATGCTTTGGAAGGTTCTCAAGGAGAGCGGTTCCGTGACCGTTGACGCCGACCACGTCGTCGCCATCACCAACGGCGGCGGTATCCGCGCGGCGATCAAGCCTGGCGACGTCACCATGAAGGACATCAACACCGTCCTCCCGTTCGGCAACACCATCGCGGTCGTCTACGTGACCGGCACGGAGCTGCTCGAGGCGCTGGAAGCCTCCACCTACTCCACGCCCGGCGCGGTCGGCGGCTATCCGCAGACCACCGGCATCAAGTTTACGCTCGACACCACCAAGAAGTACGACGCGAACGCCGAGACCTATCCCGGCTCCACCTATTATGGCCCCAAGAGCATCCAGCGCGTGACCATCGAGAGCATCAACGGCAAGGACTTTGACCCCAAGGCGACCTACGCTGTTGTGACCAACAACTTCTGCGCCGCCGGCGGCGACACCTACTATGCGTTCAAGGCCGCGAGCGCCCAGTTCGACACCGGCATCCCGATGGATGAGGCCGTGATGGAGTATGTCGAAACCGAGCTCAAGGGCGTCATCGGCGAGAAGTACGCGGCTCCGCGCGGCGATCAGACCATCAAGATCGACCCGCTCGCCAAGTACACCGACGTCAACATGGACGGCTGGTATGTCGCCGCGTTGCGTTACGTCGTTGAGAACAAGACCATGACCGGCACCGCCGACACCGAGTTTACCCCGGACGGCACCATCACCCGCGCTCAGGTCATGAAGCTCATCGCCAACATGGCGGGCGCCGACACCGCCCCCGCCGAGGGTGAGGTTTGGTATGCGAAGGCGGTTGCGTGGGCGATCGAGAACAAGATTTCCGACGGTCAGGACCCTGACGCCGCGGCGACCCGCGAGGATTTCGCAAGCATGCTCTACAACTACCTCAAGAGCCAGGGCAAGGGCTTCACGGGTACGTGGATGTTCCCGCTGGAGAACCCCGACGCCAAGGACATCAGCGAGAGCGCCGATGAGGCGATGCACTGGATGGTCATGAACAAGGTCATTAAGGGCGTGGACGACGCCGGCCGCCTGGCCCCGAAGGCGACCACCACCCGCGCGCAGATCGCCCAGATGCTGCTCAACCTCTCCGCTGTCAAGTAAACCGGCTGAACAATCCAAAAAGGAGACGCGCAATCGCGCGTCTCCTTTTTTGTAACCGTTTGTTGCTTGCGCCGCGCGCCGCGCGGTGCTATGCTGTGCCGTGGACAAAAAACGGACGCGACGCGTCCGCTGTCCGATCAAACGGTGCATACAGGAGATAGGAATGGAAAAACACAAAAAAGCTTACACGCGTGTGGCGCTTTTGACGCTTGCCGCTGCGCTGGCGGCGGGGGCGGGCGCGTACGCCGCGCGGCAGCGTTCGCTGCGGGAACTGACGGTTAGCCCTGAACCGGCCGCGGAAACCGTGAGCGCGGAGATCGCGGCGGACGAAGAAGCGCGGAACGCGGCGCATTACGATCCATTCGCCTATGGCGATACGATCAGCCTGCAGGGCTACGCCGGGAGTCCGGAGCAGCAGGCGATGGAGGAATGGACGCGCTTTCTCGCGTCCTACGATACGGACGGCGCGCTGCTTGCGGCGGTCGGCAACGGAGAGACGGGCTTGGATGGACGGTACGGCGAGTATTTCGTCTACACACAGGAGATGGCGGATGCGCTCGACGCGATCGCGGCAAAGTACGGTCTTGCACTGCATGAGCCGTCCGGGTGGTACGAGCAGCAGGAGCTGTTCGACCGCGTGGGCGGGCGATTTTTGAGCATTGGCGAGTGGGGCGGTTACCGCTTCCCCGACGGCACGTTCCAATGCGACGAGATGGGCGAACTGAATGGATTCGGAGATGTTGCGTACCAGCTTCGCCGCACGAGCAAGGGCGTGCTCGACGAGGTCGGGCTGAATGTCGGCGATGCGGCGGGCTATGAACAGTGGGGGTACGAGACCGTGTCGGGCGCGACCGTGCTGCTTGCGCTCGGTTCCGATAAGGCGCTGATTTTTGCCGATCTGCCGGAGAGCTTTGTCGCGGTCAACGTCCTCGCGGGCGCGGAGCACGGACTGACGCGGGAGGCGCTTGAAGTGCTTGCAGACGGTATTGATTTCTCAATACTGGGCTGACAAACAAGGATACGGAAAACGGCACGCAATAACGGGGCGCCGCGGAATTTCATTCTGCGGCGCCCCGTTTCAACCTTATTGTATTATGCCGTATTCAGATCTCCCGACGGCCCTCCAGCGCGCGCATGAGCGTCGCGTCGTCGGCGAATTCAAGGTGCCCGCCCACGGGAATACCGTAAGCAAGGCGCGTTACCTTTACATCAAAGGGCTTGAGCAGCCGCGCGAGGTACATTGCCGTCGCCTCGCCCTCGGTATCGGGGTTCATCGCCATGATGACCTCGTCCACTCCGCCCTTCGCCACGCGCTCAATGAGCGGCTTGATCTCCAAATCGTCCGGCCCCACATGGTTCATCGGCGAAATAACGCCGTGGAGCACATGATAGCGTCCGTTAAACTCGCGCGAACGCTCGATGGCGACCACGTCGCGCGGGTCGGCGACGACGCAGATGATGGGTTCGTCCCGCTTGGGCGACGAGCAGATGGGGCAGAGCCCTCCGTCTGTCAGATTGCGGCAGACAGGACAAAATGTGACTGTTTTCTTCGCCTTAACGATGGCGTCGGCAAAGGCGACCGCCTCGTCCTCCGTGAGGCTGAGCACGTAGAACGCCAAACGCTGCGCGCTCTTGCCGCCAACGCCGGGCAGCCGCGCAAATTGTTCCACCAGCGCCTCCAGCGCCGCGGGAAAATACTCCATAACAACCGACCTCTAACTGTGGTTTACTAAAATTTTGCAACAAAGCGAGCCGAAATAAATGTACTATGTTATGCCAATACAATCAGGAATAACTAGCCGCGAAGCGCGGCAATACGGGCGGGGATGTCCTCAGCTCCATAAACTGCGCTGCCCGCGACGAGCACATTTGCGCCTGCTTCGATGCACGCCTCGCGCGTGGTGAGGTCGACGCCGCCGTCGACCTCCAGCTCACAGCTGAGACCGCGCTCGTCGATCCAATGGCGGATGCGCTCGACCTTGGGCATCATATCCGCCATGAACTTCTGTCCGCCGAAGCCGGGTTCGACGGTCATCACCAGCACGATGTCGCACGCGCCGAGAAACGGCAGCACCGCCTCCGCGGGAGTTTTCGGCTTGAGGACGACGCCCGCGCGCTTGCCCTTGGCGTGGATCTTGTCCAACGCCGAGCGGATGTTCGCGCCCTCGTCGGATTCGATGTGGCAGGTGACGAGGTCGGCGCCCGCGTCGCAGAACTGTTCGACATAGCGCACAGGCTGCTCGATCATCAGGTGAACGTCCAGCGGGAGCGCCGTTGTCGGGCGGATGCACTTGACGACAGGCACGCCGATGGTGATGTTCGGCACAAACATGCCGTCCATCACGTCCACATGGACATAATCGGCGGATGCGATGCGTTCGATGTCGCGCGCGAGATGCGCAAAGTCCGCCGAGAGGATGGAGGGGGCGATCTTGATCATGACAGATACCTCCGAAGCAAAATAACACAACATATTGTAGCAGATGGGCACGTTAAAAGCAAGAGGAGGACTTAATAGTAAACCATCAAAAAGAAGATATTGACAAACGGAGATGACCTGTGTTACTGTATACATAAAAGTGAGGTGGGTTTACTATGAAAACGAAAGATATGATCCTTGTCGCGCTGTTCGCGGCGCTGACCGCGGTGGGCGCGTTCATCCGCATCCCATTGGGCATCTCGACCATCACGCTGCAATTTCTGTTCACGGCGCTTGCGGGCGTGCTGCTCGGCGCAAAGCTCGGCGCGCTTTCGCAGGCGGTCTACGTGCTTTTGGGATTGGTCGGCGTGCCGATCTTCGCCTCGGGCGGCGGGTTCCAGTATGTATTCAATCCCACGTTCGGCTTTTTGGTCGGCCTGATCCCGACGGCGTACCTCATTGGCAAGCTCACCGAACGGGAACGCTCGTCCAAACGCGTCGCGATCGCCTGCCTTGCTGGGCTCGCGGTATTGTATCTCATCGGCGTGCCGTACATGGGCGTGATCTGCAACGCTTACCTCGGCAAGGGCTTGACGCTTTGGCAGATTCTCAAAAGCGGTATGATCATCTATCTCCCGGGCGACTTCTTGAAAATCGCCGTGTGCGCGCTTGCCGCGCCGTCGCTGTGCGCCGCGCTTGACCGTGCGCGCGTGCACGCCTGAACAAAGGAATAAAGAGCGTTTTCGCGCCGCACCCGCCCCGCTTGCCTTTAAACGGGGCGGGCGCGCTATTTTCCTTGCCAAAAGCGCCGGCTCATGCTATACTGACGTAAAGGGAAGTACAGTTTGAGCAACCCTGAAATTTTACAAGGAGGACACGACGATGAAGAAATGGGTATGTTCCGTCTGCGGCTATGTGTTCGAGGGTGAAAATCCCCCCGAGGCCTGCCCCATCTGCAAGGCGCCCGCGAGCAAGTTTGCCGAGAAGAAGGACGGCGCGGCGCTCGCCGCGACGCATGAGTTCGGCGTCTATGCCGCGACGGTCAAGAATAATCCCGACATTGATGAAGAGACCAAGAAGTACATCTTCGAGCAGCTCAAGAGCAACTTCACCGGCGAGTGCAGCGAGGTCGGCATGTATCTGTGCATGGCGCGCGTTGCTGCGCGCGAGGGGTATCCCGAGATCGCCCTCTACTGGGAAAAGGCGGCGTTCGAGGAGGCGGAGCACGCCGCGAAGTTCGCGGAGCTTCTCGGCAGCGATCTGGAGGTCAACATGACCGACAGCACCAAGAAAAACCTCGCCTGGCGCGTGGACTGCGAGTACGGCGCGGTGCAGGGCAAGTTCGACCTCGCCGCCTGCGCGAAGAAGAACAACCTCGACGCCATCCACGACACCGTCCACGAGATGGCGCGCGACGAGGCCCGCCACGGCAAGGCGCTGGAGGGTATGCTCAAGCGCTACTTCAAGTAAGAAATCACCGATTATACCGAAAAATCCTCACCTTCGGGTGAGGGTTTTTCTTTTGCTGCCATAGCGGAGAAGGGCAAATCCGTGGGCAAGCCCACAGTTCAGCCCAAAAATTTTTTATCTCAAGGGCAGGTTTTGCCCTTGAGATATCCCCGGAGAAGAGTTATACTAAATGTATCAAGAAACTATATTTTTCAAGGAGATTTTACTATGAAAAAGGCTGTTTCGTTTCTGATTGCTATTCAGTTGACGGCGCTGCTGGCTGCACCGGCATTCGCCATTGACACCATCCGTTCCAACTACGACGCTTTTTCCGTAACAGCAACTTCCATTCAGAATGAGGCGGCTCCTTTCTCTGACGTGCCTTCTTCTTATTGGGGTTACAAAACCATCATGCGAGCACAGGAACTCGGATTGATGAACGGTGTCGGAGACAACAAATTCAATCCAGAGGGTTCTATGACAAGAGAGCAGTTCATCACAACAGCAGTTCGTGCGATTGGCAAGGATTCAGAGGCAAAGGGTTATCAAGCCAATGCTCCAGAGGGTTCTTCATGGTCTTACGGTTATTACAAGGTAGCAGAGAAGTACGGTATCACGCAGAAGGGTCAGTTCAACAAGGACAAAGCCACAAGAGAAACACCGATGACCAGAGCAGAGATGGCTTACGTTGTAACCAATGCTATGAAGTTTAACGGTGAATCTGCTGAAAAGATTGTTCCTATGGCTAATATTCCAGACCTCAATCAATGCGGGTCTTATATGAACGCAGTTCAGTTTGCCTATTCAATGGGTGTCCTCATGGGCGTAAGCGATGACGGTACTTTTAATCCCAATGGCACATTAACCCGTGCTCAAGCCGCAACGGTAGTAGTCAGAATGGTCGATAAGGATTATAGGGGTACACCCGACTTTGAGGAACACAAGCAGGAAACTCCGCAAGGCGTCCAAGTTTTTAACGAGGGCAGCCCACACAATCCCGTTAAGGAGGGCGATATTGTTATTAAAGCCGATGGCACAAGGGTAACACTTCAAGCAACCACTTTAAGTAACGGTCAAGTTATTTATGGTTTGTTCCAGGGTGTAGATTGCATTACGGGTACTATACCAAATCCTGCATCTGGTGTTCAGGCAAAGGTTGGTGATAATGGTTGGTATCAAGGAGACAAAACCACATTTATCAAGTCTGCTAAAACGGGTGAAGTTTTTACAGCACAGCAGTGGAATCAGATAAAAAAGGATTGCATGCCTACGGGTAAGGGGTCTTATGATGGTGAAGAACGAAACACCTATTTTGTATGGGATGAAGTTTTCCAAGATTGGGTATTTGAAAGATAATTAAGTGAAAATTAAGATAAATAATTTCATAATGGCTGCATCACCGTAAAAGAAAGGCTTGAAGTAGCCTTGCCCTTCGATGTGGCATGGTGCCGTGGCATTAAGAAGCCCGCCACGGCAAGGCGCTGGAGGGTATGCTCAAGCGGTACTTCAAGTAAAAACACAAGGCGCGAAGAGGGGCGGGAACACCGCCTCTCTTTTTGTGCACCCTGCTTGAATTGCGGGTGGACAAATGCGCGCCGCTCTGTTATACTGACTACAATACGGCCTAAGATGAAGGAGGAGATTTCCAATGGATGTGAAAGAGATTTTAAAGCACGTCGATCATACGCTGCTCGCCCAGGGCGCGACTTGGGAAGAGATCAAGCAGATCTGCGACGACGGCATGAAGTACAACTGCGCGTCGGTCTGCATTCCCGAGACCTATGTTGCCCGCGCCGCGCGCTACATCGCCGAGCAGCAGCACTTCGGCGAGAACCAGCTCGCGGTATGCACCGTCATCGGCTTTCCGAACGGCTACAACACCACCGGCATCAAGTGCATGGAGGCGGAAACCGCCGTTGCCGACGGCGCGAGTGAGATCGACATGGTCGTCAACCTCGGCTGGGTCAAGGAGGGGCGCTACGACCTGGTTTTGCAGGAGATCAACAGCATCAAGGTCTCGTGCCACGGACACATTTTGAAGGTTATCATCGAGACCTGCCTTCTCACCGAGGAGGAGAAGATCAAGCTCTGCGAGACGGTGGCAAAGTCCAACGCCGACTACATCAAGACTTCGACCGGCTTTGCCGGCGGCGGCGCGACGCGCGAGGACGTAAAGCTCATGGTCGAGCACACCCCGGGCAAGAAGGTCAAGGCGGCGGGCGGCATCGCAGATTTGAAGGACGCGGAGGACTTCCTCGCCCTTGGCGCGGACCGGCTCGGCACGTCCCGCATCGTCAAGGCCGTGAAGGCAATGGAAAAGTGATTGTAAAGGAGAAGTGACAGATGGCGACTCCCCATAACAGCGCCGATAAGGGCGCATTCGCAAAGACCGTACTCATGCCCGGCGACCCGCTGCGCGCACAGTTCATCGCCGAGACGTTTTTAAAGGACGCGAAGCTTGTCAACAACGTGCGCGGCATCCACGGCTATACCGGCACCTATAACGGCACGCCCGTCTCCGTGATGGCGTCCGGCATGGGCTGCCCGTCCATCGGCATCTATTCTTATGAGCTGTTCACGCAGTACGGCGTGGACAACATCCTGCGCATCGGCTCTGCCGGCGCGATCAGCGCCGACCTCAAGCTGCGCGACGTGGTGGCGGGCATGGGCGCGTGCACCGACTCGCACTTTGCCGACCAGTACCGCCTGCCCGGCACGTTCGCGCCGATCTGCAATTACGACCTGCTGCGCTTCGCGCTCGAAGCGGCGGATGAGATCGGCGTTCGGATGCCCGTCGGCAATCTGTTTTCGTCCGACGTTTTCTACAACGCGGCGGCGTCCACGATGGAGTGGGCGAAGATGGGCTGCCTCGCGGTGGAGATGGAGGCGGCGGCGCTCTATTGCAACGCGGCGTATACGCACAAGCGCGCGCTCGCGATCTGCTCCATCTCGGACAGCCTTGTCACCGGCGAGGAGCTGGACGCTTCGGAGCGCCAGACCACGTTCACCAACATGATGAAGATCGCGCTCGAGGTCGCCGTCAAGGCGACCAGGCTGCCGGAGCTTGCGGGCTCGGGCAACACGGCGAGCAAGTAACGCCCGGCGGATGTGGACGGGATAAACGTAGAAAGGAGACAAAACCATGCGCGTGATTGATATGGAAGACATCACCGAGTCCATGAACGATCAAAACCGCTTCGTGCTGCACTGCGAGGAGGTCTATCGCGACAAGATCAGCACCGCGGCGGCGAAGATCCTGCGAAACAAGGAGGCGAAGCCCGTCGTCTGCCTGACGGGTCCTTCCGGCTCCGGCAAGACGACGACCGCGATGCGCCTGAAGACGTATTTGGAGAATCTTGGCGTGTCCGTTGCGCTTGTGAGCATGGACAACTTCTTTCTCCCGCTCAACAAGCGTCCGCCGGAGGCGTCGGACTGGGAATCGCCCCACTGCGTCGACCGCCAACAGCTTGCGGACTGCATCCTGCGTCTCGCCGACGGAGAGGACGTGGAGGCGCCGATCTACGATTTCAAGAGCGGCGGCGTCGGCGGGCACAGGACGATCAAGGGCGACAAGGACGGCATCGTCATCGCCGAGGGCATTCATATGCTCAATCCGCTGATCCTTGACCTGCTCAAAGGCGAGTATACGGGCGTTTACGTTGCGCCGCGCACGCGCATCATCACGCACGAGGATCACATCATTAACCCCGAGCAGCTCCGTGTGGCGCGCCGCATGATCCGCGACCTGCTCGGGCGCGGGCACACGCTGCGCAGCACCATCGAGCGCGCGCAGAGCGTCGACCGCGGCGAGCTGAACTACATCCAGCCCAACAAAGGCAACGCCCAGATCCATATCGACACGTTCCACGACTATGAGCCGTGCATCCTCTCGAAGTACCTGCTTGAGCTGCCCGAGTTTCATGAGCAGCTCGACGACGCGTTCATCGAGGAGCATGGCCTGACCGATCTGATGCAGGTCGTCCGCTCCGTCCCGCCGCTGACCACGCCGTACGTTCCGAAGAACTCTCTCGTGCGCGAGTTCGTCGGCGGCAGCATCTACGAGTATTGATGCGTTCGGAGGAGCGCCGCGCGGCTGTGATGCGCTCGCTGCGTGAGGCAAAAGAGCCGCTGAGCGCGGGTTCGCTCGCGGAACGGTACGGCGTGAGCCGTCAGATCATCGTGGGCGATGTGGCGCTGCTGCGCGCCACCGGCGAGGCGATCTCCGCGACGCCGCGGGGCTATGTGCTCCAGCGTGCGGAGGAGGGGCTTTTGCGCCGTGTCGCGTGCCGCCACACCGACGCGGAGATGGCGGCGGAGCTCAACGCCATCGTAGACCAGGGGTGCACCGTGCTCGATGTGATCGTGGAGCATCCCGTTTATGGGCAGCTTACCGGCGCGCTGCATCTCAAAAGCCGCTATGATGTGAAGGAATTCCTGCGCCGTTGCGCGCAGTCCGACGCGCACCCGCTCTCCGACTTGACGGAGGGCGTCCACCTGCACACGCTCTCGTGCCCCGATGAGGCGGCGTATGCGCGCGCGCGGGAGGCGCTGCGCGCACTGGGCGTGCTTTTCGAGCAGGCGTAGGCTTCCATTCCTATTATTGATGGACGTGTTGCGAAACCTCAATTGACAGGAGCGGACTTTCCCGCTATAGTGACCTCACAGGTGTCATGACACCTGTGAGGCGCTTTTTTCTCCAACAAATCAAAAGAAAAGAAGGTGCGCATCATGGCGGATTTTAAGTCCTTCCTCAAGCGCAAGAACATCGAATTCTCCGCGAAACGCTACGGCATCGACGCGCTCGGCGCGATGGCGCAGGGCCTGTTCTGCTCGTTGCTCATCGGTACCATCATCAAGACGCTGGGAGACCAGCTCGGCGTGCCCTTTTTGACCGACATCGGCTCCTACGCCATGAAGGTGTCTGGCCCCGCGATGGCGGTCGCCATCGGTTACGCGCTGCAAGCGCCGCCGATGGTGCTCTTCTCGCTCGCTGCCGTCGGTTGGGCGGCAAACGCCGAGGGCGGCGCGGGCGGCCCGCTCGCGGTACTGATCATTGCCATCGTCGCCGCGGAGTTCGGTAAGGCGGCGAGCAAGGAGACGAAGGTGGATATCCTTGTCACGCCCGCTGTGACGATCCTCATCGGCGTGGCGCTTGCCAAGTGGATCGCGCCGCCCATCGGCGCGGCGGCAAACGCCTTTGGCTACGTCATTGTCAAGGCGACGAACCTCCAGCCGTTTTGGATGGGCATTGCCGTTTCCGTGCTTGTCGGTATTGCGCTGACGCTGCCGATCTCCTCGGCGGCGATCTGCGCCGTGCTGGGACTGACGGGGCTTGCCGGCGGCGCGGCGGTCGCGGGCTGCTGCGCGCAGATGGTCGGCTTCGCCGTGATGAGCTTCCGCGAGAACAAGTGGGGCGGCCTCGTTTCACAGGGACTCGGCACGTCGATGCTGCAAATGCCGAATATCGTGCGCAACCCGCGCGTGTGGATCGCGCCCATCGTGACGAGCGCCATTACCGGTCCCGTCGCGACCTGCGTATTTCACCTGCAAATGAACGGAGAACCCATCAACTCAGGCATGGGGACCTGCGGCCTCTGTGGACCCATCGGCGTATGGACGGGCTGGCTCGCGCCAAGTGAGAAGGCGCTTGAAAACGGCGCGGCGGCGATCGCGCCGAGCGGCTTCGACTGGATGGGCCTGCTGCTCGTTTCCATCGTGCTGCCCGCGGTCATCTGCCCGCTTTTGAACGAGCTTTGCCGCCGCCTCGGCTGGGTCAGGGACGGCGATCTGAAGCTGGAATAAATACGACTCATTAAAGCGGAAAAGCGCCGGAAAAACGGCGCTTTTCCCTACCGCGAATATTTGTATAAAGCGTGGAAAATGCCGAAAAACAAAATCCGGTACTTGAATCCCCGCGCAAGCTTTGCTATACTTTACTGTACACGGGCAGAGATGGCCCGAAAAAACAATAAGGAAGGTTATTGACATGAAGAAGTTCTTTGCTCTGCTTCTCTCCGTCGCGATGGTCTTCGCTCTTGCGGCCTGCGGCCAGAAGACCCCTGAGACTCCGGCGACTCCGGCCGCCCCCGCGGCTCCGGCTGCTCCGGCCGCTCCCGCCGCGACTCCCACCCCCGCGGCTCCGGCTGCTCCCGCTGCCGCCGCGATGAAGGTCGCGATGATCACCGACTACGGCGACATCACCGACCAGTCCTTCAACCAGACCACCTATGAGGCGTGCAAGGCCTGGTGCGAGGGCAACAGCACCGATTTCACCTACTTCAAGCCCGCTTCCGACTCTGACGACGACCGTGTCGCCATGATTGAGAAGGCGATCGACGAGGAGTACAACGTCATCGTTATGCCCGGTTACGCGTTTGCGCCCGCCATCGCCAAGACCGCTCCCGAGTACAGCGACGTCACCTTTATCGCGCTCGACGTTTCCGAGTATGACCTCAACACCGCCGGCCTGACCACGCTGCCCGCGAACCTCTACTCCGCCGTGTATCAGGAAGAGCTCTGCGGCTACATGGCCGGTTACGCCGCCGTGAAGCTCGGCTTCACCAAGCTCGGCTTCCTCGGCGGTATGGCCGTTCCCGCGGTCGTCCGTTACGGTTACGGCTTCGTGCAGGGCGCCGACGCCGCTGCCAAGGAGCTCGGCAAGACCGACGTGAGCATGAAGTACGGCTACGGCAACCAGTTCTTCGGCGACGCTGACATCACCGCCGCGATGGATACATGGTACGCTGACGGCACCGAGGTCGTCTTCGCCTGCGGCGGCGGTATCTTCACCTCCGCGGCTGAGGCTGCCGCCAAGGTCGGCGGTAAGGTCATCGGCGTTGACGTTGACCAGGCCGGCACCATCGACGGCACCTACGGCGCCGGCATGACGGTCACCTCCGCCATGAAGGGCCTCGCCGCCACCGTCAACACCCTGCTCACTCAGGTCAAGGACGGCAGCTTTGTTGGCGGCAAGGTTGAGAACCTCGGCCTCGTCTCCGCCAACCCCGAGGAGAACTACGTTCAGATCCCGATGGGCTCCACTCAGTGGAACAGCGACTTTACGCCCGACGGCTACAAGGCGCTCGTCGCCGACATGTTTGCCGGCAAGGTCACCGTTTCCAACGACACCGAGAAGACTGCCAACGATTTCGCGACCGTTATCAGCCTGACCGATATCGGCAACATCAAGTAATTTCAGTCTCTTTGAAAGACGCGGCCGT
>JAWRIJ010000135.1:0-12247 GCA_040307975.1 Oscillospiraceae bacterium | reverse complement strand
GGGGGGGGGGGCTTGCCGATACGCTTTTGCCGGATAACCGCTTTCCCGCCGTTATCCCTTTTTCTCGTCCTCAAGCAGGCCCTTGAAGCTCGCGGCGAGGCCGGCCAGGCTTTGGATCTCGCTGGGGATGATGATCTTTGTCGCCTGCCCGTCGGCGGCCTTTTCGTAGGCTTCGAGCGCCTTGATCTTGACGACCTGGTCATTCGGGTTCGCCGCATTCAACAGCTCGATGGAGTCGGCGAGCGCCTTTTGCACCTTGCGGATCGCCTCCGCTTCGCCCTCCGCCTTGAGGATCGCCGCCTGACGGTCCGCCTCGGCGCGCAGGATCGCCGCCTCGCGCTCCGCTTCGGCGCGCAGCACCGCGCTCTGCTTCTCGCCCTCGGCGACAAGAATCTGGCTCTGCTTTTGGCCTTCCGCCTGAAGGATGGACTCGCGGCGCTCACGCTCCGCCTTCATCTGCTTTTCCATCGCGTTTTGGATCTCCTTGGGCGGGAGGATGTTCTTCAGCTCCACACGGTTGACCTTGATGCCCCACGGGTCGGTCGCCTCGTCGAGGATGGAGCGCATCTTGGCGTTGATGATGTCGCGGGACGTGAGGCTTTGGTCGAGTTCCATATCGCCGATGATGTTACGAAGCGTCGTCGCCGTCAGGTTCTCAATGGCGTTCATCGGGTGCTCGACGCCGTAGGTGTAGAGCTTGGGATCGGTGATCTGGAAGTAGATGACCGTGTCGATCTGCATCGTGACGTTATCCTTCGTGATAACGGGCTGCGGGTCGAAGTCCGCGACCTGCTCCTTGAGCGAGACCTTCTTCACGACGCGCTCGATGAACGGGATCTTGAGGTGCAGGCCCACGCCCCACGTGGTGCTGTAAGCGCCGAGGCGTTCCACAACGTATGCGCGCGACTGCTGCACGACCTGGATGTTGCTGACGATCACCGCCAAAATGAGCACCACCAAAATGATAAGACCAATGTAACCAAAGACTTGCGGCATAGCTTTATTCCTCCTTTTCTTTTACGAAGAGCTTTACGCCCTCCATACGTACGACTTTCACGAGCTTATCTTTTACGATCGGCGTACCGTCCTCGCTGCGGGCGGTCCACGTCTTGCCGTCGATGTAAACGGCACCGGACGGGCGCTCGTTGTCTACCGTCTCAGTCACACGCGCCGTGTGCGCAAGCACGCGGTCGGCGTTCGTCGGGGTGATGGTCTTTTCCAGCATCTTTCGCGCAAGCGGCCTTGTCGCCGCGAGCAGCGCGATGGACACGACCAAAAACAGCACGAATTGCAGCCACAGCGGTCCGTCGAACACCGCCGCGAGCAGCGCCGCTCCCGCGCCGCCCACGAACCAGATCGACACCAATCCCGCCGTAGCCGCTTCGGCAATGCCGAACGTCACGACCGCGGCGACCCAAACGAAAACCATCATGTTATCCGCTCCTCCTTTCAACACCCGCATACAATAGAGATACGCGGGACCGAGAAGCGCAATGACCGCGAGCAGGATCAGCCCGAGCAGCTTGTTGTACGGCGAGAGGTTGTTGTAGAAGTTCGCCGCCGCCGCGCCGAATGTGGGGCGGGGCAACGGAGCCTCCTCCACCGCCGCTTGCCGCGGCGCGTCCCGTCGGGGAAGTTCGTCCGCGAACAGCTCGTCCATTGTCGTGCCGCAGCAGCGGCAGACGTAAAGGAGCTTTTCCAGTTCCGGATATCCTCTGCCGGACTCCCATTTGCTCACCGCCTGGCGCGAGACCTGCAGTCGCTCGGCAAGCTCCTCCTGCGTGAGACCGCTGCGTTTGCGCGTCTCCTGCAGACGTTCGCCAAAGGCCATTGCGTTTCCTCCGTTTTCCGCGGACGGCATCCCGCCCGCTTCTGTGCTCAGAGTAGCGTATCGCGCGCCGGCAGTCCACCAACTTGAGGTTGCGCCGCGGTTTTTTCGCGGTTTTTCGCGCAACCCTGAGTTTACACCAACGCGATGAAAAGTATTTTACCATGTTTTTTCAAAAAATACTATAGCTTTCTCCGTTCTTTTTCGCTATACTGGAAAAAGCGCGAAATAAGGAGAACGCCATGCTGGATTTTGCCATTCCCTGCCTGCTGGGGCTTGAGAAGTTAGTGGGCGACGAAATAAAGCGCCTCGGTCTTTCGGACGTGCGCGTGGAGAACGGACGCGTCCTCTGCCGCGGCACGGAGGCGGACGTCGCGCGACTGAACGTGAACCTGCGCTGCGGCGCGCGGGTACTGCTCGTGCTGAACACCTTCCGCGCGACGGATTTTGAAACCCTTTTTCAGAGCGTGAAGGCGGTTGCCTGGGAGGACTGGATCGGGCGGAACGACGAGTTCCCCGTCACGGGCTATTCCATCAGCTCGACGCTCCACTCCGTCCCCGCGTGTCAAAGCATCGTCAAAAAAGCGGTCTGCGAGCGCCTCGGCGCGCGCTACGGTCTTGAAACGCTGCCCGAAACGGGCAAGCGACGCCAAATCCGTTTCTCTATCATGAAAGACGAGGTCACGATCGGCCTCGACACCTCGGGCGAGGGGCTCTACAAACGCGGCTACCGCGCCGTCGGCGTTTTGGCGCCGCTGCGCGAGACGCTTGCCGCCGCGATGGTCCAGCTCACGCACTATCGCGGGCGCGACCCGCTGTGCGATCCGTTCTGCGGCTCGGGCACCATCGCCATCGAGGCGGCGCTCATCGCTAAAAACCGCGCCCCGGGCTTGAACCGTTCGTTCGCCGCGCAGTCGTGGGACTGCCTCGACAAAAAAATTTGGCTCGACGCGGCGGACGAGGCGATGGACAAGGAGTTCCACGGCGATTACGAGATCTGGGGCGGCGATATCGACCCCGCCGCCGTCGAGATCGCGCGGCACAACGCGGCTCTTGCCGAGGTGGACGACGCGGTGCGTTTCGAGGTCGCGGACGCGACGCGCTTCCACTGGGGCGGACAATACGGCAGAGTCGTCACCAATCCGCCCTACGGCGAGCGCCTTTTGGAACGCGAGGAGGCGGAGGCGCTCTACCGCGCGTTTGGCAAGGCGGTCGACAAGCTGCCCGATACCTGGCGCGTTGCGGTGCTCTCGTCGCACACGGAATTCGAACGCTGCTTTGGCAGGAGCGCCGATAAAAAACGCAAGCTCTACAACGGCATGATCAAGTGCGATCTGTTTTTCTACGAAAAACAAAAATAATCGCCATTTTGCTCGCCCCTTGCGGGGCAACCGCAAAATATGGCTGCGCGCCCTGCCACAAGGCGTCATGGCGCATACGTTTCTACGAAAAACAAAAATAATCGCCATTTTGCTCGCCGTCTGCGCGGCGACCGCAAAATATGGCTGCGCGCCCTGCCGCAAGGCGTCATGGCGCATACGTCTCTACGAAAAACACTAAAGGAGGTCGTTTCCTTGAAGCATATCTTCATCATTAACCCCGCCGCCGGCAAGACTGACAGCCGCCAGCGCGTCTATCGGATGGCGGAGGCGCTGCGCAAGGATCACGGGCTGGACGTGGAATGTATGCTCACCCGTTCCCCGGGCCATGCCACCTCGCTTACGCGCGGCATCGCGGGGGCCGGCGGCGGCGTCCGCTTCTACGCCTGTGGCGGCGACGGCACCGCCAACGAGGTCGCCAACGGCGTCGCGGGGTTTGAGAACGCGGCGATGACCGTCGTTCCCATCGGTACGGGCAACGATTTTCTCAAAAACTTCGGCGCGGACGCCGCCAAATTTTCGAACCCGGAAAACCTTTGGAACGGCGCAACGCAAAAGATCGACCTGATCGACTGCAACGGCCGATTGTGCCTGACCATCGCGTGCAGCGGCATCGACGCGCGCATCGCGCAGGACGTACACCGTTACTCCGCCACCCCCATGCTCGACGGCAAGAGCAGCTACGTCGCATCACTGATCGTCAACTTCCTCTTCAAGGGCATCGGCAGGCACTGGACGGTCGAGCTCGATGGTACGGAGCTTCCCGACCACGAGTTTTCCCTCGTGGCGGTGTGCAACGGGCGCTACTACGGCGGCGGCTTTATGCCGATCGGCGAGGCGCGCATGACCGACGGCGTTTTGAACGCGCTGGTCGTCAAGAAGGTCTCCCGCGCCCGCTTCGCCCAGTTTGTCGGCCCTTACTCGAAGGGCGAGTACGTAAAGTTCCCGCAGTTTGCTTCTTACGCTACCCCTTCGGTGGTGCGCATCCGCTCGGAAAAAAACGACGTTGTCACCTGCCTCGACGGCGAATGTGCCGCGTCGAACGACGTGACCATCCGCCTTTCGGACAAAAAGCTCAACTTCTTTGGTCCCGCGGGCTGCTCGCCCGACGCGACCGCGAAATAAAAGAAAAGGAACCGCCGATCAGGCGATTCCTTTTCTTTTATCGCTTACTTGCCGTCTTCTCTGTCCATCATGTCGAGCAGGGCGTCGGCGGTTTTTTCCTTTGCGTCGGGCTTGAGCAGGTTCTGCACGCGCAGCTCCTCCAGTTCGCTTTGCAGCGTTTGGCGCTGTTGCTGCTCGCGAAGCTGCGTCTGATAATCGTCTTGCAGCCGCTGCGCCGTACCGGACGCCCGCACGAACGCTTCCGACGCCGCGGCGGGCTTTCCCATCGCCTTGGCGACCTCCTCCGGACGTTCCTCGGGCAGGACGATCTTGGCGTACGTGTTCCCGCTCGCGCCGAAGGAGTAACCGTACATCCGCCGGATCTCCTCCAGTTGGTCGTTCGCCTCGCCCGCGCTCATTTCTCCCGCCGCGACCTTCCGGCGCAGCTCCACAGCGCGTGCGAACTCGCGGTCGGAAAAGTGCGTTCGGTCCTCGTCAGGCCCGTCGTAGCCGGTGCGTCCCGCCAAGGCGAGCACCGCCTCCTTGCTCGGCGCGAAGATACTCTTGCTCGTCTCGGCAAAGGTCTTGTGCCCGCAATTCACCGCCTTGACGGCGTAACCGTTCTCGTCGTAGGTGACGTTCATCCCTCTGGTGGACACCGTCTTCCCCGCGAGCGCCATGTTGCGGCTCATATCGGGCCCCTTGATCGAATACTGCGTCAACAGCGGCACGCTCCTTTCACCGGAACCTTATTTTGCTTATCATAGCACTTTTTTCTCAGCGGCGCAAGGACAACTTTATGTCAACCGTTCTTTTTTGCCTTTACGTACTTCAGCACCAGCGCGAGGCAGAACGCCGCGACGGACGGGCAGACCCAGCCGAGGCCGTATGAGGCAAAGGGCAGGACGCGCGTGCAGAACGACACGACGCCGTCCAAACGCAGCGCCGTGCGCACGCCCTCCGGCAGCGCGCCGAAAAAGTCGACCAGCGCGCACACGAGCGCGAACGCCGTCACGAGCTTGTAGACCAGCGGCTCGGCGCGGAAATACTTCTCTGTCAGCGCGAGGATGATGAGCGTCATCGCCAGCGGATAGAGCATCATCAGCACGGGGATGGAGAGCTGGATGATGCCCGTAAGGCCGATGTTCGCGAATGCGAGCGAGGCGACGCTGAACACCACCACCCACTTTTTGTAGCTCAGCGCCTTCGGAAACATCTTCTCAAAGGTTTCGCTGCAGCTTGTGATCAGGCCGACGGCGGTTTTGAGGCAGGCGAAAAAGATCATCGCCGCGAACAGATACGCGCCCGCGCCGGGGAAATAGTGCCGCGCGATGACGGCAAGCGCCGCGCCGCCGTTCTCCGAAAGCGGATACACGCCGCGGCTCTGCGCGCCGACCACCACCGTCACGGCATAGATGAGCGCCATAAAGAGGCACGCGAACGCGCCCGCGCGCACTGTGCAGGACGCGACGTTGGCAGGTTCTTCGACGCCGAGGGAAGTGATGACGTTCACGACCACGATGCCGAATGCAAGCCCCGCCAGCGCGTCCATAGTGTTGTAGCCCTCCAAAATGCCCTTGGCGAGCGGCGCGACGGCGTAATCCGCCACAGGCTCGACCGCGGCGATGCTGCCCAGCGGGTTCAGCAGCGCCGTCACCATGATCCAAGCGAAGACAACCAGGAACAGCGGGTTCAGGAGCTTACCCACCCACACAAGGATCTTGCCCGGGCGCAGCGAGAAAAACAGCATCAGCGCAAAAAACACGAGCGTAAAGAGCAACAGCGCCAGCCGTGGGGAAACGCTCTCCGGCACAATGGGCGCGACGCCGGTTTCAAACGGAACGGTAAAGCAGCGCGGGATCGCGAAGAACGGCCCGATCGTCAGGTACAACGCGCAGGTAAAGAAGTAGCTGTAGCCCTTGCCAACCTTGCCGCTCAAGTCCTGAAGCCCGTCGGAATGGGTGGTCGCGAGCGCCGCGACCGCAAGCAGCGGGAGTCCCACGCCGGAAATGAGAAAGCCGATCAGCGCCGGAAGCATGTTCCGGCCCGCCGCCTGTCCCATGTACGCGGGGAAGATCAGATTGCCGGCGCCGAAGAAAAGCCCGAACAGCATACTGGAGACCGACACGGTTTCAGCCATGGAGAGTCTGCGTTTCATCAAGCGATTCCTTCTTTCGTTTTGGTGAATAGGTCTATTATAATCAAACCTTGCCCGCTTGGCAAGACAAAGTATTGCGCGCGGCAAACTTACTTGACAGGAAAAAAGCCAGTCTTTATAATATGATAGTGTTATGAAAGCTTTTCACGCCTTCTGGACCGCGCCCAACCGCCTAAAAAACGGCGGCGAGGTCGTTTTGCCCGACTATGAGCTGCTCACTATGATGCTCTCCGCCCTCAAGTGGCGCGAGAAAAACGGCTCGATCCGCATGGTGACGGACAGCGCCGGCGCCGCGTTCTTCACGCGCGCGGGGCTTGCGGAGCTGTGGGACGACGGGCTCGACACGAGCCTCGACGGGATGCCTCCCGCGCTCGATCCGCGCCTTTTTTGGGCGGCGGGAAAGCTGGAGGCGCTGCGCCGCGCCGAGGCGGGGCGCGCCATGCTGGACGTCGACCTCATTTTTTGGGAATCGATCGGCGCGCGCTGCAAGGACGGCGTCACCGTCGCCCATCGTGAGGCGCTTACGCCCATGGTCTATCCCGACCCGCACGCGGCGTTTTCGCTCGATCCGAGCTATGCGTTTCCTTCGGAATGGGACTTCTCCCTGCCTGCCGCGAACACCGCGTTTCTCCGCATCACGAGCGGCGCGCTGCGGGACTATTACGCGAAAGAGGCGTTCCGCTTCATGTCCGCCCTGCGGATGCCCGACGCCGACCCGACCGTCGCCATGTGCTTTGCCGAGCAGCGCATCCTGCCGATGTGCGCAGCGGCAAAAGGCGTCGCCGTTCACGCGCTGCTGAACGAAGAGCGGCTCGACGACCAGTCTTTCGCCACCCATCTCTGGGGCTTTAAGCGCGCGCTCGCGACGTCCCCCGGGCAGCGAGTGGAATACTGCCTCGGCTGCGCCGCAAGGCTTCTTCGCGACTTCCCCGCGTGGCGGGGCGTCCTCACGGATAATCCGCAGACGCGGCTCTACACTGAATGAACGGGAAAGGAGCGTTGGTATCTTGAAGTACGACGGCAAACGCTCCAAACTGCATCACGTTGAAGAGGCTCCGCCCGAGCCGCGGCTCGATCCCGCGCTGTGCGAGCTTTGGGACAAGCTGCAACGCGCCGCGCCCGCCGGCGGGTCGATGCCCATCGCGCTCGCCGCATGCCTTGTGCCGTCCCCCGGCGCGCAAAACACCGCGCCTTGCGCGTGCCGCTACGGCACGGCGCTCTCTTCGGGCGTGTTTCCATCTTCCGGCGCGTTCCTCTCCTCCGAAAACGGCGGCTCGGGGAGCGGCGGTTTCGGCTACGGTCTCGGCCTGATCGACCCCGACCCCGGATCTGCCGAGCGCATCCGCATGATTATGCGGCTTCTGTGCGAGCGGGACGAGAAACGAAAGCGGTAGAAACGGCGAAAACGCTGAAAGACCGTCTCCCTGACGGGGGGCGGTCTTTTCCTATGTGTGGCGCCCGCGCATCTCGCGGAATGCGCACAGCTTGTCCGCAAGGGTGACAAGGAACGCCTCCTTCGACTTTGGAAGCTTAAAGAGCGTCAGCGGCCACATGTGGCTTTCGATGATGTTCTTCTCCTTGCAGCTCAGGTCAAAGACCTTCTCGGCGTTGCCGCGCGCCCATTTGGGATGCGAGAGCAGGTGGCGCAGCGCGTTGATCTTTCGGTGCTGGCGCGTGTAGAGGTGGTAGTCGTGCAGCATCGCGCCGCGCGCGAGCGCGTGCTCGTCGATGCGCCAGCCGAACTTCTGCGCGAGCTGAAAGCTCTTGACCGCCACGCTGCGGCAATGGCGGAGGGTCGTGTTCCCCTTGTGCTGGCGGTACTTTTCAAGCAGCCGCACATTGGGATTGCGCTCCAGCTCCGCGAGGATATGAAAAAAGCTTGTTTCGTCGTTGCGATGCATGCCGCTCGCCTCTTCTCGATCCGTTTTTCATATGATACGCCTTTTCCCGACGAGGCGCAACCGGTTTTTTCTGCCGCGTCAGAACGCGAGGCGCGAGAGCGAAAGCGCGAGCAGCAGAAAAACGTTCACGAGCGTGAACTCCGTGAGGAACTTCCCTGTGCGCGCGCCGCCCGTGCGCGAGTAGAGCTTGAGGCTGATGAGGCTCGCAAGGCTCGCGATCGGCGTGCCGAGCCCGCCGATATCGACGCCGAGGAGCAGCTCGCGCGCGTTATCCGTGAAGCCTGAGAGCAGCAGCGCCGCGGGCACGTTGCTGATGACCTGACTTGCGAGCAGCGCCGTCAGGTACTCGCGGCCGCCCAGCGCGCGGCGCAGCAGCGACGCCACCGCGTCGAGCCGCGCGAGGTTGCCGGAGAACACGAAGAACGCCGTGAAGGTGAGCAGCAGCATGAAATCCGCGCGCAGCAGCATCCTGCGGTCGTAAGCGAGCAGCGCCGCCGCGACGATCCCCAGCATTGCCTGCCACGGCAGCACACGGAACACCGAGAGCAGGCACACCGCGAACAGCGCCGTGTATACGCCCAGCGCGCGGCGCCCGACGGTAGGCTTTTCACCGAGGGAGACCTCCAGCGGCGCGTTCGGGACGCGCAGGCACAGCGCGAGCACCAGCACGAGCGAGAGCGCCCACACGGGCAGCGTGACGCGGAAGAACGCCGCCGCGGACAGGCCGTAGTGCGAGTAGAGGTACAGATTCTGCGGATTGCCCACGGGCGTGAGCATACTGCCAAGGTTTGCCGCCGCAGTCTGGAGCACGACGACGCGCAGCAGGTCGTCCTTCCGTCCCGCCATGCCGAGCAGCACCGCGGCGAACGGCACAAAGGTCAAAAGCGCCACGTCGTTCGTGATGAGCATGGAAGAAAAAAACGACAGCGCCACGAGCAGTATGCCCATCGAGCGCGCGCTTTTGGCACGCCCGCACGCCGCGTGCGCGAGCAGCGCAAACACCCCCGCGTCCCGCAGCCCCGCCACCACGACCATCAGCGCGTACAGCAGCGCAAGCGTGCGGAAGTCAATATAGCCGAGGTATGCCGCGTCCGGCGGTACGAGGACGCAGCTCACCAGCGCCGCGAGCGCCGAAATAAGCAGGATCGGTTCGCGTTTTGCAAAGGACAGGAAAGCAGTCATACGCTTTGCTCCGGTTTCTCGCCCCGCGCGGGGGGCGCGATCTCCGCATCATTGTACGCGCGGCGCGCGGCAAATTCAATAGGCTTTCGCTTTTTTCAACAGTATCCGCTTGTTAAAATCGTTGAACTATACAAATTTGGCAGGAAGCTCCGACACGCCCTTTACTTTCTCCGTGCAAAAGTTTAGATTAATAGTGCGCGTCCCGCCGATGGCGGGATGAACACAGGAAGGAGAAGCAATATGAAATCCATGACACGTAAGATCCTCTCAAGCGTGCTCGCGCTGGTGCTCGTCATCAGCCTGATGCCCGCCGCGTTTGCCGCTGACGGCGACAAGCACATCACCATCCTCGGCACCTCGGATATGCACGGCAATATCTGGGGTTTCAGCTACGAAGACGGCAAGGAGACCGCCAACAACGGTATGGCACGGCTCTACACCTACATCGAGCAGGTGCGTAAGGAAAACCCGAACACGTTCCTCGTGGATGCGGGCGACGATATCCAGGGTACTATCCTCACGGACGACCTTGCCAACAAGCAGCCCGAGGCGGAGCATCCCGTGATCTCCGCTATGAACTTTATGCAGTACGACGCCATGACGCTCGGCAACCATGAGTTCAACTGGGGCATCGACACCATGAAGGCCATCCTCGGCCAGGCGAAGTTCCCCGTGCTCGGCGCGAACATTCTCAATAAGGACGGCAAGCCCGTCACCGGCAACGGCTGGACCATCGTGGAGCGCGGCGGCGTCAAGGTCGCCGTCATCGGCGTCTGCACGCCCGACATCCCCATTTGGGACGGAGGCAAGCAGGGCATTGCGGACACCACCTTTGAAGCGGCGAACACCGCGGTGAAAAAGGCTATCGCCGAGATCGGCGGCAAGGCGGACGTCATCGTGGTCAGCGCGCATATGGGCGTGTTTGCCGAATTCGACGAGGACGGCGGCTCCGACGCCGCGCAGAAGATCCTCGACGACAACCCCGAGATCGACGTGCTGCAGGTCGCGCACATGCACATCACCGTCAACGACAAGCAGGGTAAGACGGTCATCGGCGGCGTGCGCAACGGCGGCGTGGAGATCGCCCGCTTCGACCTTACGCTTGACAAGGATAACAAGGTCACCGATTCCAAGGTCGAGATCGTCGAGATGAAGGACTTCGCGCCCAGCGAGGAGATCCGCGCCATTCCGGTCGTCGCCAAGATGCATCAGGATACCATTAACTTCATCAAGGGCGGCTCCTCCGGCGAAAGCGGCGAGGGCGGCAAGGCGCTCGGCGTCACCACCGCCAAGTTCCAGCCCGCCAACGAGATCGCGGGCCTGCCCGAGGGCAAGCTTCAGGATACCGCCGTTATGGACCTTATCCTGAAGATCCAGCTCGAAAACTCCGGCGCGGACGTCACCTCCTGCGCGCTCTTTAAGGATACGAGCGATCTGCCCGATGGCGACATTAACTACGGAAACATTTTCGACATCTACAAGTACGACAACACCCTCTACCGCATGGACGTCACCGGCAAGGAGCTCAAGGCCTACATGGAATGGGCCGCCGCATGCTACAACACGTGGAAGCCCGGCGACATCAACATTTCTTTCGACCCCGAGAAACCCGGATACCTCTATGACATGTTCGCTGGCGTCAATTATGAGATCAACCTCTCCAAGCCCGCCGGCGAGCGCATCGAGAACGTCACTTTCAAGGGCGAGCCGCTCAAGGACGACCAGATCCTCAAGCTCGCGGTGAACAACTACCGCTATTCCTCCGGCATCAAGGCGCAGAAGCTTGCCGAAGGCAAACGCGATTGGGAGTCCTCAAACTCCATCCGCGACATGATCGTCGATTACTTTGCCAAGAATTCCCCCGTCACCCCGACGGTCGACCACAACTGGAAGATCACGGGCGTCGATCTCGGCAAGGACGACGCGCGCCGCGCGGAGCTGATCGGCTACATCAACGCCGGCCTGCTCGCAACCCCGTACAATGCCGCCTACAACCTCGCCGACTACGATAAGCTCGTCGCCGAGGCGAAGACGAAGAACGTCGTTCTCGACGGCAAGGCGGACGCCGTCGCCTCCGTGGACGGCTACTATCGCCTGCGCGACCTCGCGGCGCTCCTCAAGGGCACCAAGGGCGCGTTCAACGTTGAATGGAACGGCCAGGTCGTCATCAACCGCGGCGGCGAGTACACCGCCGACGCGCTTAAGGAGCTGAGCGGCGACGCGAAAGGCGAAACGCGCCAGCTCACCGCGCTCGTGGATGGCAACGCCGTCACCGTCGACGCCGTGCTCTGCGAGGACAACTATTTCATCAATGCCGACGGCGTCGCCAAGCTGCTCGGGCTCGGCGCCGCGCAGCAGGATTGGTATCTTCTCCTCACTGCCAACGGCGCGGAGGCCGTCAACTTCTCGCACTAAACCGCCCGCGCGGGTGGATGAAAAGGGCGACGAGCACCTTGCCCCCGTCAACCTCGCCGAAGCCGAGCGGCACCGCTAAAGCAAAAACGACGTCGAAAGACGTCGTTTTTGCTTTGCATCAACCGAGTAAAACTTCTGCTTTCCGGCGACATACATTTGCGAAAAGCGCTGGAAGGCTGCGCCTGCGACCGAGCGAAGGCGAAGGAGCCGCGCGTCAGCGCGTATCGAAATCACAGCGCGCAAAGCGTGCCACCACAAGCAAAAAAGACGCCGAAAGGCG
>JAWRIJ010000134.1:0-51591 GCA_040307975.1 Oscillospiraceae bacterium | reverse complement strand
TTCAGCTTGTCTTTGCTTTGCTGCGTTTTGATTTTTTCTGCGCCGGAACGAGCATTTTGCGCAGCTCCGCGCCCTTGACGAGGTTGCCGTCCACTTTGAGCTGCCCGTTCATGAACAGCTTGTCCGGCGAGACGGTGCCCTTTACCATGCCGAGCAGATTGTCGAAGCTCGCGGCGATGTTAACGTCCGCGCCGTGGAAGGTGGTGGGTTCGATCTCGATCTCCCGCCCGCGGAACACGATGTGGAACACACCCGCGCCCTTACCGATGATTTGGATCTGAAGCGAGCGGTGATAATCCTCCGGCGGGAGGGGCGCGCCCGCCGCAGCGTTTTTGCGATGGAAGCTCTCATATGCGCGCTTGATGCGCGCAAACGCAGTTTCAAACGGCAGCTTTGCGTCGCTGCGGCTGACGTCGACGATGTCGCTGTACATCCGGTCGTAAAGGATGGCGCTCTTTTCCCACGAGAGATCCTTTGCCATGCAGCGCTCGCCCAGTACGCGGAACATCTCCGCATCGCCAAAGTAGAGCTTCACCGCTTGCTGAATGGCGAGGTAGAGCGCCTTTGCCTCATAGCTCGCGAAGGAGAAGCCGTCTCCGATGCCGTCGAACTCGCTGTAGGGGCGTACGGAGTCCTTCAGCCCGCCTGTCTCGCGGACGATGGGCACCGTGCCGTAGCGCATCGCCATCATCTGCGAGAGTCCGCAGGGCTCGAAACGCGATGGCATGAGGTACATATCCGCGCCAGCAAACAGCTCGGCGGCGGTCTGCTCGGCATAGTCGCTGGAAAAACCGAGCTGCTCGGGCCACTGCGTCCGCGCCCAGTTGAAGTAGTCGACGTACCGCTGCTCGCCCTGACCGAAAACGATGAGCTGCACGCCCATCTTCATCAGCTCCGGCAGCGTTTGCTGGATCAGGTCGACGCCCTTTTGCTCCACGAGACGCGCCACCGAGCAGAGAAGCGGCCACTCGGGCTCTACGGCGATGCCGAATTTCTCTTGAATGAACGCCTTGCACACGGCCTTGCCGGAGCGGTCGGCGCGGTTGAAATTGGCGGGGATGCGCGGGTCGGTCGCGGGATCGTAAAGCTTCATGTCGATGCCGTTGAGAATACCGTAGAGCTTGCGGTCGACGAGATCGACCACGCCCTCAAGACCCTGCCCGAAGGCGCTCTGATGCAGCTCGCGGGCATAGGTCGCGGAGACGGTGGAGACGGCGTCCGCCATCAGCATTGCGCCCTTCATCAGGTTGATGTCGTGCCGCCCGTCGTACTCATAGCCGAGCCCGCCCTGATACCATCCGCCCGGCAGGGCAAAGGTGTGCTCCAGCTCCGAGGCGGCAAATTGCCCCTGATAGGCGATGTTGTGGATGGTATACACGGTCTTGATGCCGCGCAGGTCTGCGCGCCATGCCTGATCGTTCTTGAGGTAGAGCACCGCCGCCGCGGTTTCCCAGTCGTTGCAGTGGAGCACCTCCGGACGGAATTCGGGGCGGGGAAGAAGATCCACGACTGCGCGGCTGAAGAAAGCAAAACGCAGCGCGTCGTCGCCGTATCCGTAGAGCCGGTCGCGGTCAAAAAACCAGTTGTATTCCACGAACCAAACCCTGACGCCGCAGCTTTCGGTATGGTAAAGACCGCAGGTATACGACGCCTGCCCAAGATAGACCGTGTAATTTCCGGCTTTTGTGAGCGTGTCGCCGAATTTTTCGCGCACACAGCGGTACAGGGGCGTGATGACGGCGACCTCATCTCTCGCAGCCTTGAGCGCGGGAGGCAGAGAGTATGCTACATCCGCGAGTCCGCCGGATTTGCTGAACGGCGCGCATTCGCTGGTCGCAAACAGAATCTTCATCGCTTCGCTTGCCTCCTTGCGTCGATACTAAAATATATCACAGTATAACACAAATATTTTCATTTTTCCACTTGTGAAATTTCCGCTTTTCAGGTAAGATTACCTAGATATGCTATAAGAGGTAAGACTGGGATGATTCTTTCCAGCGTTTACTAGAAAGAGGAAAGGCTTCATGTCGATTCACAAGCGCAAAAGCTCCATCGGAGCCTCGGCTGCCACTACGTGCAGGGTTACTATTTCTATCGGCCGATGCCGATTCCGGATTTCGAGACGCTGATCGGCGACGAAGCAAACGTCGACGCCTCCGGATTCGTTCTTTAAAAAGACGTGGAAGCGATAAAAAGGTCTGAATTAAGTATGTATCGTACAAGACTGAGAGAAAAACTGGATGAAGCGCTCGGCGCCGTGCTGCCGATCATCGCGATCGTGCTGACACTGTCGTTGACTGTCGCACCGATGACGAGCAGCGTGCTGCTGGCATTTTTGCTCGGCGGCGTGCTGCTTATCATCGGCATGATGTTCTTTACGCTCGGCGCGGAGCTGGCGATGGAGCCGATGGGCGGACAGGTGGGCGGACGCGTGACCAAAACGCGCAAGCTCGGCGTCATCCTCCTCACGGGCTTTCTGATCGGCGCGCTTATCACGGTCTCCGAGCCGGATTTGCAGGTGCTTGCGTCGCAGGTGCAGTCGATCCCGAACCTCGTTCTGATCCTGTCCGTTGCGGGCGGTGTGGGACTGTTTCTCATGCTCGCGCTGCTGCGTATGCTGCTCGGCGTCAAACTGCGCACGCTGCTGCTCGTGTTCTACGCGGCGGCGCTTGTGCTCGCGTTCATCGCGCCCGCGGATTTTCTCGCCGTTGCGTTTGACGCGGGCGGCGTCACCACGGGACCGATGACCGTGCCGTTCATTCTTGCCTTCGGCGTGGGCATCTCCGCCATTCGAAGCGACAGCAACGCGCAGGGGGACAGTTTCGGCCTGATCGCGCTCTGCTCCATCGGACCCGTGCTGGCAGTGCTGGCGCTGAGCCTGATCTACCGCGTGGACGACACGGGATTCACGCCAGTCGTCGTGCCGGAGTTCACGGATTCCGTTGAGCTGCGTACGCTCTTCACCTCGGCGCTGCCGGCGTACCTCGGCGAGATCGCACGCGCGCTGCTGCCGATCGTCGCATTTTTCGGCCTTTTCCAGATCATAAGCCTGCGCGTGGGGAAACAGATGCTGCTGCGCATCGGCGTGGGGCTGATCTACACCTATGTGGGGCTGGTGCTGTTCCTCACGGGGGTGAACGTCGGGTTCATGCCGGCGGGCACCTACCTCGGAAAGACACTTTCGGAGTTATCGTACCGTTGGATCGTCATTCCCGTGGGGATGCTGATCGGCTACTTTATCGTCAAGGCGGAGCCTGCGGTCTATGTTCTGATGAAACAGGTCGAGGAGCTTACCAACGGCGCCATCACTGGGAAAACGCTCCAGCGCAGCCTTTCCGTCGGCGTGTCCGTTTCCGTGGGCCTTGCGATGTTTCGTGTACTGACGGGGCTTTCCGTCCTGTATTTCATTGTTCCGGGCTATCTGCTCGCGCTTGCGCTGAGCTTTTTCGTGCCCGACATCTTCACCGCCATTGCCTTCGACTCCGGCGGCGTTGCCTCGGGCCCCATGACGGCGACGTTTCTGCTGCCGCTGGCGATGGGCGCGACCCTTGCCGTCGGAGGCAACGTTGTGACAGACGCATTCGGCGTTGTCGCCATGGTCGCCATGACGCCGCTGATCGCCATTCAGCTGCTCGGCGTGAGCTACCGCCTGCATGATCGCCACAAGGCGGCGGAGCTTGAGACCAGCGGTGTGGAGGCGAAGCTTGACTGGTTTGACGACTACGAGATCATTGCGCTGTAATGGGGGTGGCGTATGTCTGAGCTGTATTTTCTTACGACCGTCACGGATCGAAAACGGCTGCCGAAATTTATCGAGCTCTATCAGGAGAAGACGATCCCCGTGAGCTTTATCTCCCTCGGGCACGGAACGGTGGCGCCGGATCGCGCGTCGATGCTGCTGGAGCGGACGGAAAAGGCGGTGCTCTTTTCCTTCGTCACGCGGGAGACATGGCGGGAGGCGAAGCGCGGGCTGCGGCAAAATCTCCAAATCGACGTGCCGGGCGTAGGCGTCGCATTTCTCGTCCCGATGAGCAGCATCGGCGGACGGCGCGAGCTGGCGCTGATGACGGACGGACAAAACTTCGTGAGAGGAGAGGAAAGCACGATGAGAGGAACGGAGCGCGAGCTGATCGTCGTGATCAGCAACCAGGGCTACAATGAAATGGTCATGGACGCGGCGCGCGAGGCGGGGGCCTACGGCGGGACGGTTATCCACGCGCGCGGCACGGGAATGGAGCGCGCGGAAAAATTCCTCGGCATCTCGCTTGCCTCGGAGAAGGACATCACCTTTATCGTGGTGAAAACGAAGCAGCGAGACGGGATCATGCAGAAGATCATGCTTAGCGCCGGCATGGAGTCGCCCGCGAAGTCGATCGTCTTTTCGCTTCCCGTGACCGATACGGCGGGACTCCGGCTGATGGACGAGGACGAAGGGGACGGCGGGGAGAAAACGCAAGACGCAGAGGAGGGGAAGAATGATGGCTAACGACTCGGCGCTGATTCGCGAGAGCATTATGCGCGACATGTCCGAGGGCGTTATGACCATCAGCTTCGACGGGAAGATCACCTACCTGAATCCCGCGGCGCTGCGGATACTCTCCCGCGGCGAGAAGGGGCTGATCGGCAACAGCCTTGCCGTGAGCTTTATGGATCACGAGGAGAACGACGGCTTCGTGCAGTCGATCATGGACGCCGTCTATGACCGGACCCGGTCCCATGAGGCGATCGTGCCGTATTTCGATGGAACGGAAACAAAGCAACTGCGCATGGTCACATCCTTTTTGAAGGACGGGGAGAAGAACATCGGCGTGATCGTCGTGCTCAGCGATATGACGGAGCTTACGGAGCTGCGCGACGCGGTGAAGGCAATGGAGCGCATCCGTGCGCTCAATGAGCAGCTGGAGATGAGAAACCGTCTGCTGAACGAGACGTTCGGGCGCTTCCTCTCCGACGAGATTGTCCGCCAACTGCTGGAGACGCCGGACGGTTTGGCGCTCGGCGGCAAGAAGCGCACGCTTACCATCCTGATGAGCGATCTGCGCGGCTTCACCGCTATGAGCGAGCGCATGGACGCGGCGGATCTTATTACGATGCTCAACCACTACCTCGGCGAGATGACGGAGGTGATCGAGCGTCGCGGCGGCACCATCATCGAGTTCATCGGCGACGGGATCATGGCGATCTTCGGCGCGCCCGCGCCGTCCGAGACGCATGCCACCGCCGCCGTAGCGGCGGCGGTGGAGATGGAGGCGCGCATGGAGGCGGTCAACGCGTGGAACGCGGAGCATGACTATCCGGTGTTGGAGATGGGCATCGGCGTCAACACCGGCGAGGTCATCGTCGGAAACATCGGCTCGGAAAAGCGAACTAAATACGGCGTGGTGGGCAGCCACGTCAACCTTTGCGGACGCATCGAGAGCTATACGGTCGGCGGGCAAGTGCTCATTTCGCCCGCGACGCGCGAAGCCTGCGGCGCGGAGCTGGAGATCGCACAGGAGATGACGGTCTATCCCAAGGGAGTCAAGGGCGAGCTGATACTCACGCAGGTAACGGGCGTCGGCGCGCCGTACAACGTGTCCGCAAAGGTCAGGGATACCAAGCCGAAGGCGCTGGAGTGCCCGATTCCAGTGTGCTTTCACAAGATGGACGGCAAACACGGAGAAAGGCGCTCCTACTACGGCGGCATCGTCGCCGTGGCGCATGACGGCGCGATTTTGGACAGCAGCGAGGAGCTGAACGTTTACGACAACGTCCAGCTCGAAGCCGGCGGCAAGCTCTTCGGCAAGGTCATGGAGCAGCTCGACGACGGTGTTTTGCTGCGCTATACGTCCATCCCTGCGGGCTACGAGGCGTGGCTCAAGGCGGAGCGGAGCAAGCGGGAGCACTGAGCTCCGAGGCTGTTTTGCTGAACTTTTGGTTGCGGCTATGCGGAAAAACTGCTATAATGACAATGCATGATTTGAGCTTTTGCCGCAGGACGTACCGCAAGATCAAGGAGGGCGCTGAAGTATGATTTCGGAACCGATAGTTGACTATCTTCTGAGCATACGCATGCAGCTTTCCTGCTTTATCATTCTGCAATTCGTCATTTGGCTTTTTTTTTCGGTCGCCCGAAAGCACACCTATGCAAACCGGCTGTTTACCGCTCTGCTTGTGGCGACGATCCTCAACCTGATTTTCGATATGATCACCGTCTACACGGTCAACCATATCAACACAGTACCCGAGACGCTCAACCGCGTGCTGCATATTGCCTTCGTGGTGAGCAGCGTCACGATCCTCTATATCACGTATCTGTACGTAAAGAGCATCACGATCCGGCTTCCGCCGAAATGGGCGGAGACGATACCGCTGGTTTTATCTGTGCTCTGCGCGATCTTTCTTCCGTATGAGTATGTTCAGACGTCGCATGGCTACGTTGCCAACGGCCTTGCTATGGGCCTGCCGTACTTGTGCGCGGGATCGTACTATATCGTTTGCGTCATTCTGCTTATCTGGTTTCGCGGGAGTATGGAGCAGAAGGTGAGGCGAGGCATCGTTACCTCGCTCGTCAGCCTTCTGCTCATTACGGTCATTCAGACGATCCAGCGCGAGCTTCTGGTTTCCGGCGTCGGCTTCACGGTAATCGTCATGTCGCTGTTCTATACGTTGGAAAGCCCGGACGCGCTGCTGATCGAAAAGCTTGCCTACGAGCGCAACCGCGCAAACGAGGCGAATCGCACGAAATCCGCGTTTCTTGCCAATATGTCGCACGAGATCCGTACGCCCATCAACGCCATTCTCGGCATGGACGAGATGATCCTGCGCGAGAGCAGCGAACGTGAAACGCTTTCCTACGCCTCGGACATTCAGGCGGCTGGCAGAACGCTCCTCTCGATCGTTAACGATATCCTCGATTTTTCCAAGGTCGAGGAGGGAAAGATGGAGATCCTGCCCACGCAGTACGAGCTGCGCTCGGTGGTCAACGACCTTGTGAACATGGTCCGCGACCGCGCGGACAAGAAGGGCCTGCGGCTGGAGGTGGAGCTTGACGAGAACACGCCGCAGCTTTTGTACGGCGACGCGATCCGTATTCGCCAATGCGTGCTGAATATGCTGACGAACGCCGTGAAATACACCGAGAACGGTTCGGTGACGCTCGGCGTGGGATACAAGAAGCTCAGCGGCAAAAAGATACTGCTCCGCTTTCGCGTTGCCGATACGGGCATCGGCATGAAGAGCGAGGATATGGAGCGCTTGTGCTCTCCCTTTGTCCGCATTGAGGAGTCGCGCAACCGCTCCATCGAAGGCACGGGACTCGGCATGAGCATCACCCAGCAGCTCCTCGACCTGATGAACAGTAAGCTTGAGGTGAAAAGCGTCTACGGAGAAGGCTCCGAGTTCTCCTTCGCCATTGAGCAGCCGGTCGTCAAATGGGAACCGGTCGGCCCGTTTACCGCCCATATGACCGAAGTGCGCCGCCGTGCGTATCATGAGCTGTTCCGCGCGCCGGACGCGCACATCCTGGTGATTGACGACACACCGATGAACCTGACCGTCATTCGCGGACTTCTCAAAAAGACGCAGATCGAGATCGACACCGCCGAATCCGGGCGCGAAGCGCTTCGGATGGCGGCGGAGCAGAGTTACGACGTCATTTTCATCGACCACATGATGCCGGAAATGGACGGTATCCAAACGCTGCGGGAGATGAAAAAGCTGCCGCTGGTGAAAGACGCCGTATTTATCGCGCTGACCGCGAATGCGGTCACGGGCGCGCGGGAGATGTATATCGAGGCGGGCTTTACGGATTATCTTTCCAAACCGGTGGATGGAGCGCGGCTGGAGAATATGCTCGCCAACTATCTGCCGCCTGAAAAGCTTGCCGCGCCCGCCGAAACGCCTCCCGCAGGCAGGGATGACCGTCCCGTCGTGCTGGTTGCAGACAGCGACGAGAAGGTTCGCGCTTTCGTGACCGACACGCTTACGGGTGATTACCTAACCTTTGCCTGCTGCACCGCCAAGGATACTGTCACGCAGGCGAAGCGGCAGAAGCCGGATCTGATTTTACTCAGCGTCCGCTTGGACGAAGCAAGCGGATTTGAGGTGCTTCAGGCGCTCAAACGCACCGCGGCGACCTGCGAGATTCCTGTCGTGCTGCTCACGGACGAGGAAAATCCCGACGTTGAGACGCTCGGTATGCGAAACGGCGCGGCGGACTTTATACGCAAGGCGTTTTTGCCGGACGTTCTCACGCGGCGCGTGCGCAACATCATCGACACCAACCGGACGCAGTCAGATTTGCAAAACGAGGTCAAGCATCAGATCCTTCGCACCGAGCAGCTGAGCAAGGAAATGATGCTCACGCTGTCCAAGACGGTCGATGCGAAGGATCATTTCACGAACGGACATTCCGAGCGCGTTGCGGCATATTCTGCGGAGATCGCGCGCCGCATGGGCAAGAGCATGCAGGAGCAGGAGCAGATCTACGAGACCGCGCTGCTGCACGACGTCGGCAAGATCGGCGTGAGCGAGGAGATCCTCAACAAGCCCGGCGAGCTAACGGAGGAGGACTTTGCGGCAATCCGGCGCCACACCGTCATCGGCAGCGAGATCCTCGGCCCGATCTCCGTGATGCCGGGGCTCGCGGTCGGCGCGCGCTCCCATCACGAATGGTACGACGGTTCGGGCTATCCGGACGGACTCAAGGGAAGCGAGATCCCGGAGATCGCACGTATCATCTGCGTGGCGGACTGCTACGACGCCATGACCTCCACGCGTACCTACTCTCCCGTCAAGACGCAGTCGGAGGTTCGCGCGGAGATCGAACGGTGCAGCGGTACGCAGTTCGACCCACAGATCGCGCGGATCATGCTCGCCATGATCGACGAGGACGCCGGCTTCCGCATGAACGAGGAATTGGCGGGGATCGAGGTTTGGAAAAATCACGACCGGCTCTGGCACCTGACACGGTCGACGGAGGACGCGGGAGCAAACGGGAGCGCGGCAGACGAACTGCCCGAATGGCTCTATGGCACGGAGGGATTGGACGTGCTCGCGGGCGTGCGTTGCTGCGGCTCGCCGGAGTCCTACCTGGAGGCGCTGAAGGTTTACGCGGAGACCACGCGGACAAACGCGGATGAGATTGAGGCTTACTGGCATGAGGGAGACCTTGAGAGCGTTACCGTTAAGATCCACGCGCTCAAAAGCACGTCGAAAACCATCGGCGCGTCGGAGCTCGGAGAATTGGCCGAACGGCTCGAAGAAGCTGGGAAAACGGGCGACGCGCCGACCATAGGGGCAAACGTCGGCTCGCTGCTTGCACGCTACCGCACGCTCGGCAAGGCGCTCTCGCCGTTGCTTGCGCGCCCGGCGGACGACACGCTGCCGCTTATTGCGCCCGAGCAGCTTCGGGAAGCCTATGACGCGATCCTCGAATTTACGCAGGCACTCGATTTTGACAGCATTGCATTCACCGTGGATTCGCTCCGCGCCTACCGTATCCCCGAGGGGGAAACGGAGCGGTTTGACAGGCTTGCGCATGCGGTGGAGAACTTTGATTGGGATCAAATCGGCGAAATACTAAGCGAGGTTAGAGAGGAAGAATGATATGTCCGGAAAAGTTTTGCTGATCAATCGCGGTATGGCGTTTTTGACCAACGCCTTGGTCAGCAGCCTTAAAAACGTGGGCGTTTCCGCCGTGCAGGTGGGCTATGAGCCCGAACAGGTCGCGAGATTTGAGCAGGGCGCCGACGCGTTTCTCTTTTTCGCGGGAGAGAGCGAATACTTTCCTGCAAAGCTGCTGCTCCATCTGAAGGACCTGTGTGCAGACGGAACGAAATACCTTTGCATTCTTGGCTACGATAAGGACATAACCGAAATTGAGGAAGTCGTCCCGCAAGAATCGATCGCATGCGTGTTCCGCCGTCCCGCCGATGTGAAGACCATAACGGAGGAGCTCGGCGCGCTTTTCCGCAAGGAAAAGCAGAACGACAAGGAAACCAGCATTCTGCTCGTCGACGACGACGTGACATTTTTGCGTATCATGCAGAGCTGGCTGGATGAAAAATACAGCGTTACGTCCGTGAAATCAGGGATGCAGGCGATCACCTTTATCGCAACGCATACGCCGGATCTGATCCTGCTCGACTATAATATGCCGGTCACGTCCGGCCCGCAGGTGTTGGAGATGATTCGCAGCGAGCCCGCCTCCGCGGGCATCCCCGTGGTCTTTCTCACCGGAAAGAACGACCGCGAGAGCGTGATGAACGCCATGGCGCTCAAGGCGGACGGTTATCTGCTCAAGACCTTGGGCAAGGAGAGCATCCTGACCGCCGTGGACGGGTATCTTGCCAAGGCGCGTAAGGAGCAGGGCGAGGAGCGGACGTGAGCGAACCGGACGGCGAGGCTTGCGCCGCCATGTCGCGGGGAAAGGGAAAAGCTCCTCAGCGAAATGAAAAAGGGCGCGATCCAGAGCGTCGACCGCGGCGAGATCGACGGAATGGACGCATAAAAAGAGACGGTTCCCTCGGAACCGTCTCTTTTTATACCGCAGGGGCTCATATTTTCATCCGTCTTTTCTCATCGTTTCCTGCCGCTTATAGGACTGGTAGCGTTCGCTTGCCTCGCGGCTTGCCGCGGAGAAGAGTGTTTTTGCGTTTTCGGGGAACGTGCGCTTGAGCGCGGCGTAGCGCGTCTCGCCGTCAAGAAAGTCCTCATAGTCCATGCTCGGCGCTTTCGAGTCCACCGTCATCGGCTGCGGCTTAGCGGGATCATAGCGGTACAGAAGCCAGTAGCCGGCGTCCACGGCGCGTTTCATTTCCGCTTGCACGTTCGCCATACCCGCCTTGATGCCGTGCGCCTGACAGGGCGTGTAGGCGACGATGACGCTGGGACCCTTGTGCGCCTCCGCCTCACGCAGGGCGCGCAGAAGCTGATTGGGGTCGGCGCCCATCGCGACCTGCGCGACGTAGACGTTGCCGTAGGTGCGAAAGATCGCGCCCAAGTCTTTTTTGCGGCTCTTCTTACCCGACGACGCGAACTGTGCCACCGCGCCGAGCGGCGTAGCCTTTGAGCTCTGCCCGCCGGTGTTGGAGTAGACCTCGGTGTCGATGACAAACACGTTGATGTCCTCGCCGGAGGCAATCACATGGTCGAGTCCGCCGAATCCGATGTCGTACGCCCAGCCGTCGCCGCCGAACATCCAGAAGGTTTTCTTCGCGAGCTGGTCGCGCCGCTCCAAGATCTCATTTGCAAGCGCGCCGCCGTTTGCCTCCAGCTCCGCGATCAGCGCGTCGCTCGCGCTGCGCGAGGCGTCGAAGTCCTCATAGGCGTCGAGCCATTCCTTCGCGGCCGCGCTGCGCGTTTCGGCATGATACGCTTTCACCTTGGCGCAAACGTTTTCGCGCTGCTGGCGCACGGAGAGAAACATGCCGAGCGTCAGTTCAGCGTTGTTTTCAAAGAGGCTGTTTGTCCACGCAACGCCGAAGCCGCGCTTGTTCGTTGTGTAGGGGATGCCGGGCATCGGCGCGCCCCACGCCTGCGAGCAGCCCGTGCCGTTCGCCCAGTAGACGCGCTCGCCGAAAAGCTGCGTGAGGAGCTTTGCGTATGGCGTCTCTCCGCAGCCCGCGCAGGCGGCGGAGAACTCGACGAGCGGCTGGCGGAACTGGCTTCCCTTGACGCTATAGGGGTCAAATACGTCGCCCTTGCCGCTCAGCGCGAGGGCATAGTCCCAGCAGGCGCGGTTTTCTTCGGTGAACGAAGCAGGAACCATCGCGAGCGCCTTGTCCTTCGCGGGACAGACTGCCGCGCAGGAGCCGCAGCCCGTGCAGTCGAGCGCCGAGACCTGCATCGTGAAATGCTGCCCCTTCGCCGCGCCATTTGCGGGAACGCTTTCAAAGCCTGCGGGCGCGGCACTTTTCTCCGCGTCGCTCAGCAGATACGGGCGGATGACCGCGTGCGGGCAAACAAGGGCGCAGCGATTGCATTGCAGACACTTCTCCGCGTCCCACTTGGGAATGTGCGTCGCGATGCCGCGCTTTTCATACGCCGTCAGCCCCATGTCGATGTGCCCGTCCTTATAATTGCGGAAGGCGCTCACGGGCAGGTCGTCGCCCTTTTGACGGTTGATGGGAAGGAGGATGTTTTTGACCACGTCGGGAAGCTTTGCCTCCTTGTGCGCCGCATCGGAGGCTGCTTTCCACGCTTCGGGGATCTCGACCTTCGTGGGCGCGTCCGCGCCTGCGTCGATGGCGGCGAGGTTTTTCGCGATCACCTCGTCGCCCTTGGCGAAGTACGCCTTGCGGGCGGCGTTTTTCATCTCGCCGAGCGCTTGCTCGCGCGGGATGATTTCCATGAGCGAGAAAAACGCCGATTGCAGCACCGTGTTCGTGTGACTGCCGAGACCGAGTTTTTCCGCGATGTCGATCGCGTCGATGATATAGAGGCTCGCGCGCTTCTCCGCGAGCGTGCGCTTGACGGCGGCGGAGAGCTTTTCGTCCAGCTCCTCCGGCTTCCACTGGCAGTTGAGCAGCAGCGTACCGCCGTCTTTAAGCTCCTGCGCCACGTCATACTGGTTGATGAAGGTCGGGTTGTGGCATGCGACGAAGTCCGCCTGCTTGACGTAGTAGCTACTCTCAATGGGCTTATCGGAGAAGCGCAGATGAGACTTTGTTACGCCGAAGGACTTCTTCGAGTCGTACTCAAAATACGCCTGCGCATATTTATCCGTCGTCTCGTTGATGATGCGCACGGTGTTGTGATTCGCGCCCACGGTGCCGTCGCCGCCGAGCCCCCAAAACTTGCACGCAACCACGCCCGCGCCGAAACGCCGCCCCTCGCGCACGTCGAGCGAGAGATGGGTCACGTCGTCGTCGATACCGATGGTGAAGCCGTTTACGGGCGAGTCCGACGCGAGATTGTCGAACACTGCCACGAGCTGCGCGGGGTCGGTGTCCTTGGACGAGAGCCCATAGCGCCCGCCGAGCACGCGAAGGGAGCGCCCGGACCGCATGAGCGCGGTGCACACGTCCTCGCACAGTGGTTCGCCCAGCGCGCCCATGCCCTTGCAGCGGTCGAGCACGGCGACGCGCTCCACGCTTTTCGGCAGCGCACGGAGAAAGTGATCGATGGAAAACGGACGGTACAGGTGTACCTGCACATAACCGACCTTGCGGCCCTCGGCGCGCAGCGCGTCTACCGCCTCATGCGCCGCGCCGGAGACGCTGCCCATGGCGATGACCACGTCGGTAGCGTCGGGGTCGCCGTAATAGTTGAAGAGGTGGTATTCCCGCCCTGTAAGGGCGCTGATCTTTGTAAGATACCGCTCCACGACCTCCGGCAGGGCGGCGTAGTCGGGGTTGTTCGCCTCGCGCACCTGAAAGTATACGTCGCCGTTCTGCACGGTATTGCGCAGCGTCGGATGCTCGGGGTTGAGCGCGCGGTCCTTGAAGCGGCGGAGCGCCTCACGGTCGAGCAGGGAAATGATCGCGTCCTGCTCGGGCAGGTCGAGCTTGTTGATTTCGTGCGAGGTGCGGAAGCCGTCAAAAAAGTGCAGGAACGGGATGCTGCTTTCAATGGCGGCGAGATGCGCGACGGCGGCGAGGTCGGCAACCTCCTGCACGCTGCCGGTGGAAAGCATGGCGAAGCCGGTCTCGCGGCACGCCATCACGTCGCTGTGGTCGCCGAAAATGCTCATCGCGTGCGTGCCGACGGTACGGGACGCGACATGCAGCACGGCGGGCAGGCGTTCGCCCGCGATGCGGTAGAGCACGGGAATCATCAGCATCAGCCCTTGTGAGGACGTAAAGCTTGTCGAGAGCGCGCCGGTTTGCAGCGCGCCGTGTACCGCGCCGATCGCGCCCGCTTCGGACTGCATCTCCGTGAGTGTGACGGTCTGACCGAAGAGGTTTTTGCGTCCCTTCGCGCTCCATGCGTCCGTGAGTCCCGCCATGGGGCTCGACGGCGTGATGGGGTAGATCGCGGCGATCTCGGTGAAGGGATACGCCATGGTCGCGGCGGCCTCGTTGCCGTCCATGGTGACATAATTATGTTTTTGATCCATGGTTTACTCCTTTGTTAATCCTAAACGCTTCGCGGCGTCCTCGCGCATTTTGTACTTCAATACTTTGCCCGCGGCGTTCATCGGGAACGACTCGACGAACTCGATGTATTTGGGCACTTTGTGCCGCGCGAGCCGCGCAACGCAGTATTCCCGTATTTCATCAACCGTGGCGGCAACGCCCTCGCGCGGAATGATACACGCCAGCGCCTCCTCGCCGTACTTCTCGTCCGGCACGCCGACGACCTGCACATCGCGGACGGCCGGATGGGTGTAGAGAAATTCCTCCAGCTCCTTGGGGTAGAGGTTTTCGCCGCCGCGGATGATCATGTCCTTGAGCCGTCCCGTAATGCGGTAGCAGCCGTTTTCGTCCCGGCGGGCAAGGTCGCCGGAGTGCAGCCAGCCATCCGCGTCGATGGCCTCACCCGTGGCGTCGGGCATCTTGTAATAGCCCTTCATCTGATTGTAACCCTTGGCGCAGAACTCGCCGTCCTGCCCGTCGGGCAGCTCTTCGCCGGTTTCGGGATCGACGACCTTGCAGCGGATGTGGGGAAAGGCGTATCCCACCGTCTCCACGCGCATGTCCAGCGGATCGGTCCACGTGGACATCGTGTTGCCGGGGGCGCACTCGGTCTGACCGTAGACGGAGACGATGCCAGTCATGTGCATCTCGTCGTCCCGCGCGGCGCGGCGCATCAGCTCCGGCGGGCAGCCCGCGCCTGCCATGATGCCCGTGCGCATGTGTGAGAAATCCGTTTTGCGATAGTCGGAGTGGTTGAACATGGCGATGAACATCGTCGGCACGCCATTGAAGCAGGTGATCTTTTCCTGCGTAATGCACGCGAGCGAGGATTTCGCCGAAAAGTACGGCATGGGGCACATCGTCGCGCCATGGGTCATCGCCGCCGTCATCGAGAGCGTCATGCCGAAGCAGTGGAACATCGGCACCTGGATCATCATGCGGTCGGCGGTGGAAAGCCCCATGCGGTCGCCAATGCACTTGCCGTTGTTGACGACGTTGTAATGCGTGAGCATCACGCCCTTGGGAAAACCTGTGGTGCCAGAGGTGTACTGCATGTTGCACACATCGTCCGGGCGCACGCGGGAGGCGATGTGCGCGAGGGTTTCCGCCGACGTCATGTCGGCGCGCGCCGCAGCTTCCTCAAAGGTTAGGCAACCCGGCTGGCGGAAGCCGACGGTGATAACGTTGCGGAGGAACGGGAGGCGCTTGCAATGGAGAGGCTCGCCCGCCCTCGACTTTGCGATTTCGGGACACAGCTCGTTGATGATGCCCGCATAGTCGGAATCGAGCGCGCCGCCGATCATCACAAGTGTGTGCGTGTCGCTCTGGCGCAACAGATATTCCGCTTCATGGATCTTATAGGCTGTGTTCATTGTCACGAGAACCGCGCCGAGCTTGACCGTCGCCCAGAAGGTGATGTACCACGCGGGTACGTTCGTCGCCCAGACGGCTACCTTGCTGCCGCCGCGCACGCCGAGCGAGACGAGCGCGCGGGCAAAGCGGTCGACGTCGTCGCGGAACTCCTCATAGGTGCGCGTGTAGTCCAGCGTCGTGTAGCGGAAGGCGTATTGGTCGGGGAACTCCTCCACCATGCGGTCGAGCACCTGCGAGAAGGTGAGCGGGATCAGCTCGTCCTTTTTCCATACGTACTGTCCCGTGCCGTCATGGTTGAAATAGAGGCTCTTTTTCTTGCCTCGCGTACTGCCGAAGCGGTTCATGTAATTGACGAAGTGCGGGAAAATGACCTCCGTGTCGGAAAGCTCGGGCATCCAATCAGGCTTCCACTCGAGCGACACGAAGCCGTCGTAGTCGATCGAGCCGAGCGCGCGCATCAGCGCCGCGACGGGGAGCGTTCCTTCGCCGACGAGGCACGGCGCGGCGTTATCGTCGCTGTCGCGCAGATGGACGTGGCGTACGTAGGCGCCAAGGTTTTTGATGGTCGCGTCGGGACTTTCGCCGCGATCGCGGTAAGGGTGGTGCATGTGCCAAAGCGCGCCGAGCCGGTCGCTCGCGTACCAATCGAGCAGCGCGCGCAGCCGCGCGGTGTCAGCATAGATGCCGCTGGTCTTGAGCAGCAGCGTGACGCCGCGTTCCTCCGCGAGCGGCAACAGCGCGTCAATGCGCTCGCGCACGAGCGATTCATTATCCTCATGCGCAAGAGCGGAGACGCAGGGGACGCGCGCTTCGGCGGCGAGCGCGAGCAGGTCGCGGAGCGCAGGGACGCAGTCCGGCGGCGCGGAGAGGTCGCATGATGTGTCGAGGCAGGGAAGCGACAGGGCGCGGTCGCGCAGCGCGCGCACGGTGGCGGCGACGTTGTACTTGTGCAGCGCGCCGCCGCGCTCGGTCAGCATGGGAGCGTCCTGCACATTGTAAAGCTCTACGCCGGAAAAGCCCATTTCCTCGGCGAGGCAGAGCGCTTCGTCCCATGTGAAGTCCCATCCGCGGGTGGAGAAGGAGAGGTTCACGGCTGTTCCTCCTCATATACGATTTTGTTGAGCGCGTTGACGTAGGCGCGGATACTTGCGCCGACGATGTCCGTTGAAATACCGCGTCCGGGGTAAAGCTTGCCGTTCGCGCGCAGGCGCACGACGGTCTCGCCCATTGCCTCGTGCCCCTCGGTGACGGTGCGGATCTGGAAATCGTCCATTTCGCAGTGCCGCCCCGTGACCTGCTCCAGCGCGAGGAACGCCGCGTCGATCGGGCCGTCGCCGAGGGCGACGCCCTCCTGTTCCTTTCCGCTTTTGGCGAGCTTGATGTGCGCCATTGCGGTGATGCCGCTGCCAGTGTTGACAACATAGCTTTTGACCTCGTAGGTCACGGGAACCTGCATGGCGACGGAGGCGACGATGGCCTCCAGCTCGCGCCCGCCGAACGCCTCCTTGCGCTTTGCGATACGCTGGAACGCATCCCAGACGGCGTCCTCGTCCTCGGCGCTGAGGTCGTAGCCGAGCCTGGCGACCGCCTGCAAGACCGCCGCCTTGTCGTCGTGGCGGGAGAGTACAAGCCCCGCGTTATCATTTTCGCCGAAGCCGTCGTAGGGTGTGGTGCGATTTGCCTCAAAAAGACGCGCGATCTGCGCGACGGCGCGGCGCAGCTCCACAGTGCGCACGCTTGTGCGCAAACCGCATCCCTCGCCCTTGGCGACGAGCACCGTGGCAATATTGGGGAGCGATACGCCCTGCGCGGGATGGGCGCTCGCTTTGACCTCACGCGCACCGCGCAACACCGCGGTCACGGCGCAGGCGTCCGCCATGGAGAGCGTGTCGGCGCACGCGACGCCAACGGCGACACCGCGCAGCGCGGGGACGGTCTCGTAAAGGCCCTCGAAGAACGCGGCGAACTCGCGCGGCAGCATCGCGCCCGCGGCGTCGCAGACGGTGACGGTCGTCGCGCCCGCCTCGATCGCGGCGTTCAGCGCGCTTTTGAGATAATCCGGTTCGGCGCGGGTTGCGTCGTCCGCGACAAACTCCACGTCGCGGCACAGCGTGCGGCAGTACGCGACCGTTTCGCGGATGCGCGCGAGCATGGCGTCTGGTTTTTGATGGCAGAGGTATTCCATCTGCACCGTGCTCACCGGCGATACGACCTGCAAGCGCGGCTTCTTTGCTTCGCACAGCGCGCTCCAAACCGCGTCCGCGCCGTCCCTTGACAGCGTGACGGGCACGGCGACGACGCTCTGCTTTACCGCTGAGGCGATAGACTTGATGCGCAGCGCGTCCGCTTTCGCGCTTGCCAAGCCCTCCAGCTCGATGACGCTCACGCCGAGGCGGTCGAGCTGCTTGGAAAGCTCGATCTTTTCACGAAACGACAACGCTGCGCCGAGCGTTTTCATCGTGATGTCGCTGATCTTAACTTCTTCCATGTTCTTTTCTCCTTTATGGTTTCCGGCTGCCGTGCCGGCGATGAAGAAAGCGGTGTGATTCAACGGTTCCGTGTGGGCGGCAAAAATGAAAAGCCCCTGAAGCCGACGACGGCTTCAGGGACGAATTGCTTCGCGGTACCACCCTGCTTGCCGCATCCTCGCGGATACGGCCTCTTACAGACTCTGACAAGTCCTTTGCCGATAACGGGGCGTCCGTGCTTCACTACTATCTGCTTTCGCAAAGCCGACTCGGGAGCCAGACCGCCGCTTTCCGCCGCACCGGCTCGCACCGACCGCCGGCTCTCTGAAGCGTCGCTTGAAAACGCGGATTCTCCTTCAACGTCTTTCCGATATTCGATTACTTTACCATGATAAACCGCTTTTCTCCCATTGTCAAGTGCATTTTTACCAAAATTATTTGAAAAACGTCAAAAGTTATTGATGAAAATATCGGTATTGACGAATGCACGGTTTAAAGCATAAAATCATTAAAGAGAAAAACTCGATAGTAGATTGGCAACGACAAGGAGGACGACGAGCATGCTGAATATCCGCATTGAGAAAACGACCAGCCTCAAGGCAAAGCCTGATATGTCGAAGGTTGCCTTCGGCACGGTGTTCACCGACCATATGTTCCTGATGGACTATAGCTCCGCAGAGGGATGGCACGACGCGCGCATCGTACCCTACGGCCCGCTGCCCATTGAGCCGAGCGCGGCGGTGCTGCACTACGCGATGGACGTGTTTGAGGGGCTGAAGGCTTATCGCACGGCGGAGGGGAAGATCCAGCTATTCCGCCCCGACTGCAATATCGAGCGCATGAACAACTCCGCCGACCGCTTGAGCCTGCCGCGCATCGATTCGGACGACGCCATGCAGGCGATCCAAACGCTTGTGTCGCTCGATCGCGACTGGGTGCCATCCGGCGAGGGGGAGACGCTCTACATCCGTCCGCTGCTGATGTCCGTGGAGCCGGATCTCTCGCTCCACTGCATCGACCGCTGCCTCTTTGCGGTCATTCTCTCGCCCGTGGGATGCTACTATAAAACGGGGCTCAAGCCTGTGAGCATCGCCATTGAGGACGTCGACGCGCGCACGGTGCGCGGCGGTACGGGCTACGCCAAATGCGGCGGCAACTACGCCGCGGCGCAGCGTGCCGGCATGCGCGCCGAGGAAAAGGGGATATCGCAGGTGCTGTGGCTCGACGGCGCAAGCAAGCAGAACATCGAAGAAGTCGGCAGCATGAACGTCATGTTCAAGCTGCGCGGCACGGTCGTCACCCCGACGCTTGAAACCGGCACGGTGCTGCCCGGCGTGACACGCCGTTCCATCTTGCAGCTTCTGCGCGACGAGGGGCAGAAGGTCGAGGAGCGGCTGTTCCCGGTGGACGAGTTCGTCAAGGCCGTGGAAGCGGGTGAGATCGAGGAGGCGTGGGGCTGCGGCACCGCCGCGGTGGTCTCGCCGATCGGAAAGCTCATCTATCAGGGTAAGGAGTACGTCATCGGCGACGGCGGCATCGGGCCGCTGACGCAGAAGCTCTACAACGAGTTGACGGACATCCAGTGGGGCCGCGCCGCCGATAGGCACGGCTGGATCGTGCCGGTGGAGTGAGCTTGCAGGGATTGGCATAAATGAGCGGGCGGTGGACGCTTTTGCGTTCGCCGCCCGTTTTTCATCGCTCGAAATAATTGAGCACTTTCAGCTTGTAAGCGTTTTTGAGGCCGCCAAAAGGATGCTCGCGCAGCGGCAGATTGAACCGTGTCGAGCCGACGAGTACGGTGGAGGGATGCGTGAACTCGCGGAAGCCCCACTCACCGTGGTACGCACCCATGCCGGAGCGGCCCGTGCCGTTGAACGGCACGCCCTTGACAACGAGGTGCATACACACCTCGTTGATGCAGCCGCCGCCATACTGCTGTGTGCTCATGACGCGCTCCGCCCAGCGCATGTCGCGCGTGAACACATAGAGCGCCAATCCGTGCTCACGCCGCGCGATCGTGTCCATCACGCGGTCGATCTCCGCGTCGGGATAGGGGACGACGGGCAAAATGGGGCAGAACAGCTCGTGCTGTACGACGTCCTCGCCGATGTCCACGGGGTAGAGGACGGTCGGCGAATAGCGAAGCGTCTTCGGGTCGCCCTTACCGCCGAAGACGACGCGGTCGGCATATTTCTTTGCCGTGCCGTCGCACTTATCGAAGGCGGAGCGGGAAATAAGGCGCGAATACTCCGGATTGGCGGAGGGATCCTCGCCGAGCTGGCGGACGAACGCCGATTTCAGCTCGCGCAGAAACTCGTCCGCGACCTCAGACGCGACGGCGACCTGATTGATGTTGATGCACACCTGTCCGCTGTTGCACGCCTTGAAAAACGCGATCTTGCGCGCGGCGTCTTTCAAATCGGCGTCGGCGCGCACAACGCACCAGTTGCCGTTCTCGCCTCCAAGCTCGAGCGCGACGGAGGTGAGATTCTTCGCCGCGCTCTCCATCACATGTACGCCGACGCGCGGCGAGCCGGTGTAGAAAATCTTGTCGAAGCGCTGGGCGAGACAGAGATCGGCGACGTCGTGCCCGCCGTCGATACAGACGGCGTATTCCTCGGGAAAGGCGTGGGAGAGGATGTCCTGCAGGACCTTCGTACACGCGGGCGACTTGGAGCTTGCCTTGATGACGGCGGTGTTGCCGCCGGCGATACTCGCGGCAAACACGCCGAGCGAAAGCAAAATGGGGAAGTTGAAGGGGCTGATGATGAGAGATACGCCGTAGGGCATTTTGTAGACTTTCGTTACGACGCTGGGGAAGCACACGAGCCCGCTGTAGTGCGTTTCGGGCCGCGCCCATTTCCTCACGCCGCGGATGATCTCGTTGATTTCCAGCACGGTGCTGCCGATGTCGTACAGATACGCCTCCGCCTCGCAGCGCCCCAAGTCCTCGGCGAGCGCGCGCTTGAGGTCGCTCTCATACACAAGGATGCTCCGCTTGAGCTTTTCGAGCTGCTCGACGCGCCAGTTTACATCCAGCGTCGCCCCGCTGCGGAAATACTCCCGCTGCCGCTCCACGAGCCGTGCGATCCGTTCCTCCGTCCACATATGCCGTCGCTTCCTTTCATCTTGTTTTCGATACGCCGATTGTATCACGGAAGATGACATGATACAAGCGGACTTTTTGGAATACGGTTGCTATTTTTCCGGCTATACTGTACAATAGAGCCACAAGAAAATCAGAAAGGGGACAAGCGGCGTGTTTCTCTTCTTCGCTAGGCTTTGCGGCGCCTTGACCGGCCTCGGCGCGGCCGTCTTATGCTTTTACCTGCGCGAAAAGCTCCGCGCGTACACGGTGAAAGCGACGATTCTGAAGTCCGCCGTGTCGCTCCTGTTTGTGGCGACGGCATTCGTCGGCGCGTTTATCGGCGGGGACAAGAGCGCGCCGCGCGTGATGGCGGAGCTTGTGCTTTTCGGCCTTGTGTGCGGCTTGACGGGCGACATTTGGCTCGATCTCAAATTCGTCTTTCCGCAGGAGGATAAGCTCTTTACCTACGCGGGCTTCTGTGCTTTCGGCGTGGGCCATATCTGCTACATTGCGGGGATGCTCGGCCACTATTACATCGCTCCCAGCCTTCGTGGATGGCTGAATTGGCCGAAGCCTATTGACGCGGCGTATATCTATGTCCCGCTTTTGCTCGGCACGGCGCTCGGCTTTGGGAACATACTGCTCGAAAAGCCGATGAAGCTTCGCTATGGGAAATACAAGGCCATCTGCATCGCCTACGGCGTGCTGCTGTTTTCCACGGTGCTGCTTTCGGGAAGCCTCGCGCTGTGGTTTGCCTGGCGGGAGACCGCGCCCAATTTGATGTTTGCGGGCGCGTTGCTGTTTGCCGCCTCCGACCTCGTTTTGAGCGGCACCTACTTCGGTGAGGGAAAGGACCGCCCCGTCGATCTCATTTTGAACTACCTGACCTATTACCCGGGACAGTTCCTCATCGCGTGGTCGCTGCTGTACCTTCATTAAAACGTAACAGATGCCCGAACGTCTGACCCGTTCGGGCATCTTGCATAAACGTACGCGCCGGATGCTTGACATTCTTGTGCGAGGAACATATAATTATTACAGTACGATCGTCGTTTAACGGAGGGGATATCCGGCTATGAAACGAAGCGAGATCAACGTCGCGCTCAAAGAGATGGAAGCGATGATACGGGAGTACCGCATTTCGCTGCCGGATTTCTGCGGGTTTACACCCGAGGACTGGCGGAGCATCGGGCACGAATATGATGAGGTGCGCGACAATATGCTCGGCTGGGACATCACAGACTACGGCCTTGGGAAATTTGACGAGGTGGGATTTTCCCTTATCACGCTGCGCAACGGCAATTTCAAGCGGAAGGACCGCTACCCCAAGGTCTATGCCGAGAAGCTGCTTTATCTGAAAGAAGGACAGTACGCGCCGATGCACTTCCACTGGTCGAAGATGGAGGACATCATCAACCGCGCGGGCGGGAGTGTATTTATCCGCGTTTACAATTCGAAGCCGGACGAGAGCATCGACCGCGAGAGCCCTGTGACGGTACACACGGACGGGCGAGAGAGCGTCGTTCCCGCGGGCACGCAGGTACTCCTGCGGCCGGGACAGAGCATCACGATCACGCCGCGGCTGTATCACGACTTTACGGTGGAGCCCGGCGGCGGGCCTGTGCTGCTCGGCGAGGTCAGCCAGTGCAACGACGATAACGTCGACAACCGCTTCGAACCGCCGGTGGGCCGCTTTCCAACCATCGAGGAGGACGAGCCGCCGTACCGCCTGCTGTGCAACGAATACCCCGCGGCATGCGGCGCTGCGGCAAGTAACCAGTGAGATTTCGGGATGGTCTCTCGAATCTTGGCAAACAACATGGGCTGAATGGGAAAGGAGAATGACTATGTACAGATTTTTTGTAGACAATTCCACGATCCGTCCGACCTTTGTGTTCAACGAGATGGAAAAGACACCCGAGGAAGGGGACATCTTCAAGGTGAACCAGGACGTCTTTGAGATCTATGACGTCCACCACCATTTGGAGAACCACGTCCTCTATCTCGACGCGCACCTGAGACCGCTGGAGGAGTGACCTCCGCCCGACTTCCCAAAAAGGCTGTCCCTTTACGGGACAGCCTTTTCCTTATGTGCGGCGTTTGCTCAGTTCATGAATTCGCCGATGGAATCCATCGAGATGTAATGGCGGTGGACCAGACGGTCGCAGAACTCATCAAAGCTCAGGGGACGGTCGAAGAAATAGCCCTGGATGATCTCGCAACCGATCTCGCGCGCGAATTCGATCTGCTCGGCGGTCTCGATGCCTTCGGAAACCGCGGTCATGTTCAGCTGGCCGATCATGTCGGTCACGCTGCGCAGCATGATGCGGTCGGACTCGTCATCACCGCTGAGCTTGTCGAAAAAGCTCTTGTCCAGCTTGACGGCGTCGAGATCGAGATTTTTAAGCATATTGAGCGAGGAGTAACCCGTGCCAAAATCGTCAAGGGTGACGCGGATGCCGTGCTCATGCATGGCGCGGATAAACGCCTCAAGCGCCTGAAAGCTCTCGTAGAAAGCGGATTCGGTGATTTCGATCTCCAGATACTTTCCGTCGAGGTCGTATTTTTTGACGATGTCGAGCGTATCCTGAATGAGGGTGACGCGGTGGAAATCGTTCCGCGAGAAATTGACCGAGACGCAGACCGGATCGAGCCCTGCATCGATCCAGGTGCGCAGGTCGCTGCACACCGTATCGAGCATATAGAGGTCGACCGAGGTGATCAGCCCGCTCGATTCCGCGGCGGTGATGAACTCCGAGGGAGGAACGAACGAGCCGTCTTTGATCCAGCGCACGAGCGCCTCGCCGCCGCAAAGATCGCCGCTTCGGCTGTTTACCTTGGGCTGATAGAACGCGACCAGCTCATGATCGCGCAGCGCGCAGGGCAGCGCGTGAGTGATCTCGCGGGTATGGATCAGGTACTCTTTGGCGGAGGGGTCGAAGTAGACGACGCTCGTGCGGGTCTTCTTCGCCTGCTCGTTGGCAAACGAGGCGTTGGAGAGGATGATGCCGATTGGGTCGCCTTCGTTCGCGACATAAACGCCGACCCACGCCTCAATGGTCAGGCGCGTGCGTTCGCCGCTGCTGCTGAGAATGATGCTGAGCGCGGAGACGAGCTTGAGGAGACGCTCTAAACGCTCTTTGCGCACGAGCACGAAAAAGTTGTCCCCACCGAGACGGGCGACCAGCTCATTGCGGTGATCCATGAAGCCGTAGAGCCGCAGCGCGTACTGGCGAATAACGGCGTCGCCGCCGATGCTGGTGAGCTGCTGATTGATGTATCTGAGATTCTTGATGTTGATGAAGCAGCCCGCATAGTCCGAAATCGAATAGTCGCGCTCAATGCGCGCACCGTAGTGGGAGACGCCCTGACTGTTGGCAAGCCCGGTGAACAGGTCGATATAAGAAAGACGCTCGATGCGGTGCACCATGTTCGCGCGGCTGAATTCGATGGCGGCAAACCTTGCCACCACATTGATCAGGCGCTTTTCCTCATCGTCCCACGAAACGCCCTCGCGGGGATAGATGGTCACGCTGCCGGTCGTCATGTAGAGGTCGGGAAAGGTGAGCACGAGCGGTTCGCCGCCAACGTCGTCGTGATAGAGGGAGGAGAGGGATTCGCCGCGCCCGCTGAGGTCATAGACGTTGGGAGCGAAGTCAATGCGAATGTCGATCTTGGCAACGCGCAGCATCTCCACGAAGGGCGCAAGCTGTGCCTGGATCCTTTCATGGAGCGCCTTGATATCCGATTCTTCAAACTGCGCGCTGAGGACGAGCTCCGTCAGCGCGTTGAGGGCCTGCTCATATTGCAGCATAAGCCATCCTCCCCGATCAACGCAACCAGCATATATCTTGTATACACTTAAATTGTATTATACAACAGATAGTTCTGACAGACAAGGAAAATTTTCATTCTAATGAAAATTTTGTCAGGGGAAAAAGCGCCAAACGCTTGGGTCCGTTGACGAGCGGGCGCGGACGTGCTATATTGATACACGATATGGTATCTGATCATGACTCTATATGGATATATAGAGGAGGAAAGAGCGAACGATGAGACATTTCGCGGATCTTTGGGGAGCGCTGCTGCTTGCGTTGGGGCTGGCATTGCTGCTCTCCGCCTGCGGCACAAGGCCGACGGAACCGCTTGAGAAACCAGACGGCGCTGAGAAAGCGGATGTTCCCGCGCAAGCCGAAACGCCTGAAACGACGTATCGGATCGGCGTTTGCATTTACCGCTTCGACGACAACTACATGACGCTCTATCGCAATGAGATGCTCAAGTATTTCGAGAGCCTGAGCGGTTGCGGCAACGTACGATACGACGTGACGGTTTTGGACGGCAAAAACGATCTGGCGCTGCAGGAGCGCCAGATAGACGAACTGATTGGGCGGGGGATGGACGCTATCATCCTCAATCTGGTCAATACCTCTTCCGCCGACGCGATGATCGACCGTGTTGCCAAGGCTGACATTCCGCTCATTCTCATCAACCGCGAGCCGCTCGGCAACGCCGGCGACCAGTCCTGCCGCGGCATCCTTGATAACGACAAGGTCTGCTACATTGGCGCGGATTCGCGCCTCGCGGGGCGCTATCAGGGCGAGATCATCCGTGACCTGCCCGACCATGGGGACGTGAACGGCGACGGCGTGGTGAGTTATATCATGCTCAGGGGCGACGCTGAGAACATAGAGGCGCAGTACCGCACCGAGTACAGTATCAAGGCGCTCACGGACGCGGGGCTTGAGGTCGAGTGCCTTGACGAGCGAAGCGGAAACTGGCTGCGGGAAAAGGGAAAGGAGCTTTGCGCGGAGGATCTTGCCGAGTATGGCAAGCGCGTTGAGGTCGTCTTCTGCAACAACGACGCGATGGCGCTCGGTGCGGCGGACGCGATTGTCGACGCGGGCCGCGTGGTCGGCAGGGATATTTACCTCGTGGGCGTCGATGCGCTGGAGGAGTGCCGGCAGATGGTGGAGGCCGGTATGATGACCGGCACCGTTTTCAACGACCACATCGGGCAGGCGCACAAGGCGGTCGACGTTGCGACGGAGGCGATCAACGGCGGCGCGATGCGGGATTATTACATGGTCGATTACGTCAAGATCGTGAAATGAAAAGGAGACTGCGTAAGCAGCCTCCTTTTTTGCGGGTTTACGCGTCTATTTCGCCTTATACAGCAATCAGAGCGCGATTGCAGCGAAAAAGGGGATTTATTTTGTTGAGCGCGGATGTTATAATACCAATTAGAATTCTTTTTTGAAAAGGAGAACGGAACGATGGTCGATTTTCGCTACTATACCCCAACGCAGGTGGAGTTCGGCAAGGGCGCGGAGGAGAAAGCGGGCGCGCTCGTCCGGCAGTTCGGCGGAACGAAGGCCCTGCTCCATTATGGCGGCGGCAGCGCAAAGCGCAGCGGACTGCTGGATCGTGTGGGCGAGTCGCTCAAGGCGGCGGGCGTCTCTTACGTGGAACTCGGCGGCGTAGTGCCGAACCCGCGCATTTCCAAGGTGCGCGAGGGCGTAGAGCTGTGCAAGAAGGAGGGCGTGGACTTTCTGCTCGCCGTCGGCGGCGGCAGCGTCATCGACTCCGCGAAGGCGATCGCCTACGGCCTGCGCTACGACGGAGACGTGTGGGATCTCTATGACAAGAAAGCGGCGCCGAAGGACTGCGCGCCGGTCGGCTGTGTGCTGACCCTTGCCGCCACGGGCAGCGAGATGAGCGATTCGAGCGTCATCTCCAACGAGGAGAACGGAAAGAAACGCGGCGTGAACAGCGATCTGTGCCGCTGCCGCTTTGCGTTGCTGGATCCGGAACTGACCTACACGGTGAGCCCGTATCAGACCGCCTCGGGCTGCGCGGACATTATCTCGCACACGATGGAGCGCTATTTCTCCGGCGAGGATACGGTCGAGCCGACGGATTCGGTCGCCGAGGGTCTGCTGCGCGCGGTCATTGAGGCGGCGCCGAAGGCGCTCAAGAACCCCGAGGACTATGACGCGCGCGCCGCGATCATGTGGGCGGGCAGCCTCTCGCACAACGGGCTGACCGGCTGCGGCCGCGGCGGCGTCGGCCGCGTGGGCGACTGGGCGTGCCACCAGCTGGAGCATGAGCTCAGCGGCATGTTCGACGTGACGCACGGCGCCGGCCTCGCGGCAATCTGGGAGGCGTGGTCAAGCTATGTGATGCCCTCCGCGCCGAAGCGCTTTGCGCGTTTCGCCCGCAACGTCATGGGCGTGAACGAAGCGGACGATGAGAAGGCTGCGCGCGCGGGTATCGCGGCGTACACGGAGTTCCTGCGCTCCATCGGCATGCCGACGAATCTGCGCGAGTTGGGGCTCGATCTTACGGACGAGCAGCTCGACAAGCTCGCGTTCAACTGCTCGTTTGAGGGCACGCGCAGCATCGGGTCCATCCGCGTGCTGGATCAGAAGGATATGCGCGAAGTCTACCGACTTGCGAGATAAGGGGAGAATGATGCAGACGATCGACCATGTTCGCCTGAACGAAGACGGGAGCAAGCTCGTCATTCTCGATCAGACGCAGCTTCCAAACCGCACGGAGTATTTGGAGCTTGCGAGCGCGGAGGAAATGTACGAGGCGATCAAAAAGCTGCGCGTGCGCGGCGCGCCGTGTATCGGCATTTTTGCCGGCTTTGCGATGTATGTGCTCGCGCGGCGTTTTGACGCGCCGGACTACGCAGCTTTCGCGGATAAGTTCCGCGAGACGGCGGCGTGTCTCAACTCCTCGCGCCCGACGGCGGTGAACCTCAGCTGGGCGCTCGGACGCATGGAGCGCGTCGTAACGGCGCATGCGGGCGCGGCGCCGGCGGCGCTGCTGCCACTGCTGCTGGATGAGGCGCAGGCGATCCTCGACGAGGACGTCGCCATGTGCAAGGCGATCAGCGAGCACGGGCTGAGCCTTCTCAAGGAGGGCGACTGCGTGCTGACGCACTGCAACGCGGGCCCGATCGCCACGTCGAAGTACGGCACCGCCATCGGGCCGCTCATTCTTGGCGCGGAGCGCGGCATGAAAATGAAGGCGTTCGCGGATGAGACGCGCCCGCTTTTGCAGGGCGCGAGGCTTACGAGCTGGGAACTTGAGCGCGCGGGCGTGGATGTGACGCTCATCTGCGACAACATGGCGTCGATGGTGATGAAGAACGGCTGGGTGCAGTTCTGCTTCGTCGGCTGCGACCGCGTGGCGGCGAACGGCGATACCGCCAACAAGATCGGCACTTCCGGCGTCGCGATTTTGGCAAAGCATTACGGGATACCGTTTTATGTGCTCGGCCCGACCTCGACCATCGACATGGACTGCCCCACGGGTAACGACATCAGGATCGAGCTGCGCGAGCCGGATGAGATCAAGAAGCTGTGGTATCGCGAGCCGATGGCGCCGGAGAACGTCAAGTGCTTCAACCCGTCCTTTGACGTGACCGATCACAGCCTGATCTCCGGCATCATCACCGAAAAAGGTATCTGCCGCGCACCGTATACCGAGAGCCTCAAAAAACTGTTTGAGTAAGGAGAAAAGTATGTCTATCAAGGAGTCTCCCTCCGCCTGCATTGCGGCTGAGGAAGCGAATATCGCGAAAGTCGTGCTGTTTCCCGGCGATCCGCTGCGCGCCAAGACCGTGGCGGAGACCTACCTCGAAAACCCGGCGCTCTTTAACTCCGTGCGCAACATGTACGGTTACACGGGCGCATATCGCGGCAAGCGCATCTCCGTGATGGGCAGCGGTATGGGTATCCCGTCCGCGACGCTTTACGCGCACGAGTTGTTTCACTTTTACGGCGTGGAGTCGATCATCCGTATCGGCTCGGCGGGCGGCGTCGCGCAGGACGTGAAGCTGCGCGATCTCGTCGTGGCGATGACGGCGTCCACTAACTCGCACTTTGCCGACCAGTACCGCTTCCCGGGACAGCTCACGCCGCAGGCGGACTACGAGATGCTTAAAACCGCGGTCGCGGCGGCGGACAGGCTCGGCGTCAAAGCCCGCGTGGGGCAGGTGTTCACCGCCGACATGTTCTACAACGACAACGACAAGGCGGGAGAGGCGTACCGCCGCTTCGGCGTGCTCGCGCTTGAAATGGAGACCGCGGGCATCTACTGGGAGGCGATGGCGTCCGGCAAGCGCGCGCTGAGCCTGCTGAGCGTCTCCGACCACATCTTTACGGGCGAGGGACTGACCGCCGCAGAGCGGCAGGATAGCTTCCGTGAGATGATGGAGGTCGCGCTTGAGACCGCGTGGCAGTTCGCGTAAGAACCGCATATGAAAAGCTGAGAGCCTTTTCGCCCGGCTCTCAGCTCTTTTTGTTCGCCCGGCGCTCCTCGCCGTGGCCATTCTTCTGAATTCGTGCGGTTTTGTATAAACGGCTCTTATTCCGTCAGCCGCTGCGCCTGACGGAGCGCCGCGTATGCGCCGTTCTTTTCCATCAGCTCGGCATGGCTGCCGAGCTCCACAATGCGCCCGTCCTCAATGACCGCGATGCGGTCGGCGTTGCGGATGGTCGAGAGCCGGTGCGCGATAATGATGCTCGTGCGATCGCGGCTGAGTGCGTCGAGGCTCTGCTGGATGCGCTGCTCGGTCACGCTGTCAAGCGCACTCGTCGCCTCATCGAGGATGAGAATGGGCGGATCTTTCAGGAAGACGCGCGCGATGGAGATGCGCTGCTTCTGCCCGCCGGATAGCATCACGCCGCGCTCGCCGACGTAGCTGTCGTAGCCGTCCGGCATTGCTACGATCTCGTCGTGGATCTCCGCGCGTATTGCCGCGCGGATGACTTCGTCGTCCGTCGCGCCGGGGCGTCCGTAACGGATGTTTTCACGGATGGTGCCGGCGAAGAGGAACACATCCTGCTGGATAATGCCGATGGCGCGGTGCAGGCTCTCCTGCGTGACATCCCGCACGTCGAAGCCGTCGACGGTGACGCGCCCCTCGCTCACGTCGTAAAAGCGGGGAATGAGGTGGCAGAGCGTCGTCTTGCCTCCGCCGGAGGGGCCGACGAGCGCAAAGCTTTCGCCCGGGCGGATCGTGAGGTCGACGTCGCGCAGCGTTTCGGCATTTTCGTTGTAGCGGAACGAAACGTGCTCGCAGCGGATCTCGCCACGGACGTTTTCAAGCTCCGTCGCGCAGGGTGCGTCCTTGATCTCAGGCTCGGCGCGCATGATCTCAAGAAAGCGGTCGAAGCACGCGGTGCCCTGCGTGTACTGCTCCATGAACATCACAAGCTTCCGAAGCGGCGTCACAAACGCCGAGACGTAGAGCGTAAACGTCACGAGATCGACGTAGTCCATACCGCCGCGCATGATAAGAAGACCGCCCACGCCGATCACAACCGCCTGCAATGCGCTCGTGGTGAACTCCATGCCCGCCTGGAAGAGGCCCATGGACTTGTAATAGCCGCGTTTGGCGGTCTTGAACACATCGTTGCCAGCCTCGAATTTTCGCCGCTCCTCGCGCTCGTTGGCGAACGCCTTGGCGGTGCGCACACCGGATACGCCGCTTTCGATGACGGCGTTGATCTCGGCGGTTTTGACACGCAGCTCCGCGCTCGCACGCTTCATGTCGAGGCGCTGGCGTACGGTGAAGAGCATGCACAGCGGCAGCACGACCAGCAGCACCAGCGCGAGCTCCCAGCGGATGGTGAAGAGCACGATAAGCGAGCCGACAATGGTCAGCGTGCAGATGATAAGGTTCTCCGGCCCATGGTGGGCGAGCTCCGTAATATCGAACAGATCGTTCGTCACGCGGCTCATCAGCGCGCCTGTGCGGTTGTGGTCAAAGAAGCTGAAGCTCAGCGACTGGATGTGCGTGAACACGTCGCTCCGCATATCCGCTTCGACCAGCACGCCGACGCCGTGCCCGACCACGGTGATGACATAGTAGAGCGCGCCCTTGAGCAGGTATGCCAGCAGCATCGCCGCGATGACCGCATAGAACGCCGTGAACATCTGCTCGGGCAGATAGCGCTGCATCGCCGTGCGCGAGACGAAGGGGAACACAAGGTCGATCGCGGAGACCGCGGCGGCGCAGATCATATCGAGCGCGAAGATTGACCGGTAGGGTGCAAAGTAGGAGAGAAACACCCACAGCGGGCGTTGTGTAAAATCACGTTTCATAGCAGCTCGGCAAGCGCCGCTTCCAAAACGCGCGCAAAGCCCTCCAGCCCGCGCTTGTCGGCTTCCGAAAAGCGGCCGGGGCGCGCACTGTCGATGTCCAGCACGCCCGCGACGCGTCCCGCCTTGTCGTGAAGGGGAACGACGATCTCGGAGCGCGAAGCGGCGTCGCAGGCAATATGTCCCGGGAAATTGAGCACGTCCGGCACGACCTGCGTTTCGTTGCGTTCCGCCGCTGTGCCGCAGACGCCGCGGCCAATCGGAATCTCGATACAGGCGGGTTTTCCCTGAAACGGTCCCAGCACGAGCGTGTTGCCCTCGCGAAGATAGAAACCCGCCCAGTTGACGTCGTCGAGCATGCCCCATAGAAGCGCCGCGGCGTTGGCGAGGTTGGCAATCAGATGCGGCACGCCGTCCACCAGCGCGGCGAGCTGATCTTCCGCCAGCTTGAAGTCCTGTTCGGTCATGCGGAATCCTCCTTTTTAAGCGCGAACTGTTACGCATCCATAATAATTTTCGGCGGAGGCATTGTCAAGCGAAGACTTCGTTGCTATAATCGTTCCATCGACTTTTGTGCGGGAGGCGACGGAAATGAAAAAACGCATGGGAGCGTTTCTGCTCTGCCTTGCTGCTGTCTTGACCTTTTTACCGCATACGGCCCGCGCCGCCGCGCCGGACGTGGAGCGCGGCGCATGGTACGAATCCGCCGTGACGGAGATGTGGAACGCAGGTGTTCTGACCGGCTACGCGGACGGCACCTTTCGACCGAACCGCGCCATCTCCGCCGCCGAGTTTGTCACGGTGCTCGCGCGGCAGCAGGGGCTTTCGCTCAAAACCGCGCAGGCAAACCACTGGGCGTCGGGACTTTTGGAGGCGGCGCGCGAGCAGGGGTGGTATGACTGGGACGAGCTCCCGCCCACGGGCGAGACCTTTGACGAGCCCATCGCGCGCCAGCTTGCGGTCAAAATCATGATGCGCGCGCTGTATCCGGACTTTGATTACGAATATAACGCCGAGTCCGGCAAGCTGAACGACTTTGCGGCACTGGACGGACGCTATTACAACGAGGTGCTCGGCGCCTACGCCGCGGGACTCGTCGGTGGGGACGACCGCGGCAACTTTAACCCAAAGAGCGCCCTTACGCGCGCCGAGGCGTGTACGCTGCTCTACCGCGCAAAGCGGGGCGGCAAAGCGCCGGAGCTTGCGCCGGAGCAGGCGCGGCGGTCGTCCGCGACGGATATGCCGCAGTCGACGGAGACGGTGCGCGGCGGTGTGAGCGAGAACGGCCGGCTGCGTGTCGAGGGCGCGCAGCTTTGCAATGAGAAGGGCGAAGCGGTGGTGCTGCACGGCATGAGCAGCCACGGCCTGCAATGGTATCCGCAGTATGCGAACGCGCAGAGCATCCGCAACACGGCGGCGTACGGCGCGAACCTGTTCCGCGTGGCGATGTATACGGGCGAGAACGGTTACCTCAGCCAAAGCGAGACTATGAAAAAGCGCCTGATCGCCGCGGTTGACGCCGCGATCGCCGCCGATTTGTACGTCATTATCGACTGGCACATCCTCTCTGACGGGAACCCATCCGCGCACGCGGACGAGGCGGTGAAGTTCTTTCGGGAAATGACCGCGCGCTACGGCGACAGCCCCGCCGTGCTCTACGAGATCTGCAACGAGCCGAACGGCGGCGTAAGCTGGAAAAGGGACGTCAAGCCCTACGCCGAAACGGTCGTGAAGGCGATCCGCGAGAGGGCGCCGAAGTCCGTGATCCTCATCGGCAGTCCCACATGGAGCCAGGACATCCACGAGGCGGCGGCGGATCCGCTCGCCGGCGAGAACCTCATGTATACGCTGCACTTTTACGCGGGGACGCACGGAAAATCGCTGCGCGAGCGCATCGACGCGGCACGGGCGAAGGGCTTGCCCGTCTTTGTCTCCGAATGGGGCGTGAGCCGCGCCGACGGCAGCGGCGGCGTTTTTCTCAAAGAGAGCGGCGAGTGGCTCGACTTTTTGAACGCGCGCGGCATCAGCTGGGCGAACTGGTCTCTTTGCGACAAAAACGAGACCTCGGCGGCGCTCAAACCGGGTACGCCGAACAACAGGGCATGGACGGCGGATGATCTGAGCGAGTCGGGAACGTTCGTGTTTTCACATTTTGCGGATTGAGGGGCAGAGGATATGGCGGATATTCGGGATCTGATCGCGCTGTGCGCGGGAAAGCGGGTCTACATCCAAACGCATAATTTTCCCGATCCGGACGCCATCGGCTCCGCGTTCGGGCTGCAGCAGCTGCTTGCGCGCCATGAGATCACATCGAAGCTCTGCTACGACGGGCGCATCGACAAGATCAGCGCCGCGAAAATGCTTGATCTGTTCGGAATTGAGATGTTCTCCGGCGAAGCGCTGGCGAGGGAGCTGCGGGACGATGACTGCATCATTTGCGTCGATTCCCAGAAGAACGCGGGCAACATGACGGATTTTATCGGCGAGGAGATCGCCGCGATCGACCACCATCCGACCTATGTGGAGGTGCCGTACCGCTTCTCCGACATCCGGATGCTCGGCGCCTGCGCGTCGATGGTCGCGCTCTACTACGCCGACCTGGGTCTTGTGCCGGACTCACGGGCCGCCACGGCGATGCTCTACGGCATTAAAATGGACACGCTCCAGTTCACACGCGGCGTAACGGGGGAGGATATCCGCGCGTTTTCGTTCCTGCTGCCGCTGACCGACAAAAAAACGCTGGCATTGCTCGAGCACAGCCAGTTGGAATTTGCCGATCTCAGGGCTTACGGCGCGGCAATCGAGAACATCCGCATCTATGGAGGCTACGGCTTTTCACGCATCCCGTTTTCCTGTCCGAACGCGATGGTCGCGATCCTCTCGGACTTCATGCTCTCGCTCGTCGAGGTGGAGGTCGCCGTTATCTATTGCGAGCGGGAGGACGGCTACAAATTCTCCGTGCGTTCGGAGCGCGAGGACGTGGACGCGGGCGCGCTGACGCGCCGCGCGCTCGACGGCGTGGGCGACGGCGGCGGGCATGCGACGATGGCGGGCGGGCTGATCCCCACGGAGAACATAGCGCTGCTTGGGAACTATCCGGACGATTTTATCAGGGAGCGCTTTCTGAACGGAAATCATTGATGTGCCGGCTTTGCGGAACCGGCGGAGGCTTTCATGCAAACAAACGATCTGACGCAGGGAAATATCGTAAAGTCGCTGCTGCGCTTCTTTTTTCCCATCCTCTTCGGGATGCTTTTCCAGCAGCTCTACAACACGGTGGACGCCATCGTGGTCGGACGCGTCGTGGGGCACGAGGCGCTTGCCGCGGTGGGCGGCAGTCCCGCAGTCCTCATCAATCTCGTCATCGGTATCTTCACGGGCCTTGCCTCGGGGGCGACGGTCATCATCTCGCAGTATTTCGGCTCGCGGGACGACGCGCGGCTTAAAAACGCGACGCATACGATCGTGCTGTTCTGCCTGCTTGCGGGGCTTGCGCTGACCGTGGCGGGATGGCTCGGGACGCCATGGGCGCTGCGCACGGTCAATACGCCGGAGGATATCTTTGCGATGGCGGCGCGGTATCTTCGCATCTATTTCTTCGGCTCCGTGCCGCTGCTGCTCTTTAACGTGGCGTCCGGTATCCTGCGCGCCGTGGGCGATTCGCGCCGGCCGCTTGTTTATCTCGGCGTTTGCTGCGCGCTGAACATCGCGCTCGATCTGCTGTTTGTCGCGGCGCTGAGGATGGGCGTCGCCGGCGTTGCGTGGGCGACGGTGCTCTCCCAGCTTGTGGGCGCGGCGCTGATTTTGCTCCAGCTTGCGCGCGCGAACGGACCGGAACGCCTTGTGCTGCGGGAGCTGCGCATCGACGCGCCCTCGCTGCGGCGTATCCTCTACATTGGCGTTCCTTCCGCCATTCAGGGCGCGATGTACTCGCTCTCCAACATCATCATCCAGTCGGTCATCAACGGCTTCGGTACGACTGTGATCGCGGCGTGGACCGCCATCGGCAAGTTTGACGGCGTGTATTGGGTCACAAGCAACTCCTTCGGGGTGGCAATCTGCACTTTTGTGGGGCAGTGCTTCGGCGCGGGCAAGTACGACCGCATGAAGGAGGGCGTGCGCAAGTGGCTGCTTGTGACGATCGGAACATCGGTCACGATCTCCGTGCTCCTGCTCAGTCTAGGGCGTTGGGGGCTGATGCTCTTTTCCAAGGAGCAGGCGGTCATCGACGAGGCGATGCGGATGCTGTGGTATTTTGCGCCGTTTTATTTTTCGTTTTCGTTCATTGAGGTCCTTTCCAACACGCTGCGCGGCGCGGGAGACGCCATTGCGCCCACGGCGATTTGCCTGACGGGAATTTGCCTGCTGCGCATTGTGTGGATCCTGCTGGTCGTGCCGCATTACCACACGGTCAAGGGTGTGAGCCTGTCCTATCCGGTGACGTGGATTTCCACCGCGATCGTATTTGTGATTTACTATTATAAAACTAACTGGCTTGCGCGCTGTATGGGGCGGCAGGGAAAAACGGGAACTACGTGAGCAACAGCGCGGGAGCTGCTACGGCGCTGGACAGGTGTCAAGACAAGAATATGTCATAATATACAAAAACGAGACAAAGAATTTAGGCAATTCATCTAAAAATTTGGGCGATTTGTCTCTTGCTTTCCGGAGGGAAAGGTTTACAATGCACTACGAACCTCGAAAGGAAAGAAGTGATCCCAAATGACAAAGGACATGACGACGGGCTCTCCGGTCAAGCGCATCCTCGCGTTCTGCGTGCCGCTTTTGATCGGGAACCTGTTTCAACAGTTTTATAACCTCGCCGACAGCATCCTTGTCGGACGTATCCTCGGTGTGAACGCGTTTGCCGCCGTCGGCTCGACGGGCGCGATCAACTTTCTCATTCTCGGCTTCGCGCTGGGCATCTGCTCCGGCTTCGCCATCCCCATCGCGCAGAGCTTCGGCGCGGGCGACGAGGACGAGGTGCGCCGCCGCGCGGGTCAGCTTATTTGGCTGGGCTTGCTGTTCTCGGCGCTCATCACGCTTGTTGCCGCGGTGTGGACGGACGACATCCTCCACATCACGAATACGCCCGCGGAGATCTATGACGAGGCGTACCGCTACATCTCCATCGTGTTCCTCGGCGCGGGCGCGACCATTCTCTACAACCTCGGCTCCGGCGTACTGCGCGCATTGGGTGACAGCCGCACGCCGCTCTATTTCCTGATGGGCGCGGTGAGCATCAACATTGTGCTGGACATACTCTTTATGAAGGTAGTTGGCACGGGTGTCGAGGGCGCGGCGTACGCGACGGTGCTCTCCCAGGCCTTTGCCGGCGTCGCCTGCCTCGTCTATATCCACCGCCGCGTGCCGATGCTGCGACTCGCGCGCGACGATTGGCGCCCCGATCCGCGACGGATGCGCCTGATCGCGGGTATCGGCGTGCCGATGGGCTTGCAGTTTTCCATCACAGCTATCGGATCCATCATGGTACAGAGCGCGGTCAACGGGCTCGGTACGGCGGCGGTCGCGGCGGTCTCCGCTGGCAGCAAGGTGCATATGCTCGTGAGCGCTCCGCTGGAGAGCTGCGGTATCGCGATGGCGACCTACTGCGGGCAGAACCTTGGCGCGAAGAACCTCGACCGCATCCGCAAGGGCATGAACGCCGTGACGGTGATGTGCTTTGTCTACAGCGCGGCGGCGTTTGCGTTCAACTACTACCTCGGCAGCGCGGTCGCGACGTTCTTCATCGACGGCGGTGAGGCGGCGATCCTTGCCGATGTGCATCGCTATCTCACCTTCAACGGCGCGGCGTACCCGATGCTTGCGGTCATCTTCATCTATCGCAACGGCCTGCAGGGCATGGGCTTTTCCCAGCAGGCGATGGGCGCGGGGCTCGCGGAGCTCGTCGCGCGCGCGCTGGTCGCATTCGGCCTCGTGGGGCGCTACGGCTTCTTTGCCGTGTGCTGCGCGAATCCGGCGGCGTGGCTGTTTGCCGACGCGCTGCTGCTGACGCTCTATCATGTGGAGCTGCGCGCGCTTGAGAAGCGCTGGGCGGCGGAGGCACACGCGCACGACCACCGCGAGAGCCTTGTTTCCGTCTGCCTGCGCCGCGTGTAAGGCGCTTTTGACAAAGGGTATCGGGTGCTTGCCCGATACCCTTATTGTATTTTTCGGCAAATTGTGATAGAATATCGACAAATTCCGACGGGAGGTAGGACCGTTATGAAGATCAGCAGCATCATGGAGGACAAAAAATATTCCGTCTCCTTTGAGGTGTTCCCGCCCAAGACCGCGGACACGCGCGAGAGCGTGGAGCGCGCGGCACGTGAGATCGCCGCGCTGAAGCCCGCGTTTATGAGCGTTACCTACGGCGCGGGCGGCGGAACGAGCGAGTACACCGCCGCGCTTTCCGAGGAGCTGCAAAAGAGCGCGGGCATTCCCGTCATGGCGCACCTCACGTGCATCACGTCGAGCCGCGAGCGGATTCAGGAGCAGCTCACGAAGCTCAAAAGCAAGGGCGTTGAGAACATCCTTGCCCTGCGCGGCGATATCCCCGAGGGCTTCGAGCTCAAGGAACAGAGCTATCACCACGCCATTGAGCTTGTGCGCGACATCAAGGCGTTTGACCCGAGCCTTTGCGTTGCTGGCGCCTGCTATCCCGAGACGCATCCCGACGCGCCGAATCAGCGGGAGGACATCCGCCGCCTCAAGGAAAAGGTCGACGCGGGAATGGATTTCCTCGTGACGCAGATGTTCTTCGACAACCCTGTGTTTTACAGTTATATGTACCACCTGCGCGAGGCGGGGGTCACCGTGCCGGTGCATCCGGGCATCATGCCCATCGTCAACGCCAAGACCATCAAGCGCACGATCAAGCTCTCCGGTACGACGCTGCCCGAGCGCTTCCGCCGTATCCTTGACGCCTTCGGCGAGACGCCGGAGGCGATGCGCCAGGCGGGCATCGCTTACGCGACCGACCAAATCATCGACCTGTTCGCCAACGGCTTCAACACCGTGCATGTCTATTCCATGAACAATCCGGGCGTTGCGAGAGCGATCCTCGACAACCTTTCAAATATCCTCGCATGAAACCGGAATCTTGCATACGATAGTGCATAAAAACTGCATATATGCATTACACGGTGAATACCCTGTGCAATTTGCACAGGGTATTTTTGAATATTTGTGCATAATATTGTTAAAATAATGATTGACGGCAGACGGAAAATGGATTATTATTCAAACATAAAACAACGAAGACATCCGTTGTTGGAATGAGGAGGATATTATGATGAAGAAGATGCTTGCTTTGCTGCTTGCAACGATGATGGTGTTGTCTCTTGCCGCCTGCGGCGGAAACCAAAAGGCGAATACCGCCGCTCCCGCGAATGCGCTGGAGAAGATCAAGGCGGACGGCGTGCTGACCGTGGCGACCTCGCCGGACTTCTCCCCGATGGAGTTTGTGGATTCGTCCAAATCGGGCCAAGAGCAGTACGTCGGCTTTGACGTTTCGCTCGCCAAGTACATCGCGCAGGAGCTCGGCGTCAAGCTGGAGATTCAGGCAATGAGCTTTGACGCCTGCCAGACAGCCGTTTACACTGGCACGGTGCCGATGTCCATCTCCGGCTACTCCTGGACGAAGGAAAGAGCCGAAAATTATGAGCTTTCCGATTACTACTATGCCGGCGACAACGAGACCGAGCAGGTTCTGCTGATCCGCAAGGCGGACGCGGCAAAGTATACCAAGGCTGAGGACTTCAGCGGCAAGGATGTTGGCGCGCAGAACGCTTCGCTCCAAATGCAGCTTGTCACCGAACAGCTTCCCGACGCCAAGTGCGTGACCATTGGCGACATCGGCGTGGGCGTGCTGGAGCTCCAAAGCGGCAACATTGAGGCGCTGGCGGTCGCGAAGGGCAATGGTGAGCAGATCATGGCGAACAACTCCGACCTTGTGCAGTGCGCGTGGGAGTTTACGGTTGACGAGGCGTACGAGGCCAACGTCATCATGATCCAAAAGGGCGAGACCGCGCTGCTTGAGGCGGTGAACGCGGCGCTGAAGAAGGCGTATGACGGCGGCATGTACGGCCCGTGGTACGACGAGGCGCTCAAGGCCGCCGAGAGCGAGAGCGCGCTTGAGGTCAGCGTGGAGGATGCCCCTGCCGCGGGTGCCGCGGGCTGAGCCCCCTGACGGGAAGAAAACAAAGCTGCCGATACAGGCCGGGACGCTTATGCCCCGGCTTGTATGGCGGGAGAGGTACTATGAACAGTTTATTTAGTTTGGAGAAAACATGGAGCATTTGGGTCAAATACTGGGATAAGTTTCTGATCTCGGGTCTTGGCTATACGCTTTCTCTGGCTGCCATTGCCGTTGTGTTCGGCACGGTGTTCGGGGCGTTGCTTGCCCTGATGCGTATGTCGAAATTCAAGCCGCTGAATTGGCTCGCGGGCGCGTATACCGGCATCATCCGGGGCACGCCGATGCTCTTGCAGCTCTACTTTTTCTATTTTGGACTGCCTACGCTGATCCCTTTGCTTCAAAAGCAGAAGTATGCCTGCGTGGCGATCGCGCTTTTGTGCAATTCGGCGGCGTACGTGTCCGAGATCATCCGCTCGGGTATTCAGGCGGTGGACATCGGGCAGACCGAGGCGTCCCGAAGCCTCGGCATGAGTCAGGGGCAGACCATGAAGCAGATCGTATTGCCGCAGGCGATCAAGAACATCCTGCCGGCTCTCGGCAACGAGTTTATTATGCTGGTGAAGGACACCTCGCTTGCGTCTACCTTCTTCATCGGGGATCTCATGACGCAGTACCTGCAGATCAAGGGCACGACATACTTGCCCATCGAGCCGTTGGTCATCGTGGCGATCCTCTATTTTGTGGTGACCTTTATCCTCAATAAGCTGCTTGCTTTCTTTGAAAGGAGGATGCGCCGTGGCGACGTCCGATAAGCTCATTCAGGTCAAGGACCTCAAAAAGTATTACAACGACGGCGCTCTTCATGCGCTCGACGGCGTCACCGTGGACATCAACAAGGGCGACGTGATGGTGGTTATAGGACCGTCCGGCTCGGGCAAGTCCACGCTCCTGCGCTCGCTGAACCTTTTGGAGGAGCCGACGAGCGGCGCTATCATCTTCGACGGCGTGGACATCACGCAGAAAAAGGTCAAAAACGCCGAGGGCAAGCTCGTCAAGCTCGACATTGACAAGCACCGCCAAAAGATGGGCATGGTGTTTCAGCACTTCAACCTCTTCCCGCACAAGACCGTTATGGAGAACATGACGCTCGCGCCCATCCAGGTCAAGAAAACGCCCAAGGCGGAAGCGGAAGCAAAGGCGATGACGCTCTTGAAGCGCGTGGGGCTCGACGATCGCGCAAACGCGTATCCCATCCAGCTCTCCGGCGGACAGAAGCAGCGTATCGCCATTGTGCGCGCGCTGATGATGGAGCCGGAGGTCATGCTCTTTGACGAGCCGACGAGCGCGCTCGACCCCGAGATGGTCGGCGAGGTGCTCGACGTGATGAAGGAACTGGCGCATGAGGGCATGACGATGGTGGTCGTTACGCACGAGATGGGCTTCGCCCGCGAGGTGGGCAACCGCGTACTCTTTATGGCGGATGGCAAGCTGCTGGAGGAGAACGCGCCCGAGGAGCTGTTCAACCATCCACAGAACCCAAGATTGCAGGACTTCCTGAGCAAGGTACTATAACTCTCAAAAAAAGCGGCATAGCCGCTTTTTTTGAAATCGGAGGGCAATATGACGAACGAGAAACAACGCGCTTTGGCGCTTATTGACGAGAAGAAGGAGCTGATCTGCTCCGTCGCGGACAAGATCTGGGGCTTTGCGGAGCTGTCGCTGGAGGAGGTGAAGTCCGCTGCGCTCTACTGCGAGGTGCTTGAGCGCGAGGGATTTGCCGTGGAGAAGGGGATCTGCGATATCCCGACGGCATTTGCCGCGTCGTTTGGCGCGGGAAAGCCGGTGATCGGTATCCTCGCCGAGTACGACGCGCTCTCCGGCCTTTCCCAGAAGGGCGGGGAGACGACGCCGCAGCCGCTTGTCGAGGGCGGTACGGGCCACGGCTGCGGGCACAATATGCTCGGCGCGGGCGCGTTTGCCGCAGCGCTCGGCGTCAAGCGGTACCTGGAGGAGACCAAGACGGCGGGAACGGTCGTCCTGTACGGCTGTCCGGGTGAGGAAGGCGGCGCGGCAAAGGCGTTCATGGCGCGCGAGGGGCTGTGGAAGAGCCTCGATGCGGCGCTTACGTGGCATCCAGACGACTGCAACGAGGTGGCGACGGGGTCGTGCAACTCGACCATTCAGGTGCAGTATACCTTCCACGGCGTTGCCGCCCACGCCGCGGGCGAGCCGGAGCGCGGGCGCAGTGCGCTTGACGCGGTGGAGCTGATGAATGTAGGCGTGCAGTTTCTGCGCGAGCACATGCCGGAGCGAGCGCGTATCCACTACGCGGTCACCGACGCAGGTGGGCGCAGCGCGAACGTCGTGCAGCCGAAGGCGACGGTGCTCTACATGGTGCGCTCCAACCATGTCGCAGAGGCGGTGGAGCTGCAAGCGCGCGTCGATAAGATCGCCGAGGGCGCGGCGCTGATGACGGAGACGACTTTCGAGCGCAAGTTCATCGACGGCACGGCGGACACCGTGAGCAACCACGCGCTGGAAGCGCTGCTATACCGAAACTTCGAGGCGCTCGGCGTGCCGGAGTATACGGAGCGGGAGCTTGCGTTTGCCGCGGAGCTGAAAGCGACCTACGGCGAAGGGCGGACGCCAGGCACCGGCTCCGCCGCGAGCGAAGACTATGCCGCCGAAGTGAAGAAGCTTCAAAAGGCGCACGGACACGCAATGAACGATTTTCTGCTGCCGCTCTATACGGGCGACGCATTCAGCCCTGGTTCGACCGACGTGGGCGATGTGAGCTGGCTGGCGCCTACGGTGCAATGCCACGTGGCGGCGTTCCCGAGCGGCTGCCCGGGGCATAGCTGGCAGAACGTCTCCTGCGGCGCGACCTCCATCGGGCACAAGGCGGCGCTGCACGCGGGCAAGGTGCTCTGCGCGAGCGCGATCGACCTCTTTGCTGACGCTTCGCTGCTCAAAGAGGCGCGCGAGGAATTTGCGCGCCGTACGGCGTCGGGCTATGTCTGCCCTATCCCACCGGAAGCCGTCCCGACGGTGGCAGATTGACAATTGCCGGCTGGCGGTTATAAAAACGCTCCGAAAGTTCTCTTTCGGAGCGTTTTTTTTGATTTGCTGAGACATGCTGCGAAAGCTGTCGTCAGACATGCTTCTTGATATGCGACTTGATGGCGGCAAAGGACTTGTCACTGAGGTCGTGCTCGATCTTGCAAGCGTCCTCGGTGGCGGTCTCCTCGTCCACGCCAAGCGAAACGAGCCACTGCGAGAGCACTGTGTGACGCTCGTAGATTTTCTCCGCGACCTCCAGCCCCGCGTCGGTGAGGGTCAATCCGCCGCCGCGGTCGATGTTGATGAAGCCGCCCTTAGCGAGCAGATGCACGGCGCGGCTGACACTGGGACGGGAGAAACCCATCTCCTCACCGACGTCGATCGCGCGGACGAGACTGCTTTTCTGCGAAAGGACGAGGATCGTCTCCAAATACATCTCGCCAGATTCCTGCAAAACCATGATGGCACCTCCCATTATTAAAATAATTCTATCATAAACGGCGGGGTGATACAAGAAAAATATTTCCATCGACGGCGGCGCGAAAAAGCGGTATCATAGACAAGCTTCCCCGCATAGAAATCACGAAGCAAAGCTTGCGAAGGAGGCGCCTATGAAACGTAGTATTTTGACCCTGCTGACAATTATCGCCCTGACGCTGACCGCCTGCGCCGCACAGCGGGAGGAGAAAGACCGGACGGAGCAGCTGCAAGCGCGCTACGCCGGCATGACGGATTGCGCGGCGCGCGTGGAGGTATCCGACGTCCACGGAGGCGAAACGCTGCGCTATACGCTCGATGTGAGCAGGAAGAACGGCGAAACACATGTCGAAGTGCTATCTCCAGAGGAGCTTGCGGGCGTAGGCGCGGTCATAGAGAACGGGGAACAGCTGACGCTGCGCTTTGAGGGTACGATGCTGGACGCGGGCAGCGTCGGGCGGGGCGTTTCGGCGCTGAACGCGACGGATGTTTTCCTGCGTGCCGTTGCGAACGGCTGCGTCACCGAGCGGAGCATGGAACGCCTTGATGGGGAAACAGACGCGCTGCGATTGTGTTTTGAAACCGAGCGGGAAGGGGATAAACTCTTCGTCACGGGATATTTTGACGGGGAAGGCCTGCCGCTTTATGCCGAGATTGAGCACGACGGGGAGATTTTGGCAGATTTGGAGTTTACGGATTTTACATTCCGTGATATACTAACATCCTAAGAAAGATTTTTTCCGGAAAGGAAGCCTTTTGGATGTCAGCGCAGCTCAAACGTACCTGGGCGGAGATAGACTTAGATAACTTAGAACACAATTTCGACGTGATCCGAAAACAGGTCGGGCCGGACGCCAAGCTGCTCGGTGTGATCAAGGCGGATGCCTACGGACACGGTGCTGTGCGCGTGGCGGAGAAGCTGGAGCGTCTTGGTGCGGCGTATCTGGCGGTTTCGAACATTGAGGAGGCGGCGGAGCTGCGCGAAGGAGGCGTTGCCCTGCCAATTCTGATGCTCGGCTATACGCCCGCGGAGCAGGGCGAGCGCATCGTACGGCTCGACATGACGCAGGCGGTGCCCAACCTTGAGATTGCACGCGCTTACGACGAGGCGGCGGCGCGGACGGGGAAGCGGATGAAAATCCATATCAAGCTCGACACCGGTATGGGCCGCCTTGGCTTCCAGTGCGATGAGAGCCACTTTGACGCGAGCCTGCGCGACATTTTGGAAGTGCTGAAGCTCAAACACCTCGACGCCGAGGGCGTGTTCACGCACTTCGCCGTCTCCGACGAGGACGCGCCGGAGTGCGTCGAATTCACCAAGACACAGCACGAGCGTTTCCTTCAAATGATCGACGCGGTGGAACGCGCGGGCGATTTTCGTTTCCGCCTGCATCATTGCTGCAACGCGGGCGGCATTGCGTTTTACCCCGAGTGGGCGTGGGACATGGTGCGCTGCGGCATCATCCTTTACGGCGCGGGCGACCTCGCCGAACGTATGGGAATGAAGCCCGTTATGCGGCTCAAGACGGTCGTTTCCACCATTAAGGACTTTGACGCGGGCTGTTCGATCAGCTACGGGCGGGAATATTATACGGACAGACCCAGCCGCATCGCAGTTTTGCCTATCGGCTACGCCGACGGGCTGCACCGCGCGCTGTCGGGACGTCTTGTTGTGCGCACGCCCTATGGCGACGCGCCGCAGGTGGGACGTATCTGCATGGATATGTGCATGATCGATGTGACCGATATGCCCGACCTAAAGGTTGGAGACGAGATAGAAATCTATGGGGATCATGTTCCCTGCGAGGCAGCGGCGAAGTTGGCGGGCACCATCTCCTACGAGCTGCTGTGCGCGGTGTCGAAGCGAGTGCCGCGGGTATATTTTGAACACGGAAAAGCAATAGACTTATAAAATAGATCGGAACGATTTCCCGCTCCGGCGCGTAGGATGAACAGGGGCGGGAAATCGTGGTATAAATTCCGTCCCCGCGTGGGAGAATGAAAACAGCCTTTTGGGCGCGGCCCGGAGGACTTCTTCCGCTCGGAGTGTGAACAGCGTGGATACCAACGTAAAACGAGGCGAGATCTATTACGCCGACCTCTCTCCCGTGGTCGGGAGCGAGCAGGGAGGCGTCCGGCCGGTTTTGATCGTGCAGAACGACACCGGAAACCGATACAGCCCGACCGTCATTGCCGCCGCGATCACGTCGCAGACGAATAAAGCGAAGCTGCCGACCCATATTTCGCTCGCGGCACCGGATTGCGGTCTGCCGCGCGACTCGGTTGTGCTGCTTGAGCAGATCCGTACGCTTGATAAGCGGCGGCTGCGCGAGCGCATGGGACGGGTCGACGGGGAGATCATGGGCAAGATCGACGCGGCAATCGCGGTGAGCTTTGGCTTGCAGCATACACAATTTGTTTGATAAAACGGGGAAACAGCCGTAAAAAACGGCTGTTTCCCTGAAAGAAAGGTATCGGTCTATATGAAAAAGAACCATTGGATGATCCGTCTCGCGGCGCTGCTGTTGACAAGCTATGCGCTGGTGCTGCTCACCGCCGCAGCGGGCGGCGCGGGTTCGGAGGGCGATCCGCTTGTGACGCTCAGTTACCTGAACGAGACGTTCCTGCCACAGATGCTTGGCAAGGTGGACGAGCAGGCGGAGGCGAGGAACAAGGAGCTTGCGGACAAGCTGAATGAGCAGGCGCAAAAGGACGCGCAGATGCTTGTCGAGCAGTATGGTACGACTCTGCCGACGTCAGGCGAATCTGAAAAGGGAGAAACCTTTACAGTTGTGGACGTACCAATGGATAAGACCCTCTACGGAGAGATTGGATGTGAGGTGATGCTACGCGTCGGCACGGCAAATTGCGTCGCATCGTCTGCGCCGGGACTCATTGACGAGACGGACGGCTCGACTCTTGGCGGCGGCAAGGCGCTCGTTAAAAACCACCTCTATATGATGACAATTGACGGGCGCGGAGTCAAGGCAACTGCGGCGACGACCAAGCTGCTCGTCCGTGGCGGGTATACGATCAAATAGCGGTCGACTTTGTTCGATACATAAAAAATGAGTCTATGTCATAGAAATGGACATAGGCTCTTTTTTTCTTTTTTAGGGGGACAAATGATGGAAGAAAAGCAAACGGAATGGTATCCGCTCAGGGGAGACGGACGCGCGCTTTTGGGACGTCCATTTTTTGAGGACGCGCGGCTGAACGCACAGCTTGCGGCGTCCGAGGGAGCAATGTGGTGCGCAAAAGACGGAATACGATGCGTAGCGTTGCCTTATGCGCCACAATGCCCTTTTCCGCTCGTCGAACTGTTCTGCCTTGCGCGCGTCGAAACCGTGTGCGGCAGGGAGTGCGTGGTGTACTGCGCGGACGCCGCGGGTGTGCCGATCATGCCGTCAATCGGCACCAAGCGCTGAGACCGCGCCCCTCCGATCCGACTACTGAAAAGTAAAATGGTAATAGCAATGCGGCACAAGAAAAGGACGGCAACGCCGTCCTTTTCTTGTGTTTTTCTCACTTACTGTAGTCGTAGAAGCCCTTGCCGCTCTTCTTGCCGAGCTGGCCGCCGCGCACCATCTTCTTGAGGAGCAGCGCGGGACGGTACTTCGGATCGCCGGTTTCGTCATAGAGGACGTTCATGATGGCGAGGCAGACGTCGAGGCCGATGAAGTCGCCGAGGGCGAGGGGGCCCATCGGGTGGTTCGCGCCGAGCTGCATTGCCTTATCAATATCCTCCACGGAGGCAACGCCGGTCTCGACAAGACCGATCGCCTCGTTGATCATCGGGATGAGGATCTTGTTGACGACAAAGCCGGGAGCTTCGGCGACCTCGACTGGTTCCTTGCCGATCTCCTTGGAGAGGTTGTAAATGAAATCGAAAGTCTCCTGCGTGGTGTTCGCACCGCGGATGACCTCGACGAGCTTCATACTGGGTACGGGATTGAAGAAGTGCATGCCGATGACGGGATGCTTGAGACCGAGACCCATCTCGGTGACAGAGAGGGAGGAGGTGTTCGTCGCGAAAATGGTGGAGTCCTTGCACATGGCGTCGAGCTCGTTCAAAAGCTCTTTTTTCGTCGCCATTTCCTCTTTGACGCACTCGATGACGAGGTCGGCGTCCGCCGCGGCGGACTTCTCCTCGACGAGGATGTTATCGAGGATGGACTTCATGGCGGCTTCATCCATCTTGCCCTTCTCGACGCGCTTTTGGAGCGACGCGGCGAGCTTGTCCTTGTGACGCTGCGCGGACGCAACGGAAGACGCGTACATCAGGGCGGTGTGACCCTTTGCCGCAAAGACCTGCGCGATGCCGCTGCCCATGGTGCCGGCGCCGAAGATTGCTACTTTCATTGTCGTGTTCCTCCTACAGATTTTATTTGAAATTCAGGGATCTCAACGATTGGTAAAGGGATTGTGTTTGCGTTTTTCGAGGAAAGCGCCCATGCCCTCCTGCTGGTCGGCGGTCTGGAAGCAGGAGCCGAACGCCTTTTCCTCACAGACGACGGCGTCCGCGATGGGCTTTGCCGCGCCCTCGTTCATCGCCTTTTTGCAGGCGCGCACGGCGATAGGGGCGTTGGCGGCGATCTGGCCGGCGAGCTTTTCCGCCGCGGCGTAGAGCTCATCCGCGGGATGAACGGTGTTGACGAGCCCAATGCGCAGCGCCTCGTCCGCCTTGATGTTGCGGGCGGTGTAGATCATCTGCTTTGCCATGCCGGGGCCGACAATACGCGCAAGGCGCTGCGTGCCACCGAAGCCCGGCGTGATGCCGAGGCCGGCCTCGGGCTGGCCGAACACGGCGGTATCGGAGCAGATGCGGAAATCGCACGCCATCGCCAGCTCACAGCCGCCGCCGAGCGCGTAGCCGCCGACTGCCGCGATGACAGGGATGGGGAAGCGCTCCAGCTTCAAAAAGACGTCGTTGCCCTGTTTGCCGAAGGCTTCGCCGCCGGCGGGATCGAGATCCTTCATCTGCGCGATGTCCGCGCCCGCGACGAAGGACTTTTCGCCTGCGCCGCGCACGATCAGGCAGCGGATCGTGTTCAGGTCGACTGCGTCCAGCGCGGCGTCCAAATCGGCGAGGACCTGCGCGTTAAGCGCGTTGAGCGCCTCGGGGCGATCAATGATGAGATAGGCAAAATCACCCTTGGGCTCATATTTGACAAAAGGCATAGGACTTCCTCCTTTACAATATTACACTCATTATAAGCAACGCGCGGCAGATTTGCAAGAGGAAGTGGGGGAAATTCGTTATTTTATTAACAATCGAGTTTTCCTCTTGCCTGCGCGGCCTGTTTCGGGTATCATACGGGGAGGAAAGAGAGGGAAGTCCCAATGCGAATGAGGAAAAAGAAGAACCTTGCCCCCCGTATGGAGCGTTGCGCGGCGTATCAGATCAAGGATCCCTATGATCGCCGCGGGCGTTGGCGCGAGTTGATGCCGCATGCGCGCGAGCTGCGCGTGGAGCTCGGCTGCGGCAAGGGGCGCTTCACCGCCGAGACCGCGAAGGCGGAGCCGGACGTGCTGTTTCTCGCCATTGAAAAGGTGCCGGATGCGATGGTGATGGCCATGGAGCGCGCCGCTCGTGAGGAGCTGCGCAACGTATGGTTCATCGACGCGGACGCCAGCCAGCTTCCGGAGTTTTTTGCCCCCGGCGAGGTGGGGCGCATCTATATCAATTTCTGCGACCCGTGGCCCAAGAGCAATCAGGCGAAGCGCCGTCTGACGCACGGAAACTTCCTGCGGCTCTATCGCAGAGTGCTTGCGCCGGAGGGGCAGATTTGGTTCAAGAGCGATAACGAGAAGCTATTCGCGTTTTCCACCGAGGAGATCCCGCGCTTCGGTTTTACGCTCAGCGAGGTAACGGACGACCTCCACGCGGACGGAGTACAAGGCGTGATGACGGACTACGAGGCGAAGTTCTATGAGCAGGGCGTTCCCATCCACCGCCTCGTCGCCACGATGCGTCCGTGGGAGGAGCCGGAGGAGTAAAGAAAAGCCCCGCCGCGCGGCGGGACTTTTCTGACTGCGGTTATTCGAGCGCTGCCTTGGTACAACTCTCGGGGCCGTGGAGCGAGAGCAAAGAGGCGACTTTTTCGTAGACCTCGGGATCGCCGGAGGTCTCGATGAGGAGCTTGCCGCGTGTTTGCGGATTGGTCAGCGTGCGATAGACGAGCAGATTCTTCAGCGCCACGGCCTCCTGCTCGGCGGGGTCGATCAGGCGCAGATCGGGGAAACAGTCGTGGAAGTTTTCCGCGACGATGGGGAAGTGCGTGCAGCCGAGGATCAGATCATGGATGTCACCGCGCGAGAGGATGATATCCACCTGTTCGGTGATCTCTTCGTTGATGGCGGCGCGGTTGAAGTCGCCGCGGTCGATGAGCGCGGCGAGGTTGGGCGAGCCCTTCGCGGAAACGAAGCAGTCGGGGTTTCCCGCGTGGATACGCGCCTCATACGCGCCGGTGGAGACGGTGAACTCGGTCGCAATCAGGCCGACGCGCGCGAGTTTTTCCTGCACGACATAGTCCGCGCCCGCTTCCACGACGCTGATGAGCGGGAACGGGCACTCGGGGCGCAGACGCTCCACCATTGTCGAGATGGTGTTGCAGGCAATGGCGACGCATTTGACCTCCCGACGCTCTAGGCGGCGCAACATCCGCATCGTCAGTTCAAAGATCTCATCCGCGGAACGGTTGCCGTAGGGGCAGTTGGCGCTGTCGCCAAAATAGATGATATCCTCACCGGGGAGCAGACGCTGGATTTGGCGCACGACGGTCAGACCGCCGACGCCGGAGTCGAGCACACCGATGGGACAGGTATTTTGCAGCATGACTTGAAACCTCCGTACATTTTTCCATATTGTACCACGGCGGCAGAAAATTGCAAACTATTCTTGCTTTTTTTTCGTTTGCCCGTTACCATACTATTTGGCGGGGCGCAAAGCCCCCTACCAAGGAAAAGGAACGTTTTGCCATGACGGTTTTTCACATGATCTCCATGTTCGGCGGGCTCGCGCTGTTTCTTTACGGCATGCGTCTGATGGGAGACGGGCTTAAGGAAAGCTCCTCCGGCGCGCTCAAGGGCGCAATGGAAAAGGTGACGAACAGCCCGTTTGTCGGCTTCTTCCTCGGGCTTGCCGTCACCGCGCTCATCCAAAGCTCTACCGCGACTATCGTTTTGACCTCCGGTCTCGTCGGCGCGGGCGTCCTTACGCTGCGCCAGTCGCTCGGCGTCATCATCGGCGCGAACGTCGGCACGACCGTCACGGGGCAGATCATCCGCCTGCTTGACCTTGACGCAGACGGCGGCGCGTCGTGGATCGAGCTGTTCAAGCCCTCGACGCTCGCACCGCTAGCCGCGATTGCGGGCATCCTTTTCCTCATGGCGATCAAGACCCGCCATTCGAGCACGGTCGGACAGATCGCGATGGGTTTTGCCATTCTGTTTACGGGCCTTCTCAACATGACGGCGGCGGTCAGCCCGCTCTCGTCGTCCGAGTCGTTTGCGCGCACCTTTGTAAACCTTGCGGATACGCCGGTGCTCGGCTTTCTTGCGGGCGCGGGCGTGGCGTTCCTGCTGCAAAGCTCTTCCGCGACGATCGGTATCCTGCAGGCGCTGTCCATGACGGGCGTGCTGACCTTTGGAGCGGTGTGGCCGATTGTAATCGGCGTCAACATCGGCGACTGCGTGACGACTGCCATCGTCTGCGCCATCGGCTCCAAGGCGGACGCAAAGCGGACGGGTGTGGTGCATATCCTGTTCAACGCCGCGGGCTCGGTGCTGATCGTGCTTGGCATGTTTATTCTGCGGCGCGCGGGCCTGTTGGACGGACTTTGGAGCCAAACGATCACCTCCGGCGGTATCGCGAACGTCCACACGGCGTTCCGCTTGGTTTCCGCAGTGGCGCTGCTGCCGGTATGCGGACGGCTGGAGGCAGCTTCACGCAAGCTGGTCGCTGACGACGCGCAAACCGGCGTCAGCGTGGAGCGAGAGCTGGAACAGCTCGACGAGAAGTTTTTTTCCTCTCCTGCACTGGCGCTCTCCGGCGCGGCGCGCGCCATCTCGAAGATGGCGGAGCTGTCCCGCGAAGCGGTGCTCGGCGCGATGAATGTGCTGCAGAGCTATGACAAACACGCTATCGAAGCCATCGAACAGAACGAGGACCGTCTCGACCTGCTGGCGGACCGTGTGGACAATTATCTCGTCCGGCTCTCGCCCCATGTGACCACGGGACAGGGAAGCGAGCTGCTCAACTATTATATCCAGTGCTTTTCTGAGTTTGAGCGCATCGGCGATTACGCGGTGAACCTGACCGAGAACGCACAGGAGCTGCGCGACCGTGGCGCCGGTTTTTCTGACGCGGCGCTCGGAGAACTTCGGGTGCTGCGTGAAGCGCTCGACGAGGTCACGGGATACGCGGGGCAAAGCTTTCGCGCGCTCGACACGCGCGCGGCGCGACGAATTGAGCCGGTCGAGGAGACTGTCGACGACCTGATCGCGGCAGTGCGTGCAAATCATATCAAGCGCGTGAGGGAAGGGGCGTGCAGCGTCAACGCAGGGCTTTCGTTCCTCGACATGCTGGTGAACATCGAGCGTATTTCCGACCAGTGTTCCAACATCGGCATCTATACGCTCGCGCTTTCGGATGCGACCGTTCTGAGCGACCGGCACGACTATATCCGGCGGCTCCACCAGGGAGGCGACGCGGAGTTTGACCAAAAATACAGGGAAACGCGCGAGAAATACTTCAAAAAGCTTGCAAAATGAGAGAAAGGCGGCGTTAAACGCCGCCTTTCT